>NZ_ALKF01000195.1:0-160814 GCF_000283315.1 Paenibacillus sp. OSY-SE | reverse complement strand
TAAACTGTACCCTTTGTAAAGGACAAATGTAAAAAAGGCTACGCTGCCCTGAGAAGATGATCCCTGTATTGAATGGGGGTCATCTTCTTTAAGTTCCATTGATATCTGTAGTGGTTGTAGTAGGTCATATAGTCCTTAATCTCTCGTCTAAGCTCTTCCATAGTAGTGCAGGGTTTGATGGAGGCCTCGTCTTTGAAATGGCCGAAAAAGGATTCTTGGGGTGCGTTATCCCAACAGTTCCCCCGTCTGGACATCGATTGCCCCAAACCCATTTGCTTAACCAGCTTTTGAAAATCAGGATGTGTGTAATGGGTCCCTTGATCAGAATGAATAAAGGCACCTTCCGCCTTTTTAAACCTTCGATTTTTCTTCAGGTTCAGAAGGGTCTCTGTCGCAAGGTCCATGGTGATTCGATCCGACACATGATAAGCCACGATTTCATTGGTTGAACTGTCCTTGATCGTTGACAAATAGGCTTTCCTGCCTGTGCCGTAATATAAATAGGTGATATCCGTCAGTAATACCTTACCGGGGATGTCCTGCTTAAACTCCCTGTTCAACAGGTTAGGCACAACGCGGTGCTCCTGTGTTGCCTTCATCATCCGTTTATAGGGGTTTGCCTTGCGGAAAGGACACATAATGTCGTATTTCTTCATAATTCTCCTGATCCGTTTCAAATTGTAGACAATCTGAAACTGCCCCTCCAGTGTCATCTTTATGGAACGGGCTCCTTTCTTGCGTCTTTTGAAACGGAAGGCCTTTAGTATAATTTCTTTTACTTGTTCATCTTTCTGTTCTCTTTGGTTCCGCATCTTCACGGATGCGGAAGACCAGTACCTGTAATAGCCGCTTCTAGAGATCCCGGCCATCTTACATAAGTAGTTCAACATCCGGTGAAGGTGATATTTCTTGATAACAGTGCGGATTAGGATATATTTCTTACAAGGCGGCAATTCTACTTGTCTTTCAACCCCCATCCCGCAAAACGGATCTTTTTTAATAGCTCGTTCTCCGCTTTCAATAAGGTGTTTTGCGCTTCGAGCCTGGCATTCTTCTCCTCCAGTGTCAGTTCCCTTGAGGATGGCCTTCCTGATGATTGGCCTCTTGCATCTTGCAGACCCAGGACACCGCTCTCCCTGTAGCACGCACGCCATCTTTTGCCCGAGGATTGTACCCTTTTCAGTCCAATCACATTGACGTCAAACCCGCATTCTTCAAATATTTCTCTCGGCAACTTGCCTTTTTGATTGGATGCAATAAAGAGTTGTTTGAATTCGTCAGTATAGGTGATTCCTCTGGATGTCACTGACTTAACATAAGGATTTTGGGAAAGCTTTTCGATTTCTTTCTCTGAAAATGTCTTTTTACTCATTACGTTCACCCTGTCCCATTTATTTCGTTAAACAAAAAATACCCTATAGAGAGACTTTTTTAAAGTGTCTACTCTACAGGGTACAGTTTAAATATCATGGGCTTCTTCTTTGCCGAATTGTTCGCGGTGTCATTCTCATCAACCAGATATTATTGAATAGTCGGCACGATGCTCTGGTGGCCTAACAGATATGAATCTCAACATCATTGGGTGCAGGAGCGCAAAGAGAATCGAACATAACGCCGCACATACGATATTACTGGAAAGCGGCATCGCCGTAAACAGGAGATGAAACAGACTCGTAAACAGCGTAATCGGCAATATAGCGCATAAAATAATGGCCCACGCCCGATTCAACATGCCCGCCGGATGTTTCCGTCTCATTGCGCATCCGACAACGATAGCATGAACATAGAGCGGCAAGGCGAACAAATAGCTTGCTCCCGGAAGGAACCAGGTCGTGCCGACGAGCAGCAGGATAAAGAACAGCATGCCTGACAGAACCATTTCCATCTCGTTCACTCTACGCTTAAAAAATCGCGTAACTATCAGGTACACGAATAAGGCCAGCAGCACTATCCCGATATTATAGAACGTTGGATTGACTGCTGGCGCAGGGCTTCCCTGCTCCGGTTTCAATATTCCTAATACATCAATGACCTTATAATAAATATAGGCTGCAGCCAGCGACAATAGGATGCCCGCCACTATGGCCAGCAGACCGGATGCGACCCCTTTAAGCGAGACCGTCTCTTTACGGATATAGAAAATGAGCGAAAATACCCACATCGCGCATAGTAGCAGCGTCAATGGCAGCACCATTGACTGTGGATAATGAATCAGCATACCGAACCAATTGAAATAGACCCGATTAGCGGACGCCACATCACTCAAATCCACATTTCCAAAATGCTTGGCGGCAGCCAGCGCATTATCCCCGTGGTGCTGCAGCGTGGCTAGAGATACATATTCAGGCGTATCCAGCGGGCTATGATACTTATCCCACCCATCCGCATGGGCGAAGTTCAATCCAGGGATGCCTGCCTTCAGCGACACCGTCAAATCAGTGTCATTCGGCATCGTCTTATAAATCTCCCCGACCAGCGAATTGCTGACCGGTGCAGGAGCGAATGAGGCAAACTCGGAAATGAGCGTACCGTTGTCGTTGCTCGTCTGGAACATGATAGCCGGTCCTTTCGAGCCTCGTGCTTCGAAGTTGGCCACGAGTCCGATAGTTTCACGGTAATTCCCCTCATTCCAGAACGCTGTCGCACCAAGCAATCCCGGCTCCTCGCCATCCGTCAACACGAACCACACATCGTTGGCAAGCTGCGGCCCTGCCTGCAGGGCACGTGCCGTTTCCAGCAAAGCGGCGACGCCGACAGCGTCATCGTTCGCTCCCGGACCTAAGGGAGTCGAGTCATAGTGCGCGGTCAGCATAAGCACTTTACCTCCCTGCGAACCTTTCAGGACGCCTATGATGTTGTGCAAATCGAATGATTCCGTAATGTCATTCCGTTTTATGGTCCATGGATAAGAATCAACCTTCGGCTCTAGTCCAAGCTCTTCCATCTGCTGCAGCAAATATTGCCTCACTTTCTCATTTTCCGCTGAACCGACGGGGTGAGGGTGCTGTGCGATCACTTCAACATGCTTGAATGCTCTCTCCGCTGAAAATTCATGTCCCTCGGCATCTGCCCCTTTCGTTGCCGGCGGGCTCTCCCACCATAGAGTGAGCGAAATGAGCAGCAGGATGATAATCGCCAACGCGAAGGAACTCCAGCCCCTTGATCCTATTTTTTTCGTAGTTCGAACCGAATGAACCAAGACATAACCCCCCTCTTTTTATACAAGCACCCTATCCATACTTGGCTTCCAATCTGGAAAAGGTTCATTCTGCGCTTAATATAGTACGCGACCATGCTGCAAAGCATCCTATGAACAACGATCAGAATCAGCCACAGCAATGCGTTGACAAAACACTAGCAGCACGATTGCACCGTTTATAATGAAAAGACTGTTTGTACTGTAAATAGGGAAATGCTATTATAGAACTACTTTTTGCGAAAAGTGAGCTTCATACATACTAATAAAGAAAGGATTTTATCGTATGGCCAGAACACATAAGAAGTTAACTATCCTAGATTTCTTGAAGAGGTTTATTTTTATTACCGCAGGCGCTGTATTAATGGGGGTCGCGCTTGAATTATTCCTCGTGCCGAACAATGTTATCGACGGCGGAATTACAGGTATTTCCATCGTCATCTCCAAAGTGACAAATCTGCCCCTCGGGCTATTCATTTTTATCATCAATCTCCCGTTCCTCATCATCGGATACAAGCAGATCGGCAAGACCTTTGCCTTTTCCACCTTGTACGGTATCGTGGTCATGTCGGGAACGACCTTGTGGCTGCATCATGCCGATGCATTTACGAATGAGAAGATATTGGCCGTCCTGTTCGGCGGCTTGATCCTAGGTCTTGGTGTCGGTCTCGTGCTTCGCTTCGGCGGCTCGCTTGACGGAACTGAAATTGTGGCCATTCTCTTCTCGAAGAAAACCCGAGTGCCTGTCGGGCAAATTATTTTGTTCATCAACGTATTTATCTTCATCGTCGCAGGATTCGTGTTCAAATGGGATTCGGCGATGTATTCCATATTCACGTTCTACATTGCCTCCAAGGTCATGGACGTTGTCGTTGAGGGCTTGAACGAATCCAAATCGGTTACGATTATATCTTCCGAGTACGAAGAAGTATCGCAAGCGATTCTGGATCGTCTGGGACGCAGCACGACGTTCCTCTACGGCAGAGGCGGCTACAGCAAGGAGGATACGCAGATTATATACTGCGTCGTCACGCGTCTGGAGTTGGCTAAGCTGAAAGCGATTGTGCAAGAGATCGATGAGAAGGCGTTCATCGCGATTGAGAGTGTATCCGACGTGCTCGGCGGCAACTTCCAGAAGAACAGCATTCATTAATGAAAGAAAAGGCAGGCGCCCGTGACGAGCGCCTGCCTTTTTGATGTTTACCGCTTGCGCAGCACCCGGGCGAACACGGCCAGAATCGGCGACAGCAGCACAGCCGCAACCACGAGCGAAGCCCGGACGGAGATGCGGTTCCCCACCCAACCGACCAACGGACCGCCTGCCGCTTGGCCGAGCGCGTCCGACTGACTAATCATCGACAAGACGGTGGCGCGGGACTTGTTCTCAATGTTCATGTTCAGCCAAGTATTATATATCGGTTCTTTGAGCGTGCGAATCACACCGATCGCAAGCAGCGATCCGAGCGCCCAGGCGAAGCTCGGCGAGAAGGCGAACGACAGGATGGCGGCGATATGTGCCGCAGTGAGCACGAACATGCCATAGAAGACCGATCGCTCGTTGCTCATATCCAGCCGCTTCTCCGTGGCACGAACGGCCAACATTCCGATGATCGTTGTCAGGACGGAGATGAGGCCGAACCACATCGCCATGGAAGACAGTACGCCTTGCGGGAATCCGATATCGGTAATGAGATGCGCCTCCCACAGCCGGTCGTAACCTTCGGACGCCGCGCCGCTGAACAGCGTGACGGCAACGATCATCAGCAGCACCGGATGACGGCGCACGACCTTCGCGCCCGTCACCCAAGTCGTCTTCATCTCATGCCAGTGCGTGGAATGAGCGGTACGCTCCGGACGGACAAACTTCGTCTCCTTCATGAATAACATCAAAAAAACGCCAAGTCCCAAATAGAACAGACCCGCGGCCACAAACGGGAGATTGGGCGCCACCGTAGACAGCCCGACACTCAGTGCGATACCAAGCAAGGTCGCGATCAACGATACCCGCTTCGCCCGCATGAACAAATGCCCGACGTTCTTCTCACCGACTTCATCGACGATCCAGGCCATATCAGCCCCGCTGATGAAGGTCCAGCCGAAGCCGCTTACAAATTCCGCAACCAAAATCCACATAAACACCGAAATGAACGGGGTCAGCGCGCCGATCCATTGCACGCTGCCTTCCAACACAAATCCGGCGCCAAGCACGAACATACCGATGATGACCGATAACCGACGGCTGTACGTATCGGCGACGACGCCGGTGACACCTTCGAAGATGAGTGCGGTACACTCCATTACCGTTCCCATCATGACAAGCTGGAACGGGTTCAACCCAAGCTCCGCGATTAAATAAATCCCATAGGTCGTAGACATCGTGGAGATGGCAAGGGCCGTCATAGACATCATAATCATATACACTTGTGACGCGCGTAAGTTCATCTCAATCAGTTCCGCCTTTCCGGCAGACGGCACGTCACATGAGGCATACGCAGCTTCCTTAATACCTGCATGCGCGCATACGCGCGTGCCGTTCTACCGCTCGTTTTTTTCTAATCTCCGTTCGTTGATTTGCGATTACGTTGTAGCTTTGCCGCATAATCTGAACACCTCCAAAATTAAGTAATTCCATTATAACTACGCACCCATCCATAAAGATACAGTGAATCTTGTCCGCACCTGAATGATAACACCAAAAACACCGGCAGTGCCGTACTGCCGGTGCGTCACTCACAGTATGTTATATCGGTGCAAAATATTACTTTCCCTCTTCCTGTTTCATTCCAGACGAAGGCGGAACTTCAATAGGGAACGACCACGCGTCGTCCTCGTAGTAATACCGTGTCGTAATGACAGGAGCGAGAAGCTGCAACTCCTCGTTCTCCCACTTCTCTTCATAGCCTTTTATTCTTAGCTCATACTTCAGTGGAATCTTGCCCGTATTTCTTACCGCTTCTCTAATTTCGTACTCGTTGGTCTTCGTCCCGACGGAAATAAAGTTCGCTTTCAATTCCGAGCCTTGCGCGAGAACCCAATGGGCAACGCGATAGAGCGGCGCCGGCATTACTCCTTCGATAACCATGACGGCGTTGGTTTGGCTTGGATTGCGCAGATCCGGTTCCAGCTTGAACGAGCTCAACATGAATTCCGTTCCGCCCGCTTTCAGCTTGACAGGCCCCTTGCGTACGTCGGCCGGACGGAACGTCAACGACAGATCCGACAGTTCGTTATGCTCCTCGTAATCAAGGCGGAACGTCAGCTTTTGACCTTGCGGCCAACGGCCGAGCTGCGCGCTTGACGTGCTTGTATCGTTGACGACCGCGCCCGACTCGTCCACAAGCTGCCACATGAAGGTGCGTTGGTTCAATTCGTACATGTTGCGCTCATCCTTCTGCAACTCGTTCCAAAACAGCGGCTTCACCCGATATTTTCGCTGTTCCGCTTCCTCTGTCAATTGGTGGGACAGCCCTAGTTGCGTCTTCGTCGGCGTCAAGACCAGATTGCGCACATTGATGCTCAAGCCTTGCGGAGTCGTATAGGAACGATCGATTGGAATTCGGATTGTCGCTTCCGTGCTTTTCGCGAACGAGAACGGAACGCTTACTTGCCAATGCCCTTCTACCTTCGGGTTCGGCTCCTTATCCAGACCTTCGATAAAGGGAACCCCTTCTCGCCTTCCGCCCACTTCAAGGATATCCATATGAAGGGTCAGTTGTTTATGTTCTAGCCCGTACGGCAGCTTAAAATTGATATACGAAATGGTCGTATCCGACGTGCCGCCACCGACCGAGTCAACTTCATATTCATTACCGTCTTCATCCGTCACGTATAGCCTGTTGCGTTTGCCATCTATCTGGAGCATAGGTTCGTACACCTTGCCGTCTCTCATAATTTGATAGGCAACGTATACGCGCGGCGAATCGGGAAGAATTTCGTGAATGGACAACGTGATTCGTTGATCGGTGTCGCTGCCCTCCACCCGTTCCGAGAACCCCATTTCTGCCGCATGATCCACATTTACATAATATCCATACCCGAACAGCGACTTCAACATTTCCGCGAATGTCGGCGAAGCCGCCGCGCCAACAGTGACGGTGAATGCTATGCCGGCCGCAATCAGCCCGACGCGCTTATGTCTCCTTCTCCGGCGTTGTGACGCATCTTCCAAGGCGAGAATTTCTTGCATGACGTTATCCGTGAACCCTTCGGATACCGCGGCTTCCGGCATGTCTTGCCCGATGTCCCACTCATTCGCCTCATCATCCGACTCTAACAACGCGGCGCATGACAAGCATGAATCGGCGTGCTGCTCCACAGTGGCCAGCTCCCTCTTCGTAAGCGGGCGTTCCTCATCCATCAGCCGATGAAAGTCCGTGCAATTCAAGCGAATCCCCCCTCTTGAACGAGCATGTCTCTCATTTTCTTTTTCGCTCGGTGCAGATGTACCTGTACCGTCGTCACTGGCACGCTCAACGCGTCGGCGATTTCCTTGTAGCTCATGTCCATATTGTAACGCATGAATAGCACGGTCCGATATGGAGCCGTCAAGCGATTCATCGCCTCATTCACTTGCTGTCTCTTCTCTTCCTGCAGCACTATATCCTCCGGCGTCGGCTCTACGGCTACGAGCGTCTCCTGAAGCTCCGTCCACTGCCTGTTCTTCTGTGTGCGCCATTGCGACACGCTCAGATTGACGGCAATCCGGTAGAGCCAAGCCGAGAATGAGCGCTCCGGATCATACTTCTTCAGGTGCTTATAGGCGTTGACGAACGCAGTCTGTGCGATGTCTTCCGCATCGGCCTGCGAATTGCCCATGCTGACGAGCAGCGCGCATAGCCTTCCTTTATATTTGTTTACAAGGTGGGCGTAACTGTACGTATGACCGGCCAATACTTGAGACACCCACTCCTGATCTTCGTTAACCACTCGCATCCTCCATCTCTGTCTATAGTGCGAATTAATGTAATAATCTATCATTGCTGATTCAGTCCGTCTCTATCTATTTTCTCATTCAATCATGTGACATCCGATTCATCAATTCATCCCCGATCCTTCTGCTGCATATTGAAGTTCCACTACTTATACGAAAGGGCGGTCGATTATCTTACATCATATACGAAAAAATATTTTAAAAAAAAGAAATGCCAGCGAGTCAAATGACATCACCAGCATCTAATAGAGACGATTCAACCTCAGGTTCCGCGCAATCTGCATATTGACATTGACATGAGAGAAATACGTCTTATCTCTTGCCATATTATGATGAATCGGGCGCGTGCGACAAACCAATGCGTAACATGACTCGCTCCAGAAGTATAAGCCTGCTGTGCTTCCTCATATGTGGCTGCGCATCTCCTCTAAACCTACGTGGTCAATGAATGAGTTACAGCCGTTAGAGGATAACTCCTTTTTCAGCTCGACAGATATAATCGCATAAAAAAAACCGTGCGATTAAGCACGGTTGAGACCATTTGCATAAAAGAGCTATTATAATAAACGGGATCGCTGTTTTCAGAACTCATAAAGCACCCTTGGTGCTAAATTATTACTTCGTAATGTATACTTTCTGATTATTCGTATTATAGTACCATACACTCAGTTTATAATCACGGTCGTTGGAGTTTTTATCGAATTTTTTAGTGGATATTCTGAAATAATAGTTTTTTCCGGCGATAAAATTGGAATAGATACCTATATCCCCTTGGTCGAGCGTTTTTTTACTAGAACTCCCCTCGTATAATTGAACTTTATATACAGAAGTTGAAGGGCCATGTAATTGGAAATAAAGGGTTTTTCCGATAATTTCATAGGGGTTAAAGTTCAGTTTGTCATAATCGCCGCTCGAAGTTAGTACTCCGAAAAAATTACCATCTTTGAGGTCGAAATTGAATTCTTTAGCAAAAACACTTGTTCCTAAGGAGAAAAATACAGCAAAAACCATCAGTAATACAAATAGCTTTTTTCTCATTTCTGCGTTCCTCCTAAACAATTAGTGAATACACACCAAGGGCACTTTATAAGTTCTATAAGCGAACCCTGAAAAATAACACAGATGATAACTCTCATATACAGTTAAATTGGTTTATATATCTATGTGCTTGCTCTCGTTCCATAGCCAGAAACGTTCTCCTTGAGCAACAATTAATCGATCAAGCCAAGTAGTAAAATCAATTTCCATTGAGATGATATTGCCTACTGAAACGTTAATCATACAGCGGTTCTCGCCATCCTTAACTTTTTTGCTATCAATAAAAAAATATTCCCCATATCCGCTATATTCCCCAATCATCACCCATTCGGGCGGATATGTTCTCAAATATCCGTCTCCTTTGGCATAATCTTCGTAGTATTCATTTATTTCATTTACACTGTAAAGTTCTACTCTGCTTTCATCCATTTTATTGCAAAATAAAGAAGCTCCATCTGAAACTAACAAAAACTCTATAAAATCTCTAGGAAGCCTCCACCCGCTATTTTCTTGCAAAGTATTGATTTTATCTTTATTAGCAGGCTGCCTCCAGGAGAAATAGGTCATATATAATTCTCCGCCCGCATGCTGCACTTTTAGAGTGCTGTTTTCACATAGTCTGTCTTTTAATGATCCACAAATACTTCCAATCGACATATAATCCTCCAAATGTTGTGATGATAGGGCGTGATTTTAGTGTTTTCACTCTCGTCCTCATATTAATATGACGACCACCAAGGTGTCACTACTTTTCGGTGAAAATCATAGGGTAACGGTATAAGATTATCATAAATATTGGTGCCGCCATAATTACACGGTCTAATGTGATGAATTTCATACTTAACCCTGCCTAGATTATCTACCCATGTTATACTGCCATAACTAGTGTCATAATAGTCTCTGTACTTTATTCTCTCTGTCGGCGTTAAACCGCAACCTATGTTCCCTTTCGTCCAAGTTGTAGAAGCAGGTTTTGTTAGCACCAGCTTTGAATTATTATCGGTATATTCAGGATACTTTACACCCTTTTTATTTAAGAGGAAAGGGCCTTCAGTTCCAGAAGCCGCCAGATTCGAAGCGTCTTTAAAATTAGCATAAGCTGTGGCGTCAGACTTCCAGTAAAATGTGGTATTGATTCTGGTGACTATATTAACATCCTCACGAATTTTCACAGTTTCAATTTTTTTAGCAAATTCAGCATAAATAGTACCGTCAGTACTTTGGTATACGGAGCTATTTATTGTATAATCTTTCGGAAAACTACAACAGCCTAATGCTGAAGTTACAGCGGCAGAATGGACAAAATCGGCTTCGGTTGTATTTGGATTTCCTATAAAATCTGTAATTTTCAATGTATAAAATACCAGATTTAATGGTTTTTCTGTATCCGAGGGACCATTGTCTAAAATAAGTTGATCAATATCAATCGTCTTATTTGTATCCGTATCTAAACCGACAAGGACGTAGGTTTCCGCCAATAATTCTACATTGTCGTAGCTGGCCTGCTGCTGACCCGGAAGATTGATTTCATTCAGACTACTTTCATCTCCTATGTAACCTCGCCTTTGGAGCTCCGAAATCTTTTCTTTAATTTCATCGAGATTGGATGTAACTTCCGGATTACTTTCATAAGTTAAATCCGTGTCGTAGTCCTCGTTCTGTGCTTGGACCGGGGTGCCAACAAACATGGTGAGTAATAAAGCAACAAATAAAACAAGTGACATAACTCTTTTCAACCCATCAACCTCCTATTTTGCACATGCTCCAAACAATTTCCTGATTCATAATATTGTAATGATATTATTTTTATTCCATTATTTTGTATTCGATGTTAGACTGTTAGTCCAACGGCTACCATCTCCGTTCAAAAACCTATATAATACAAATGTTATATCTCTAAGTTAGAAGGACAGGCTGGAAATGGGAGAGTGAAATTTTGAATTGGTGGGAAATGTTTGTCGGCTTTATACTGGGACTTGTAGAAGGCTTGACTGAATTTGCTCCGGTCTCTTCGACTGGACACATGATCTTAGTGGATGATTTTTTGCTGCACTCCAAGGAACTATTCACTCCTTCGATTGCGAACACCTTTAAGGTTGTCATCCAATTGGGCTCCATCCTGGCGGTCGTCGTCGTGTTCTGGGATCGATTCATGCATCTCTTGGGCTTGAAGAAAGGGCCGGTACACCCGGAACTTGGCAGAGGACGCCGGCTGAAACTGACGCAGGTTATCGTCGGGTTGATTCCGGCGGCAGTCCTCGGGCTCCTCTTCGAAAACTATATCGATGAATATTTGTTCTCTATCCAGACGGTGCTCATCGGTCTGGTGCTCGGAGCCATTTTGATGTTAGCGGCGGACTGGTTCCGCCCGAGCAAGCCATCCGCGAAGACGGTCGACCAGATCACGTACAAGCAAGCATTAGGTATCGGTCTGTTTCAATGTTTGGGCCTGTGGCCGGGATTTTCCCGCTCCGGATCGACCATTTCGGGAGGCGTTCTATTAGGCATGAGCCACCGCGCGGCAGCCGACTTCACCTTCATTATGGCCGTACCGGTCATGGCGGGCGCGAGCGGCTTGTCGCTGCTGAAGCATTGGAAGGATTTCACCGTTGATGCGCTGCCGTTCTTCATTATCGGATTCATCAGCGCCTTCATCTTCGCATTAATCTCGATCCGCTTCTTCCTGAAGCTGATTAACAAGGTGAAGCTGGTTCCGTTCGCGGTGTACCGCCTCGTGTTGGCCGCTGTTATCTATTTCGTGTTCTTGTAATCGTACAGACAGCCTTTGATCCTCGCGATCAAAGGCTGTTTTGCTTCTATTCCGGTTCCATTTTTCAATCTTGTCTAATCATCCGATACGGATATTGCAGAAACTGAGCATCATCGCGGACAGAGTCGCGCAACACAATTTCTATCGGATGGATCGCTGCGTACTTGTCGGTGCCGAACCATTTCCGCTGCGTAGAACATAGAATCAACAGCCCTTCCTCATTGCCTAGTGGCGCAAAGAGCGGATAGGCCGCTATGTACACGTCAGCCCCATAGCGCTCCTTCAGGACTGCTGCCGCTTCTGGCACATCCTCGACCGGCAGGCCGATCTCACTGATGCATTGAATGTCCGGCACACCGAACGAAGCGGATTCGCCTGCTTCTCTGTCCTGACCATTATGCCGCGCAATGAATTCGATAAGGTTGCCTGCGGGGTCGTAGAGATATACGGCATGCGCATTCCAGTGCGATAAGTGCTGAATATCTTTCCCTTCTATACAGTTGATAGCCGCCTGTTTCCGTTTCAGCCATTCCACGCATTGCTCTATTTTACTCTCAGTTATGTTGAATGCGAAATGATAAAACGGACGTCCAGCCTCAGCCTCGTTATTGTGTACGAAGGTAAGCTGTGAGGCACCTGCTTGAAACGTGATGCCTCCCCCGTGTTCATGCATAATTGGCAGTCCTAGCACTTGGGAATAGAACCTCTTGATATTCTGCAAGTCGCTCGTATGCAACCTGATTTCTTGTATTTTCATGGCAATGTCCTCCTCTTTAATATGAAATGGATGTTCAGGAGCACCGACCGCATTCGGACGGTACTCCTCATGCTCTTCTTGCTCGACTTACATATGCCGCTGATGAAGATACAGCACATCGATTTCGGCCGACGCAAGGATTGGATTGTTCCCAATCAACATGTCCCTGTATTTCCACAGCCATATCCATGCTCTCGGGTTAGGCTCTACCATCATTATTTTCAGCTTTGTGCGCCCCCCTTCTATGCGCGCTTCCTGATCTCTAAAAAGCGATTGCTGCTTTCGATGCCGCCTCGATGCCCATTTCAATGATGCGTTGCTGCTGCTCTGGATATTGATTATGTCCTTCGACGATAACGGTGACGATATCATCGATACCGAACAGCTTCAGATTATGCTTCATGAAGCGCACCGCCATCTCCTCTTCAACGGCCGGACCACTGGAATAGACGCCTCCTCGCGCATGCAAAAGGGCGACCTTCTTGTTATGCATGAGCCCGATCGCTCCGTTCGGTGTATAACGGTACGTCGTTCCCGGCTGATTCAAGTAATCCATATACGTGTGCAGCACAGTCGGAACCGTCGTATTCCACATCGGGAAAGCGAATATGACCTTATCCGCCGCGACGAATTGGTTTAGATAGCGCATGATTAGGTTGACGTTATTTCGTTCCGTTGGCGACAGTATTTCGTCCTTCCGGAGCTTGTACATGCCGTTCATCATGTCATTGTTATAGTAAGGCAGTTCCTCGGCATATAAATCCAGCTCAGTGATGCGATCAGACGGGTTTGTTTTCTGGTAGCATTCCAAAAACGCATGATACAGTTTTACGCTGACGGACTGTTCAACGGAACGGCAATTGGCTTTCACGAACAATACTTGATTCATTTGACTTTCTCCCTTGCGTTCAATTTCCCAGAGCGGATTATGCCGGGTTATGGTATTACAGCGGAATTGCATATCGTCCTGTAACGTTAGCATAACAGGTCCCGGAGCGGGTTCGCGTCGGCGGGCAGACGGACACCGGCATACCAAAAAAGCCCGATCTTTGATCGGACTTTTCTACGACTTTAGTTGTAGTTGAACTATTCTGCTAAGCCCTTTTTCACTGCAAATATCGCCGCTTGCGTGCGGGCGGACATTCCCAGCTTGCCAAGCAAATTACTTACATGCGTCTTGACGGTCTTCTCCGTGATATGGATATCAGCGGCGATCTCCTTGTTGCTCTTGCCCAGCGAGATCAGGTGCAGCACTTCCTTCTCACGATGCGTAAGCGACTCCAGATTAGGTTCGTTGTCTTCCGGCTCCGGACGACAGGCCAAGTGCGACATCAACTGCTCGGTCACGCCCGGATGAAGCTGAACTTGGCCTTGATGCACGCCGACGATGGCCTGCACGAGTTCATCCGGCATAATATCCTTCATTAAATAGCCGTTGGCTCCGGCTTGAATGGCCGGAACGACGTGATCTTTATCGAAATAAGACGTCAATACTAGCACTTTCGTGTCCGGAAGATGCTGCCGGATGTGCCGTGTCGCTTCGATTCCATTCATCTGAGGCAGCATCAAATCCATGACGACGACATCCGGCTTCAACGTTTCCGACATTCGTATTGCATCAATCCCATTCAACGCTTCGCCGATCACCTCGATATCTCGCTGCATCCTTAAGAAGAAGCGGAGCCCGCGCAGCACCACCGTATGATCATCCACAAGCAATACCTTAATCGCCATATCGATTCCCTTCCTTCTTCAAAGGCAGCATAACCCGTATAAGGGTCCCCCGGCGGGAGCCGCTCTCCATACTGAACATGCCTCCGTACGCTTCCGCCCGCTCGCGCATGCCGATAATGCCTACCCCTGCGCTCTGCTGCAGCTCGGACGCGACGATGCCAGCCCCTTCATCCGTAATTTCTAGCGCAACCTGCCCGCCTTCCATATATAGACGCATATGTGCCGTGTTCGTCCGTGCATGCTTGCGCACATTATTAAGCGCTTCTTGCCCGATGCGGAATAACGTCTCCTCCAAATAGCGGGGCAACTCCAGCATGATCTCGGAGTGAGCGATCACCAGCACGCCCTGCGTCTTGCCGTACCGGATCAGCCCCGTAAGAAGGCCCTCCTCCAACCCGGCGGGGCGCAGCTGCCAGATGAGCGAACGCATCTCGCATACCGCATCCTTCGTCAGCTCTTGCATTTCCGTCAGAGCGGACAGAATGGACTCCCCTTGGAAGCCGGGTAAGGAGGCTGGAACCGACATCAAGCTCTCCATCCCTCGCGTCGTCAATTGCAGGGCGAACAGCTTCTGGGATACCGAATCGTGCAAATCCCGGGCCAATCGGTTGCGTTCCTGCCACATAAGCAAATGGAGCTGCTGTTCATGATACTGTGCTGTCTCATAGGCGCGGGACATATGCTCAGCCACCAACTGAAGCATTTCCATCATCACGGCATCGATATGCTTCTGTTCCGCACTGCCCGCGTGGATGACGCCAATCGGCTTATCCCGCAGGAGGACGGGTACGGCTGCTTGCGAAGCCATATACCGGTATGAGCTGGGGCGCTCATCAGAACGGTCATGGAACTCGTTCCAGACATGAGGCTTGCTCTCTGCATATGCGGTCCAGATTGGACCCAATGCCGTTGAGCCCGAACGCTGGACCCGCCGCGACATCTTTCCGTTCTCCAGCTTGATATGCCGGGACAGCTTGCCGCCCTCCGCAATATATACGGCTGCAGCCGGACACCCTAGGTGCTCCCCGACGGCGCGTACGACGATTTCCGGAATCTGCTTCACATCGACCACGCCTCCCAGACTAAGCGACAAACCGCTCAACCGATTCAATAGCTCAGCCCGCTTCAGGCGGGATTGATAGAGCAAAGTTCGTTCGATCGCGGTTCCGATCTGATAGGCGACCGACTGCAGCAGCATCAATTCTTTGGCATGGAACTGTTCCTTGCCGGGCGCAGCCACATTCAGAATTCCGTATAGCCGTTCTCCTGAGTGAAGCGGGATGGTGGCATGATGCGTAATGCCTTCGGTATCGCCCCACCGATATTTCACGGCATCCTCTAACCGTTTGCAATTGAGCGTATTGTCCGCTTGCAGAATCTTTCCCTTCCGGTACCGGTCAATGCACCAGCACGAGCCATGCTTCATATGATACTTGCCATCCGCATCCAGCGCCGGCGGAAGCTGGTAATCAGCCGCCAGCGTATAATCTGACTTCTCCTCAATGAGAAAAATCCATCCAGCTTTGAGCCCCGTAATTTCCACCAAAGTGCGCAATACATTATTCAATAACGCCGGAAGCTCCCTCGAACGGTTAATCGTTTCAGCTATCATCTTGAAGGCCTGAAGTTCATCAATGGCAATCTCGCTGCCCATATTCGCTCCCTCCGTCTGCAATCTTTTTTATTTATAACCATTATAAACAAAAAATAGGGTATTCGCTCGTCGGTTTCGACGAACAAATACCCCGCTTTACGGGACACAGCCTATTATTCTACGAGCAGTTGAAACCCTGCTAATTCTTCCTCAGCCTCACGGAACAGATCCAGCAGTTGGTGGCTATAGTCTCCCAGATGGATCTCGCTCTGTTCGAAGTGAGTCCATTGAATCATAAGCGGAAGCTCAATCCACCCGGTCAGACAGTCCCACAACGCATCAAGATTGCAGCCGTAATAATCCGGAAGCTCCAGCTTCTCCTTCAATGCGTCGTGCAGCTGATCACGGGTCTCATAGTGATGGCCATCCAAAATAATGGTGCGCATTCCCAACCCTCCTCTCTGCTGCTCTTCATTCAATTCATCGGTTCAAACGTCTCATAATGATTTTCCGTCTTATATATGAGGCCGTCACTGGAATATAAAATGCGGTCCTTCCCCCGAAAGCCAGACTCATAGTTGATGTCGGCTTCGTACCAGACCCGGCCCTTCTTCTTCGGCAGCTTCCCTTCCCGATTGCGGAACACATCTCCGCCGATGCTCTTCCCCGGGGCCATCTCATGCAAATTGCCTTTCTTCGCTTGCCACCCGAGCGCTTCGGCTTCCTTCTTCGTAATGAAGCTTTCCGGCAACGCCTGATGGGCCTTGATATAGTCCGCTACCTCCTGAAACCCGGTTAATGGCTGCGTGTCCGATATAGGTGCAACGGAAGGACTGCAGCCGGCCAGCACCAATAACGTAAGCAGCAGCAGACACAAGGACTTCAACCACTTCAAGTTGGTTTCCCCCTATCTCTGACGATTTCACCGTACTATCTTACCATCTTTTCGCCAGCACATCACGATCACACAAAAAGAGAACCCTCCGACAAAGTCGAGAGAGTTCTGTTCAATTATTGCTATTGAATTTGAATCTTGGCTAGATCATACGTAAAGTTGCGGTATGGCGACATGTCAAAGCCTTGAATGCGCGCGTTCGTACCAAACATATCGCGGCGCTGATACATGAAAATGTAAGGCAAATCTTCATTCAGTTCTTGATACAGCTCTTTGAAGATTGGTTTGCGTTTCTCGACGTCAATTTCCTTACCTGCTTTCGTAAACAATTCGTCGACTTTTGGGTTGGAATAACCGACATCATTCTGTGAGCCGCCCGTCTTGAACACGTTCTCGCCGGTTTGCGGATCCGGCGTCAATTGCCATGCCATGAACAGCATGTCAAAATCGCCCTTTTTCCGCTTTTCGACGACGGCATTGAAGTCCATCATTTCAGCGTTGAACTCGATGCCGAGTTCTTTGTAATTGGCTTGCGCGATCGGAATGATGGCGTCATTGACCGGATTTGGCGTCGTCGCCGTGAAGTTGATTTTGAATTTCTTACCATCCTTCTCACGAAGGCCGTCCGCTCCGACCTTCCAGCCGGCTTCATCCAGCAATTGCTTTGCTTTATCAAGGTCAAAGTTATAATGAGTCACTTCATCTGTATAAGACCAAGATACTTTAGACTGCGGTACATCGATGACTTCCGCATAGCCTTGATAGATGGCATCAACGATTTCTTGACGGTTCAAGCCGTATGTCAACGCTTGACGGACTCTCTTATCTTTGAATTGATCGCGGTTATGGTTAAACGTAATATATCCATATCCGTTAGTCGGGAACAGCGTAACATCGAGAAAGCCCATTTCTTTCAATTGTTCCACCTGATCTTTGTTTACGCTAATATCGTCCATGTCCGTCTCGCCCGTTTGCAGCAGTTGGACGTTTGTTTCTTCTGTCGTAAATTTGTAAATCATATTTTCGATCTTTGGTTTGCCTTCGAAATACAGCTCATTCGCTGCGAACACTGCTTCCTGTCCGGCTACGAACTTAACCAGCTTGTAGGGGCCGGAACCGAGCGGCAAAGTGAACAGATCTCTCATATAGCCGAGGCTGCCTTGCTTATAATCTTTTCCATAATATGCTTTTGGCATGACACCTACACCACCGATGGTGGAAAATGCCAATGCGCTGATTTCGGTTGTCGTTATTTCAATCGTTTTCGGGTCAATAACTTTGATGCCTTCAATTGAGGTTGCTTTGCCGTCTTTATATTCCTGACCGCCTTTGATGCGGGCATGGGCAATGACGTCGGTAGGACCGTCGTAGGATTTGTCATGCAGCAGCGTGATGGAGAAGGCCACGTCTTCAGCGGTTAACGGCGTGCCGTCGCTGAACTTGACCCCGTCTTTGAGCTTGAATATATATCTCAGCTTGTCTTCCGAAACTTCGTAGCTTTCCGCCAAATCTTCGGAATACGTGCCGTCCTGGTTTATTTTGAGCAAGGAATTAAACACTGCGGAGGTCATATAATTGTCATACACGTTCTCCGCAAAAATTGGATTGATGATGCCGGACGGAGCGGTCATTCCAACGATAATCATATCTTTGCGGTTTTTTGCGGCTTCCGGAGATTTTGCCGGGTCCGAAGCTTTGATAACGCCTTCAGAGACAATATCGCTATCCGCGCCTTGCTCCTTGTCATTGCCTTCTTCCTTCGGCTGTTCGGCTGCTTGCTCATTCGGCTTGTCGCCGGATCCCACATTGCTTCCGCCGCCGCATGCGGACAGGACTAATGTCAATGACAGAAGCAAGCACATGATGGTACTGAATTTCTTTTTCAATAGATTCTCCCCCTGCGAAAAAATAATCTTTCTTATGTTAAATAAATTATGCACATAGGATGGGTATAGCTGATATACATAACGTTCGTAACATAGATGCAGGGCATATTAATAGAACATTGGTCAAGTGAGATTCTATGAAGTTCATTACCAAAATAAGGTATCCAGTTTGAGGCGTTCAATAATTATCCATAATATTACTTTAAAATTTTTCATTTGTAAATCCCTATATTTATTCTAAAAGAATGAATTTCATGCATAAGAATCCGCCTGTAATCACCACACTTGATATACATTATATGGTTATTAATTTGTGGGATGACACCGTATTGCCGCGGCTTTTCATTGCACACAAACGAATAAAAAATGCCCAGCCAAATCGGCTGAGCATATGCAGTGTAATAGACTTATTGAATTTGAATGGTAGGCAGAATGTAAGTGAAGTCTCGATAAGGAGACATGTCAAAACCTTGAATGCGTGCGTTCGTCGCCCACATATCACGGCACTTGTACATGAACATATACGGTAAATCTTCATTCAATTCTTTATACAGTTCTTTAATAGATCGGTTTGCGTTTTTCGATGTCAATTTCCGCTCTTGCTTTTTGGAACAATTCGCCTACCTTCGGATTGCTGTATCCATTTTCGTTTTGTGAACCGCCCGTTTTAAATGCACTCTCAGAGGTTTGCTTTTAATATATTAATGCCATTAATATTTAATCGTATTATTTCTATTAATAGTCTATATGGGCATTACACTTTGAACCAGCCTTTTCTCCGAAACCACAAGTACATCCCCACACCGATTAGAACCATCACTATCAATACGATAAAGTATCCGTAATGTGATTTCAGCTCTGGCATGAATTCAAAGTTCATCCCGTATACACCAGCGATAAACGTTAACGGAATAAAAATGGAAGAAATAATCGTGAGCGTCATCATGATGCTATTCATCCGATTGGAGTTAAAAGAAGTGTAACTGTCACGTATATCTGCCGTCATTTCCCGATTGGATTCGATCAATTCAGACAGACGCAGCAAATGATCGTGAATGTCGACAAAATAGACATGGTGCTCTTTAAAAGCAGCCAGCCGCTCAGAATTCAAAATACGGTACAGTAAATCACGCATCGTATTTATCGTCCGCCGAAGCTTCAGCAAATCTCCGCGGATGTCGAACAGTTCGTCCATCAATCGATTCCCGTTCGCTCTCTTCAGATTGTCATCCAGCTTATCGACAGCTTCTTCGATCAGATACACGGCAGGGAAATATTGATCCACCAGTTTATCCATGACGAGATAGGCGATATAGACGGGCCCTTTTGCCCATATCGCTTCATTCACTGATATTTTCTCCCACACCTCTTCAAGCTCCTCCGATTGCTGCAGGTGAAAGGAGACAACATAGTTGCCCCCGACAAATAAATCAACTTCTTCCGCATCCAAAGTCCGTTGGTTTAAAGCATGAAGCACAAAAAAATTGTAATCTCCGTAATAATCCATCTTCGGGCGCTGCAGAAAGTGAAGACAGTCTTCAATCGCTAACGGATGAAAATGAAAAACACGGTCCAATAAGGCTGCTTCTTCATGGCTTGGACTATCGAAATCAACCCAATACCATTCGATATCCGCAGCTCTCAATCGTTCGAGCGGCAAATTATGCAGCAGTGTGGCGTCCTTCGTCAGCGCGAGTGTACGAATCAATGCAGTTCCATTCCTCTCTATTCCCATCTTGATGAATCCATTGTACACGCTGCACGTGAAAAATGAAAAAGGCAGGAACACTCCTGCCCGGACCACCCGATTTTCATTTACTCTTCGTTGCCTGTGCGCCCGCTGTAGGCATGACTATGCGGAATCATGCCGTTAACCGTCGTGACACCCTCGAACAAATGGTAGTGTCCTCCACCTGGAAGCGGGACGGCTGGGTCGGTCACTCCCTGGATAATATGAGTATGGCCATCATCGAACGAAGTAACAGTGTAGTATTCGTGCATGTGAGGGACTCCGCTCGGCGCAGGCGCTGTCGTACCGGCATATTGATGACGATGACCGACATCAACTGACGTCTGCCCTGCAAACTTATGGGTATGGACAGGTCTTCCGTTCCATGACGTGATATACAAACCGTGCGAATGATGTCCGGACCCATCTTCCGAATGAACGACGAACCCGGTAACCGGTATTTCCATTACGTTACACATCCTTCTACTCAGATCAGTAACGTATTATATGTGCGATTGTAATAGTTGGTTAATGACCTAGTTCGTTCATGATCCATCGTTTCACATCCACAAGTCGGAATATATCCGGACGAGTCTCCGAGCCGCTGATGAGGAGCGGAACGTGTGAATCCTGCTTATGTAGCGAACCATGTCCGGCGCCGCCGCTATGAGTTGGCGAGCTCTCTCCAATGAATTCACTGCCCGGCGCGGCTGTGACGATGACGAAATTGCCTTCGTGCGAAGAAAGCGCGCTATGAAGCCGCATGAGCGCATCGGGATAATCGCCGTACTCTAGCCTCTTATCCGATTTCCGCAGTGACATGTCGAGGAGCCCTATATCACCTCGTATGTTCCATGTTTGCCCGTGTCTGTCACGAACGTTTCCATTCGGCCGATAAGTTAGTTCTTGTTCGTTACGTCCGGATCGAACAAGAATGTCTCCGCCTTCCCGCCATGCAATCACATCAATCCGTTTCTCTTGCTGCAAGCGGCGGACTGCTTCTGCTTTTGCTACTTTCGAATCGTTGATATACACATAGGCCATCCGTTCATTCACGGCGAGCACGATCTGATCCTGCTTCGTGACGGGCTTGCTCAATGCGGCGATGCGATACGAATTCAGCACCTGCCTCAAATCGATGATGGAACGCTCGCGTTCCCGTTCGATATAGGTCTGGCCGCTGTCTCCGGCAATGATCCACACGTTGTCTTTCATGGCCGCATCCCAAGAACCGAACGCTTGAAATACCCGCTGCAGTTGCTTGTCCGCCCGTTCGATGCCACGCGTCTCCGCTGGCCCTTTACGGTGAACATCATGATCATTGTTCGGCAAATAAACGAGGGTAAATGACGGAAGACGATCTTGCTCAATCAAATAGATGAGCTCGTCAGCCGAGAATTCATCGTTCAGACCATAGCTTTGCCATGCATGAGTATTCCGCACATCGTCCGGCTTCAGTCTGGACAGAACGCCCAGAGAGAACCATTTCGGCGCTAACGTTTTCAGGTCCCGTGGCAATGAGGTGCTGTCCGCGAACGCGGCTGGCACCTTCAGACGATGTTCTGTCGTTCCCCGATACACCATTCCGTTGATAGACGCCGTCTCTATTCCTCTTGCGGCCAACTCTTCATGTATCGTCTTGACTTGCTTATTCAGGTGAACGTTGTTCAACCGGTACAAGCTGTTTTTGAACACATCGCCCACACCCAGCTTCAACGTCTCCCACAGCGCAGTCCCATAGCTGATTAGTCTGCCTTCTCGTGAATTGTACCAGACGAGACCGGGCACGTGATGCCCATCCGGACCGGATCCGGTTAGTATCGTGCTGTCAATCGTCACGGACATCGTCGGAAACGTGCTGACCACATCGGGTTTGTAATGACCTCGATCAATCAGAAATTTTAATGCTGGAGCTTGTCCATTCCGAATCGCTTCCTGCAGCGGCTTATCCATCATCGAATCGAGGATGACGAGGATGACACGTTTGGTTGATGCTGCGGGCTGAACCGACTTGATACGGGGTTGTGCACCTTGCTGAATCTCCCCTTTCTGGCAGGCAGACGGCACAATGCTTATGAACAGCAACAGCATGATCAAGATCCAGCGTCCCCGATTCATCGTATTTCCCCCCTTTTACCGCCTAGATTAGGCGGATTTCGTGATGATTCGTACTCGTCCCTCTCTAATCCATCTCGATCGACACGGCATGTGCGATGCAAGGAATGCTCTCCCCTTGCTGGTAAGAGAGCGGCGATAACAAGGCGCCTGTCGCAACGATCAACACCCGCTTCAGCTCCCCCTTGTTCATCCGTTTCAAAATGTGTCCATACGTCACCACGGCCGAGCATGCGCTTCCACTTCCACCGGCCTGCACGGCTTGCTTCTCGATATCGAACACCATCAGCCCGCAATCGTTAAATGTCGTGTTGTCGATATATATTTTTGTTTTCTTTAATAAATCTTTCACAATCGGATGACCGACAGACGCCAAGTCGCCTGTAACGATTAGGTCGTAATCCTCAGGCTTCCGCCCCGTGTCATGAAAATGCGTGCGAATCGTATCCGCAGCAGCCGGCGCCATCGCTCCTCCCATATTGAACGGGTCTTTCAAGCCCATGTCCATCACTTTGCCAATCGTCGCCGAGGTCACTCTCGGGCCTGTTCCCCGGCTTGAGATGACGGCGGCTCCCGCTCCGGTCACTGTAAACTGCGCAGTCGGCGGCTTCTGCGCTCCATATTCCGTAGGATATCGGAACTGTTTCTCCACCGTACAGTTGTGGCTGCAGGTGGCTGCCAGCGCGTAATCCGCATTGCCTGAGTCGATGAGAAGCGCAGCAAGTGCGAGCGACTCCATCGATGTGGAGCAAGCGCCAAATACTCCGATAAAGGGCATATTGAGGGAACGAGCGGCAAAGCTGTTGCTGATGATCTGATTGAGCAAATCTCCGCCGATGAAATAATCGATATGATTGGCGGTCAGGTTCGCCTTCGTGATGGCCATGTGCGTCGCTTGTTCCAATAGCTTACGTTCCGCCTTTTCCCATGTTTGCTCCTGTAAATCCAGCTGTTCATGTATCAGATCGAAATCGGTCGCGAGCGGCCCCTGTCCCTCTTCCGGGCCGACGATAGCCGACGTCCCGATAATGACGGGCGGATGTTGAAACTTCCACGTTTGCTGTCCTTTAAGCATGTCAGCACCCCTTCATGCAAAATGTATGCAGTATATAATTTTAAGCAAAATTTGAGCCTCTCTCTGTTATCGAATCAAGTAAGGTCTAAGGTCTGTAATGATAGTTTGCAGCGTTTTGGAACATTGTTCATACATCGATTTTGCCTCTTCATTTTGAGTCGACAGACTGAACAATTCCAAGTCAGCTTCACATTTTTTCAATTTGGCGAGCGCTTCGGCCTCTGTCTGCGGCATCGTCACCTTGATTTGATCGTTCATCAGGTCCACATACAGCTTCCCGTAACTGTCGATTTGAGCCAAATAGACGTCCTTCGTCTCCGTGATACCCAGCTTAGCCAGCTCTTCTTCCAGCCAAGTCTCGTCTCTTCCTAGCGCAATTAACGGCTGCTCCAACACCTGCCCGTCCATGATGAGCGCCAGAGGTTCTTTCTCCGGTGCGACTTTAACCCCGAGATGACTTGGCGTGAGCGGCGTGTGTTCCAGCTTCGGCATCACGTTCACTTCACCGCTCGTTTCCATGATGGCGAATTCCACGTCAGCCGCGCGGAATACATTTTTCTTGCGCAGCAATTCCAACAGCTCGTCGGACGTAATACGCTCTTTTTTCAGATTATCCTCTAAAATTTTACCGTCTTTGATGAGTACGGTGGCCTTCCCGTCAATAATGTTTCTCATCGTCTTGCTCTTAAGCTGTAGAAATTCGATGCCCAGCGACACGGCAGTCCACACACCTAAAGACACCAACCCTAAGAACCAATTATCCTCCAGATCTAAGGAAACATAAGCGGCAAGACTCCCGATCGTGATCCCCGTTATGTATTCGAATACCGATAACTGAGAGACCTGTCTCTTTCCAAGAAGCTTGGTCAATATAAAAAGCGTGACTACGGCAACCAGCGTTCTTAATGTAATTTCTAGCCATTGCGGCATGAGTGTCATCCCCCTTTGAACGAATGAAATTGCTACAAGTAATTATTTGTCTAACAAGCGGATTTTATGTTGCGTGGAATGAATCGCGACCGGAGAGTATGGTTCCGGGAACTTTCGGACAACTTATTATTTGTGATTTGATGATAAAGGTGGTGAAACCATGACAGTAGGATCTCAAGTAAAAACCTGTTTGGCTTCGTTGAAAGGCGTCCAAGCCGACCTTGAGCAGTTTGCCTTAGGCACACAAAATCAGGAAGCTAAAAATATGTACACCAACGCCGCCCAACAAACCCAGCAAGTTATTCAGCAGGTAGAAGGACGAGTGCAGCAGTTAGAAGCGGAAGAACCTCAGTATAAGGGGTTTTAAGCCATGTTAACGCATGGGTAGTAGCAATAGAAGGGGCAGGCCTCTAGAATCATCGGCCTGCCCCTTCGACTTTCATCAGAAAGCCTATCTTCATAAAGATCATCGCATTGGGAATGGAATTATGGCGCAAATATAGTTTTTGCAGACAAAACCCCGCAAGTGTCCAATCAAGGTCGATATCAAGTACATACAAATATACGGTAATTCAATTTCTCCACACGAAAGGGGTTATGAGCAGATGTCCGACGTTAGAGGCGGTTTTGGTTGCGGTTTTACAAGTACAGGTGTCATCCTTGTACTCTTCATTTTGTTGGTCATCATTAGCCGTTCCTTTTTGATCTAGGATCGGGCAAGTAAAGTTCGAGCCACCTATGGCCTTGACTGTCAAGCCCATAGGTGGCTCTCTTTCTTATTGTTCAGATTTATTTTCCGTCAATGCAGTCGTGGACGCGTATACATATTCCTCCAGCGTCAGCTTGCGTTCCGCCATCTCCGCTGCTCTCTCCACACCGACATACCGCAAGTGCCAAGGCTCATATTGATAGCCCGTTACCATTTCTTTGCCTTTCGGATAGCGCAGTATGAATCCGTACTCAGGTGCATGTCGAGCGATCCATTCGGCTTCTGCGGAGCCGGCAAAGCAATCTTGTACCGCACACTTCCCATCGCTCCCAGATACGTCGATCGCAAGCCCCGTCTTATGCTCGCTGTGTCCAGGCTCGGCGCTATAGGACATTGCTTGCTCTTTGCCGTGCTTTTTCACATATTGACGATAAATCCACGATTGCGCCGCTTGAGAACGATATGCTGAGACGCCCGCCAAAAAGATGCTGTCCTTCTCCGCATCAGCGAACATTCGTTCCAATGCCCGCGCCGCTTCTCGACGCATGAGACGTTTCTCTGATTTTTCGCGGAAAATAAATTTCACCTTCGGGTCCACCAAATCATCTGGCTCATATTCATCCGGCAGCGCATGCTGTTTATTGACGAGAATGGCCATGCCGTCATGACTGATTGGAGTGGGCTGCATATCCGCTGCCCGTTTCGTCTTCGGCCCTTCTGAAGCAACGGCGAGCAGCTTCCCCGATTCGGGCTTAACTGACAATGCATTCGATGATTCATTTGAAGATGCGGTGGATAAAGTGCTCGGTGATCTGGATAATGATGCAGCTGATGATGTGCTTGATTCAGTTGATGAAAGGCTCGCTGATCCGGTTGAAGATGTGTTCGGAACAGGCGCTTCCGCCATTGAACCGCAGCCCGCAATCATCGTGATAACTAGCATGCAACATATATATAAGTGTCTATATCCTTCATTCGACATGTGCTAACCCTCCTCGTCTTAGTATGGAATAACTACCCTCTTACCATGTACGCATACGCACAGATACCGTCCATTTTATAATTACATTGGTGTGTCTAGGGCGAGAAGTACTGTCATGTTGCCTTTTGCTCCACTATCCCATATCATCAGAAAACGTCATTACATTGGGAGACGGCTGTAATTTTCCGTATCATGCTTGCTATGCTCCGATTACTGTTGCTCTGCGAGTTAGGCTTATAATGTCTCGCTAACTGTTGTTTTGGCCAATAATTGTTGCTCATACGTTTCCTGTGCGCAATGTTGGATGACTGTGGCTTTTACCTTCCGCACACGCAGTGTTTGGACGACTGCTGCTTTTACCTTTCTCACTCACATTACTCGGACGACGTTTCTTTTAACTTCCTCACTCGCGGTATCCAGATAATTGTTGGTTTTAGAAGTTGTACTCCCAGTGTTCGGGTGATGGGATTATAAGAGTTTCTGAAGGAACGGGAGAATGGGCAAAGGCATCAATTAATAAAGGATGAGAGTCTCCTTAAAACCAAAAGAAGCCTGCTGAAAGAATCTCAACAGGCTTCCTATATTTACATGAATCAGGATGGTTGCTCGTCCGCTGCATCGACAGCCCCATCTCCCGTATCAACACCGCGTGGTACGATGATGGATACAAGCAATTCATCCTTGTTCGAAATGAGCTGAATATCGTCAGGCAGCGCTACTTCATGCGCCAAGAGCTTGTCCCCCACATTCAAATGGGAAATATCCACTTCAAAAACAGAAGGCAAATCGGAAGGAAGACCTTCGATTTCCAATCCCGTTTCCTGGCTCTGTATAATTCCGCCTTTCTTCGTACCGGCTGGAGTTCCTTGATATTCTATCGGAACGCGTACACGAATCGGCTTGTTGTCCGATACCTGTTGAAAGTCGACATGAATCCAGGCTCCATTTTTCTGTTCCATTTCTTTGATTAAGGTCTGAATCGGATTCATCCCCTCAATCTTCAAGTGAAACGTTTCTGTTCTACCTCTGCGCGCCAATTTTCCAATTTCCTTCGAATCGACATGTACCGGTATGCTGTCCATGCTCGAACCGTAGACGACTGCCGGAATACGTCCTTGTTGCCGCAAGCCCCGAAGGGCGGAACGCTTGAAATCAGTTCTTCTCTCTGCTTTCAATTCGTACATGTTGCTCTGTGCGTTCATAACGTAACAACCTCCCTCTCGCAATCCTGTCATTCTACAAAAATGCCCTGTCTGTTATAGCAAGGCATAGAGGTTATTACCCGTCTTAGTTGTTTTGTAAACAGTAATATTATAATGGGTTCAATCGCAACAAAAGTTCACCACGATGAAACAGGTTCGGTTCCATTGGATTTCGTACAATAGAAATGAGTCATTTAAAGCTGAACGTAACGTTTCATTGGATTGCATACAGCTGAATCCACTTGAAGCAGTTGCTTACAGCACGAACAACAGATTAGATTGGATGCTATCCAACCAATCGACCATTACCGCTCGAATACGCTGCATTCCACTGTATATTTTCCAACGAAATCTATCCACAAAAATTTAAAATCTCTGAAGCCACAATCAATAACTAAGAGACGCCGATCATCAGAATGACCGGCGTCTTAATAACTATAAAGAAGTCAAGTGGATATAGACCTGACTAGTTATGTTCAAAAGGCGTCACGACAAGCCGTTCCGTTGCCGTCTTACCCTCGTATCCAGCGATGATCGTCGCTTTTCCTTTCGCGATCGCACGGAGCTTGCCGCTGTCGCGGTCGATCGCAGCCACCTTCGAATCCGTGCTGTACCATCGCACGCCCGAGTTGACGCCTTTCTTCGTGCCGTCCGCGTAGTAAGCGGTAATCTGCAGCGTTGCCGAATTCCCCGCCTTCATCGGCTTCAGCTTCCCGATCTCGATGCGCCTCGGCTGCTTGACCTTGGAAGCCACCTCAATATCAAGCGATGCCTTCAGGAACGGGCCGTAGCGGGCCGTAATTACCGCCTTCCCCGCTTGCTTCGCCGTCACAATCCCGCTGCTTCCGTCAACTTGAGTGACCCGCTCGTTATCGGAGGTGAACGTCACTCCGGCCGCCAACGGAATGCGATTGCCGCTGCTGTTGATGCCGATGACTTGAAGGCTTTGCTGTTCTCCTGCCTTCATCTCCGCTGCGCCGCTCAATTCAATACTGACGATAGCCTGATTCAATACGATTATCGGCTCGCTCGGCACACTCTCATTATGAAGGCGATCGACTGCCGTCATGGCATACGTGTATGTCTCGCCTGTCACCGCGCTTGTATCCGTAAACAGGAGCGGACCGCCGCTCTTGCGCAGCGTCAGTATGATCTGACTCGGATCGTTCACATTCGGAGTCGAGCTGCCCACCGTCCGATAAAGCACATAATACCCCGCATCACTGTCCTTGTTGTCCTGCCATGCGAGATGAATTCCCCTATCCGTCACATGAGCGGCCGTCCATCGCGGCGCTGCCGGAGCCTTCGCATCAAGCCAAGGCATCACGGGAACAAGCGCTTGGAAGCGGTAGCTGTCTTGTATGAGCCGATCGCGCAGCCCGAGCGGATTGTCCAGTACGCTTGTCGCGCTAAAATGCATACTGCCCTTTACCGCATCGTAATTCAGTATATATTTCAGCTGATTCGGCAGTTCGTCCGGATTTTTCCACACCGGGTCGTCGTTGGCATTAATTTTGTAATCGGCGTGGCCAATGTAGAGCTGCGTATGCGTCCCTGTCACCTCTTTGCTCCACCAATCGACGAGCTTTTCGAACGCAGCTGGTGTAAAGCCGAAGCTCCAATAAATCTGCGGCGCAATGTAATCAATCCAGCCTTCCTGTATCCATAAGCGGGTATCCGCAAACAGATCGTCGTACGTCTGTACGCCAGCCGCCGTATCCGAACCTGCCGTATCCGTCGACTTGTTGCGCCATACGCCGAACGGGCTGATGCCGAATTTCACATATGGCTTCACCTGCTTGATTTCGGAGGAAAGTCGCCGAATGAACGAATTCACATTGTCACGGCGCCAGTCCGCTATGTCGCTGAAGCCCGCTCCGTATTTCCGATATGCTTCACCATCTGGAAATTCGACGCCCGATACTTTATACGGATAGAAATAATCGTCGAAATGGACGGCATCGATATCATACTTGCGTACAACTTCCATGATGTTGTCCGTGACGAATTGCTTCGCCTCCGGGATGCCGGGATTGAAATACAGCTTGCCGCCGTAACTTATGACCCAATCCGGATGCAGCCGTGCCGGGTGATCCTCCACCAGCCGGCTCGGGTCTGCCTTCATGCTAACGCGGTATGGATTGAACCAGGCGTGGAACTCCATGTTACGCTTGTGTGTTTCTTCAATCATGAAGGCAAGCGGGTCATAGCCCGGGTCCTTCCCCTGCACGCCGGTTAGCCACTCCGACCATGGCGCATACTCGGAAGGATAGAACGCATCTGCGGTTGGCTTGATTTGCATGACGACGGCGTTCATGCCGCTTGCTTGCAAATCGCCAATTAAGTTAACATAATCTTTTTTCTGTTCACTTATAGTGACGACGCCTTTCTTCGGCCAGTCAATATTTTCGACCGAGGCAATCCACGCCGCTCGCAATTGGCGTTTCGGTGCTGTAGTCTCCGCATTCACGACAAGCGTGACAGCAGCTGACTTTCCCTCATACGTTGCCGTAATGACGCTCACCCCTACTTTCAATGCGGTAATGAAACCGTTCGCGTCAATGACGGCCACTTGCGTATTGCCGCTCTTATAGGCTACGCCGGATGATACTTCAATTGGTTCGGTCTGGTTCTCATAGGTCGCCAATACCTTGCCTTGAAGCGTGTCTCCCACCGTCATCGAATGCAAGCCGCTCAGTTCAATGCGCTGTAATTTTGGCAGCGCGGGCTCGATGGTCAGCTCATACGCTGACGAGAGAGAGCCATATACGGCCCGCACTACGGTCGTGCCTTGCTGAAGTGCGGTAACCAGTCCATTCGCATCGATGGAGGCCACGTTCGCTTGGCTGCTGTCGTATACCACGCCATTCAGCATCTTCACTGGTTGCGGTACACCGTAATAATTAGCGAACGCTTCGGTCTGATTCGTCTGGCCAACAGGCAGATTCGGCAAGCCATAGAAATCAAGCTTATCGATAACCGGCGCCTCAACACCCACAGCCAGTTCATATTCTGCTGTGGAAGCTTGACGATATCGAGCGGTAATGTGCGCTGTGCCTTCCTTGAGCGCCGTGACTGAACCGTCCAAGTTCACTTGAGCGACAGCGGGATCGCTGCTCGCAAGCTGTGCGTCACTCGTCACATCGATGGGTTCCTTGCTGCCGCTGTACGTTGCCAGCACATTGACGCGCTTCGTCTCACCGACTTGCATCGGCGTCAAACCATTCAGGGTCAGCTCATACACATCCGTATCACCGTAAAACACGCGCAGTTCATCAAAGTAAAGCGCACCTCCATTTTTATTGCGGTCGCTCGTCTCCACAAGATAGATCTGGTTCAGCCTGAGCGGTTCAGTAAGATTGGACGGGATGTTAGCTGTTATATAGCGCCAGCCGTTCCAGTTCAACCCTCCACTCGCGGTGAAGTCGACTGTCGGCTTGGCGCCGCTGGCATCCTGAAGCTGTGCGCGCAGCCAATGGTCGTTGCCGTCACCATATACCCAGATACCAATTGTCTTCGGATAACCGTCAATTGGCCTTCCGGCAGCGCCGGAAACATCCTTGAAATTCATATAAGCAGCCGAGGTGCCTTCCGTGCCCGTAAAGTCATACGACAGCTTGGCGGAATGAAGACCATGCCGGACCGGCTGCGGGCGTGACGACGGTACCAATGTGACGGAACCCGGCACCGCTCGTACGGACGACACGGAGATGTCCTGAATCTGCTCAAAATCTTCGAGCAATGCTGCGCGGGTACCGATAGATGCAATTGCGTCTGCTTGAGGTTGTTCGATAATCCATGGTTGGGACGGTGGTGTCTCGGTTTCATCAGGGGAAGTTAATGCGAAAGCGCTTGCAAAAGTGCTGAACAGCATGAGGAGTGCCAACATCGAGACCATCATTTTACGGGCGGTGTGCCTTGTCGGAAACAATACATCATTCCCTCCTTCATAATAGGAAATTATGCAGGTCGTCTCTTGAGGTCTGAAATAATATTTCACCATTCGTGGCAGATATAAGTTTATAATATTTCAAATTTGCTGTACATAGCGAAAAATGATTCCTTTTGTTGAATTCGGAATACCACCAACATTTTAATGAAAAATGCGCAGGATTGTTCCGGGGTACGAAGAAAATTATTGACCTTTCGTTCCATTAATCATTATTGACTGTTCATTCCAGACACACTTCCCCTCTCCATTCAATAGGTTTAACTAGGATAAAAGGTTGAACAGCACAGAAAGGAATGGAACTTGGGCCATCCCCTCTGCTCACCGTCCTATTCCTTGCCCAGCTTGTAGAACCGCTTTCCCGTCTGCGGATGGAAATATACGGTGATCAAATCTCCGGTTGTTGGGTCATACGACACTTCCCCAGTAGAAATAAAGCCGGAAGGCACCACCGTGCCCTGCCTGTCGTCAAGCCGCCTATCCTTTTTCGCGGATGCGATCAACAGCCCGACGAAGACGATCAATTGAATCGCGCCATAGATGAGGATGAACTTCATCATCGCGGCATCTTCTCTTTCTCCACGACGACGGCTGTGCCGTAAGCCACGATTTCGCTCATGTTACTGCCCACTTCGCCGGAATCGAACCTCATCATAATAATGGCGTTAGCCCCCATCGCCTGCGCATTGGCAACCATTCGATCGAGCGACTGCCGGCGCGCATCCTCCAGTAATTCCGTGTACTGCTTAATCTCGCCTCCGACCAGCCCTTTAAAAGCGGCAGCAATGTCCTTGCCGATTCCGCGCGCCCGTACCGTCAGTCCGAATACGGTCCCTTTCACTTCGACGATGTTATGCTGCGGCACATGTTCTGTCGTCACGATGATCATTGTCGTTCCCCCTCCGTCGATCTCTCTACCCTATATCATAAATCAAATCATCCATAGTACGAATGAACGCTTAGGTTCGTTCAATCAGGACAACATTTTTGTTGCGTAAATGCGGCGAAACCCATCATACGGAAAGACAGTGAAGGTGGCGTATCAATATGGAGAGCTCTATCATGGCCCGTTCCATCTCATCGAGCCCGGCATAGGCAAATGACAATCGCAGTTGCTTCTTGGCTGAACGATCATAAATATAGCCCGGATTAATGAGAATGCCCCGCTTGAGCGCATGTTCGAACAGTGCAGCCATGGAAATGTCGGCGTGCAACGTGACCCAAATGTAGAAGCCGCCTTGCGGCGTGCTCCAGGTGGCGAGATTAGACCAATGCGCGTCTAGCAGTTGCAGCATGCAATCGCGCCTCTCCTTCAACTGTCTGCGGATGGTTCGGCAATGCTCCGCATGCCATCCCGCCCCGAACCATTCCGCGGCGGCAGCCTGCGACAAGGAGCTGGAGCCGTAATCGGTCTGCATTTTAATATCGGCCAACCGTTCGATAACCGGCTGTGGTCCGACGACCCATCCGATACGCAAGCCGGGACTAACAATCTTGGACATCGTGCCGACGTACAATACTTGCCCCTGCGTGTCCAGAGCGCGCAGCGGTGGCGGCGGAGCTTCGTGGCCGAACCATAGCTCTTCGTATGCGCCGTCTTCGAGAATCGGCAAGCCGATGCGTAGGCTCGTCTCCAACAGATCCCGTCTTCTCTTATCGCTCATGACCGTCCCTGTCGGATTATGAAAGGTAGGAATCGTATAGAGCAGCGAAGCGTCATATTGCCGTTTGAACCGCTCGACATGGGACACTTGCAGCCCGGACTCGTCCATCGGCAAGCCAATGAGCTTCATCCCCGCGGATTGAAAGGCGTGAATCGAATATAAATAAGATGGCTTTTCAAGCAGCATTGTCGAGCCTTTTTCCAACAGAGCGGCAGAGATAAGCTGGAAAGCCTGCAACGAGCCGGACACAATCAAAATAGTGGACGGCGGCGCGGAAATACCTACCCTCTGCAGATGGGCGCTCACTTGCGAACGAAGCGCATAGGTGCCCAACGCTTCTTCATAGCCGAGAGGCACATGTTGCCGTGCCAGTTCAGCAAACAACAGTCGAACCTGTTCCTGCGGCAGCAGCTCTGGGGACAATTCACCCGTCCCGAGTCGAATCATCGTCGGATCGAATTCCATTCGGTTAATCGTCTGGATCGTCGGCAGATTCGGATAGTGAACACCGTCCTCCACATATGCATTCCAATTCGGCGGCGGCGGTGACTCCCACTGACGTTCCGGCTGGTGATGAATGATTGTCGTTCCGCCCCCGCTTTTCCCTGCGATATATCCTTGTGATGTCAAGTGTTCCAAAGCCATAATCAGTGTGCTTCGATTCACTTGAAAAGCCGCTGCCAAGGCACGCTGAGAAGGCAGCTTCATGCCCACCGTCCATTCCCCGCTCGTTATCTTTTCTTTCATGAACCCTTCAATCTGTTGGTATAACGGAATCGATGAAGACGGATCTGGCTTCCAATCGATCTTATCCACGAGGCAACACTCTCCCGTACCCTTATCGTCTTCCAATTATAATGTTTGGTTGGGCTGCTATACAACCAAATGGTTGGGGACAATCCGCTGCAGATCATATATCCTTGATGCTGAACAACGCGTTGATTCAGTACAGCATGGAGAAAGAGGAATTAGAATGACAGAAGCTTTTGTGCACGGTGTATTGCTCGCCTTCGGGTTAATTCTTCCGTTAGGTGTTCAAAATGTGTTTATTTTCAACCAAGGAGCGATTCAGCCGCGCTTCGTCAAGGTGGTTCCGGTCATCATAACGGCCGCGCTCTGTGATACGCTGCTCATTTCGTTGGCGGTAGGCGGCGTATCCCTGCTTATATTGCAATGGACGTGGTTAAAAAGCCTGCTCTATGTCGCCGGGTTCATCTTTTTGCTCTACATGGGATGGAGCCTGTGGAAAGCTGAGGTCGCCACGGATCAGAGCGAACATGGGCAGCTATCCGTCAAAAGGCAGGTACTCTTCGCATTGTCTGTGTCACTCTTGAACCCGCACGCCCTGCTGGATACTGTCGGCGTTATCGGCACGAATTCACTTCAATACACCGGGACGGACAAGTGGGCCTTCATCGGGGCGACGATTGGCGTGTCGTGGTTGTGGTTTATCGGGTTAGCCATTGCTGGCCGGCTTCTCCGGACGTTGGACCATTCCGGCAAGTGGATGAGCGGATTGAACAAAATCTCGGCGCTAACGATCGGGCTCATCGCTTTGTATATGGGCGTAACGATGATAATGTCCTTATGAAAAAACAATTTATTTTATGCAGTTAAACGTTTATTTAATATCGATAATTATTAAGGGTGGCCGCACAACAATAAATGCCGTTACCAGCGATTGAGTGAAGCTTAAACGGATGCCTAAGGGCTCCATGAGCTTCGCTGCTGCCATTTTCTAAGGTGAAAGAAAGTGCAGGAACAAGCTCTTCGTTACATGACATGCTTTGTATAAATGGAAGGATAAGCACACCCGAAACATATTAAGGGTTGTTTTACTATTTGATTCGCCGTTTCTGCGAGAAAGAATCTATCATATTTTATAGTAGATATTATTATTTCTTATATTGGGAGGTTAGCTCCTATGTCATGTAATCAACAGCCGAGCGGAGCTTGTTCCGATGCAGAAGGTTCCAATACGACGGCAAAAGGATTTGCATCCCATGCGGAAGGAGCAAGCGCAACCGCCTTTGGCGACGCTTCTCATGCAGAAGGATCAACAACGAAGGCACGAGGATTCGTGTCCCATGCCGAAGGAGCTCTAACTACGGCAAGCGGAGACGCCTCTCATGCAGAGGGCTCAACAACGACAGCAAGCGGGTTCGTGTCTCATGCGGAAGGGGCAAATACCATTGCTGGAGGCGACGCGTCTCATGCCGAGGGTTCAATGACAACGGCAAATGGATTCGCGACACATGCGGAAGGATTTCAGACGAACGCGAGCGGCAATGCTTCTCACGCGGAAGGCTCGCAAACAACGGCGGCAGGAGAAAATTCACACGTTGAAGGCTTTAAAACGCAGACCACTGTGAACGGCATGAATGCTCATGCCGAAGGTGAAGAAACGATTGCCAGAGGGAATGCCTCTCACGCCGAAGGCATTCAGACCGAAGCAAACGGTAAGGGCTCGCACGCGGAAGGAATATCATCCGCTACCCTGGGCGTTGGTTCTCACGCCGAAGGCATTGAGACAGTTGCAGCTGGCCAAGGCGCTCATGCGGAAGGCGAACAAACAGCCGCAAACGCTACTGCCGCCCATGCCGAAGGTTATCATACAAAAGCATATGGAGTCTATTCCCACGCCGAAGGTTATCAGACGACTGCCGCGGAGACAGGCATTAGCGCCCATGCCGAAGGAGATAGTACGATTTCCAGCGGGAGAGCTTCACATGCCGAAGGCAACCTGACGCAAGCAAGCGGCGATTATTCCCATGCGGAAGGACAAGTAACTTACGCGAGGGGGAAAAGTTCTCATGCCGAAGGAACAGTTTCTTCGGCAGATGGGGAAAGCGCGCATGCCGAGGGGCAGGGCACCTCAGCGAGCGGGCTAGCCGCACATGCCGAAGGGTACACATGCTTCGCAGTTGGGACTTTTTCTCATGCAGAGGGATTCAGCACAGTATCTGAGGGGTTAGCCACTCATACGGAAGGACAAAATACCCGTGCATTCGGTTCTGGCTGTCACGCGGAAGGTTTCGGAACTCTGGCGAGCGGGGAATCTTGTCATGCAGAGGGCATACAGACCGAAGCATATTGGCAAGCCAGCCATGCCGAAGGAATAGGCACTGTAGCGAGCGGCTATGGCTCCCATTCAGAAGGTTTATATACAGCCGCAAGCTTTACGTCCGCTCACGCCGAAGGTTATTATACAAAAGCTTACGGAGGAGCGTCCCATGCCGAAGGAGGCAGAACAATAGCAGACGGAGCCTACTCTCATGCCGAGGGATATCAAACGCAAACGACGGAGACTGGTATAAATGCCCATGCAGAAGGTGAAGAGACCATGGCCAGCGGGACAAATACCCATGTCGAGGGGTATAAATCCGTAGCAAGTGGACTTGATGCTCACGCTCAGAATACGAACACGGTAGCAAGCGGAGCTTCCTCTCATGCGGAAGGCAACAGCACCACTACCAACGAATTTGCGAGAACTCACATAATGGGGATAAATGGAGCCGCAAACGAAGAAAACGCCTGGTTTTTGGCCAATGGAGCAATTCCATACGATCCGAATGGTATTGTGGCGAAAATATCGGGCGATGGCAGTGCCCATTTTGACAGCAGCGTTACCGGTTCCGTCTTCAGTCCTATTGCCGGAGCCTGCAGTTATGCCGAAATGTTCGAGTCTACAGATGGACAGACCATTGATGTAGGATATTTTGTAACCCTCGACGGCGATAAAATCCGAAAGGCTGACACCAGTGATAATTATATCTTGGGTATTACCAGCTTCAATTATGGAATACTGGGAGATGCGGCAGATACAAGTTGCAGCAAATTCCTCTATGACGAGTGGAATCGAATTCAATATCACGATGTCGTCATTCCTTCTATTACAAGGGAAGAACGCGTCATCGAACCGGAACGCAAAGAATCAAGACCGATATTGAATCCGGATTGGGTACGAAGCCAGAAATGCGCATCCCGCCTCGAGAAGCCCGAGTGGGCAGCCGTCGGTCTGAATGGGAAACTGCTCGTCCGCGATGACGGCACCTGCCAAGTCAACGGTTATTGCAAGCCTGACAACGAAGGGATTGCCACCTCTGCCGAGCAGGGATATCGGGTAATGAAGCGGACGGGACCGAATCAGATTCTAGTCTTGTTCAGATAGAATATCAGGAATCATTTTCCAAACATAAGACTGCTTACAAGTCACTGCGTGAACTTGCTAAAAAAGGCCCTGATTCTAAACTTTATAGAATCAAGGCCTTCCCTATGTGATATGGTTAAAAAACAGAGCACACATTAATTAGTTCCCGCTGATTTCGGCTCTAAGAGCTTACCATCCGCTTCGCATCGACTATAAGACTATCGCTAAGCATCGTCTACTCTTTCCTGACTTGCTTTCACACACTTTTTACATACTTGAATGGATGTTCCGTCCGATTTGGTTTGCGTATACAGCAGCTTGATTCGAGTGCTTCCGCACACGGGACAAGTCCCTCTGCCGTGGCTCGGCATATTCCATAATACTTTTCCTCGTTTGGTCTTTGCCATTTTGTTCGATATCTCCTCTTTATTCATTTCGTTTATCTATCTTCTATCTTCTATCTTCTATCTTCGTTCCGGAGTGACACCTCGTGAAAGCCTTACATCATGAACGACTTGCTTCATCTGGCATATGGCTGCCTGCTCTGCATCCTTGGCTTCCTGAAAACAGCGGGCTATTTCCAGCCGGATCGGCATTGTTGTTGGTTCGTCGGCAAGACATAACTCGAGCAGCCGATTGATGTCCTCATACTTGCGGCATACCTGCGCATAATAGCTTGCCACAAGCTCCAATCCCGCCATTTCTGGCTGCATCGACTGAACATACTGTGCAATATAGCGTTTGAACACACCGTACATCCGAATCGTCCGGGCAGCCCCGTCCCAATCGAACTCGCCTTCGCGAAACGCCTCGATCAAGACGTCATACGCGCGTTCTCCGCAAGCGAATTGATCCGCACATAGTGCGGTGTCATGATGTTCCCATTGATAAATTGCCTGTACAAAGGATTCCTTAACCAAGTCCCGAATATCGAACGCAATGCGTTCTGCACCGAATAATTGACAGAAACTAAGCGGCGATTGTCCTTGCCCCAGCGTATCGAATGAAATGGATTGATTGGATTTCCCCGCCGAATCGACCGCATAGAACAGCCTGTTGTCATCGTCATACCCGTACAAGGACATGAATTGATCCTGCCATACGACGACGCCTACCCCATGGTCAATGGAATGCATCGCTTCCTTCACCACATGCTGACGATAAATCGGCACGAGCGGGTGGTCGGCATAGCCCGCATACGTCTTCGAGTATGCGCCGACGAAATCAGCAGCCAAGTAATGCTGCGCAGACCAATCATAGGCGAATATGGACACGGCAGACAATTGCCGGTGAACGCTGAAGCGGAACGCGAGCGCGGACATGCATGCCAACGCGTATTTCGGATACGTGGTCAGCCCGGCAGCGTGCAGCACAGCATGAAATTGATCGATGAACGTATTCGTCTCTGGTTCAACCTTGAACGGAGACAGCTTGATGACGGACACCTTCTTCTCTCCTCCCCCGCATGCGAACCTCTTGCTATAAGACGCTGCTATCTCGGGGAAGCAATACCCCAGAGCGCAATATCAAGTTCTCCCGGCAACCTATCTTCGCAGCCAATACACGCTTTTAATTCATGAACCGCCTTCTCCTCAAGCTCCTTCGCCTCGCGGACACTCTTCAACAGTGCAGGAAACGATGCTTGATCGAGGGCAGCAGTCCCCTCGTCGGCACGAATGAAGCGGCAAATATGCCGATATACGGCGTCTACTTCCCGATACGCTTGAAGCACCGCTTCGGTCAGGCCCAATTCGGCTTGGATAGCTTCCAGGTAAGCGACGATATCGCGCTTGATTCCAGCGTAGGACTTTAGGATATACGTTCCCCCGCTCGCACTGTATCGGCGTGATTCCAATGCCTGAATAAGATAATCGTATGCCGGTCTGCCCGAGGCAAACGCTTGATCGGGTGCCGTTTTATGCGGCGTTTCCCACTCCGATACCGCTGCGCGCAGTGACTCCCTATAAATGTCTGCTTCGGGCCTGTCCCATTTATCCAACAACAGTTGATAGAACCAGAACGGAGTGCCATTTCCCGCAACTCCGAAATTGTCGTATAGCATGACTTGCTCGTCCTGCGACCAACCGTCTCGGTAAAAATACACTTCATCCTCATCATCATAGCCGTGGATGACTGCGAATTCGGGCAGCCAGAACACCACGCCCAGACCACGGTCGATCGACAACTTAATAGAACGTTCGGCCTGCTTCCGGGCCAATGGGAACGTCGGGTGCCTAATATAGCCTGCCGGCGACACATTCGCCCAGCCCAGCCGCTCGGCCGCTTCGCCGTGCTCTTTGCCCCAATACCCATACGCCGTCATCGAGCTTTCGGATAAATATTCATGAATGATAAACTTGAATGCCATGCCAGTCATGCCGGACAGCATGGATTTCGTGCCCGCAAACCGTCCCGCCGCAGTCAATATTGCATGCAGCGCATCGATATAGCTTCTGTTCTCTCTTTTAAAATCGATACCTTCGAGCTTGTTCCAACTCAAGAGCGGCCGCCCCCTAATCTTTCATCGCGATAATCCGATTATACAAAGAGTGGTACGACATAAAATGTCGTACCACTTCATTGCGTCTCCAAATCAGTCAATAATTGCATCAACCGCCGCTTCACTTTCTCATTTAACCATTTTGGCTTGTGGATCGCCGTCCATCCCCGCACAGAGAGAAGTTGATCAATAAAGGGATCGATATGTATAAACTCAATTGCGTATTGACCGTTTCCAAGAGGCTTGACGTTATAGCTGCCCCACTCCTCGCCATTCAGTTGTCCAGAACATTCCAACACGGCGACAAACGGGCGCACTTGACTGGCATCAATATGTTCGTTCAACGCGTCGTGATGCATCTTTTCAAAGCGCTCCTGCAGCATTCGTGTGCCCACCATCCGGTCAAGACGATAGATTTCCGTTTGCCTCGTTTCCTCACAATAAGCCGATATATAGTCAGCATAATACTTAAAATACATTTGATACGGATGAATCGTGCCTCTGATTTCCCCGTGCTCCGCATGATTATATACGATAGCCACTTTGCGGGACTGCGCCAAAGACAGCCTAAACGTATAGGCAGTGTCAACGATCGCTGACTCGATTGCAAAGGAAGGAATGGAGTGCTCCGTACTGTCGGTGTTCGATAAACGACGGAATAATCGGGATACCTGCTTTTGCAGCTTCTCATTTTTCACACCGTCATCGAAGTCGCCATATTGATGCTGCTCGTAACGGTAAGCCAAAAAAGAGATAACCTTCTTCTCCTCTTCAGTAATATACAGACTGGGCAAAATATATGCCGTATCCTCGTACTCGTATCCGCGGCTTTTTGCCGAATAATACAAAGGAGCTCCCAGCGAATTCATCAAATACTCGATATCCCGGTTTGCCTGTCTCGTCGAGATTTCGAATTGCTGTGCGAGCTTTCTGCTATTCGGATAGTTCATCGATCTGACCTGCTGATCAAACCATAAGATGCGGTGCATGTTGCTCAAATATGTACCCTCTCGTTTCTATATTCTCTATGAATGTCCAATGATATATACTTCGACTTGGCTTAGCTCGAACGCAAAGATAGTTTGATTCAACTTAAATGATACAGATAAACGCGCCGACATGGGTATGCGGTGAGACCGCATACCCTAACTCAACGCGACTTGTTCTCAACTTCAGACGCACTTCTCGTGAGCAAAATGCCGTCGGACGGTTCGATGTGCTGAAATGATGCAGTTGATTTCCCCGGAAATCGCGCAAATCGAGGGAAATGTACATAGTTGCGTGTATTTTTGCAGTTCAGCGTCGTATTTTCCGATTTCGGCGCGAAAAGTACTGAATTTGTAAAGCACATCACGCGGTTTAGAGCCGTCCATACGAGCGCAGGGTCTTTAAGCGCTCCACGGTAATAAATCCCCGCCACTCCAGCTCGCATGCGGAGCTGACGGCCGGCCAGCTGATCGGCCACCCGCCATCTTCGCTCTGGTCTTGCAGCAGCGCGGTCAGATGCCGTTCCAGATCCGCTTCACCTATGAACCGTCCCGCATAGCTATCCCGTGACGGTGCCCAATCGAGCACTTTGTGCACATAACCTTGGGCATGCGGATCGAGCTCAATCGTGCCTGGATGGGACAACCATTCGTCAACCTTCGCCAAATAAGCGCCGGCCCGTTCACGATCTCGATGATTTTCCAGGAAGGTAATGCACTGAGTGACGTCATGAAAATCACTTGTGTCGACCTTCTCAATCCGCTCCCATACGAACTGCTCTGTCTTGCGAAACCACGTCTCATGCGAAATAAAAGGGACCGCATCCTGCTTCAACAGAAAGCCTATCATCCGACCAGTCGGATTCATGGATGCCGCATCGTCCCGTTCCGTCGTCCACCACGGCGCATGGGGGTAATCATTCACACTGCAGAACGAGCGTGGAATGCCGCCAGTCTCCTCCACGGTGGCCGATTCCATAAAGCGTGCAATCCCTGAAACGATCTCGCGATTATATCCATCGATCTCATCCAGGATGGTCAGCGCGACTTCCGTCGGCACCGGCTGGCTGTGAGGGCAGCGGATGTCTGGCTCAAGCGCATTGCCGAAGCCTCCATCTACGTTCTGATAAGCACGGAGGACGGCCAAGACACTCTCCTTCGTACCTTGGCCAAAGAAATATTCGAACCGCATCCGATCGAGCAGTCTTGCATTGTGGTATATGAACTGTCTTGCGTTCTCCAACACTTCATTAACGTTATTCATATTAAACCTCCTTAATAGTTAATGTCATTAATTGAATTGGTTTTGCTCTAAAAAGTACTCTTTCCTTTTGACTTTCCATGTAACTGTGCGCATCATTCCGCTTAAATACGTCAGGTATTCAGCCGCTTTGTACTCATGCATTACCAGCCGAATATTTTCCCCATATACGCCATCGCCTCTGCGCTGCTGCTCTGGGACAAGCGTCCATGCAGCCGCTCCTTCGCTTCTGCTATCGGAATCGCAGCGGCTTCGATCCTCGTCTGCTCCATCCAATGAGGCATCGTCTCATACGATGTGCTATTCCAGCCATTAATTTCCCCTGCTTCATTTCTCCGTGCCTTGACGCCGGAGATGACGATGTCCATCGTTCCCTGCAGCTCGATGACAGCCTGATCGAACTCCTTCTTCTTATCGACAGCTTTCATCCCTGCCGCAGCGCGCAGTGACCTCGTCTCGATCCCCTGCTGCGCATCAATGATGGCAAGCAGCTCACATGCCGCCTTCGACAGCAGCCCGTCCTCGTATCGTTCCTGGCCGGAACGAGCGCTGCCCAAGATCGCATACACGAGCGGAACAAGGTCGCGGGCAATGAAGACGGCTTTCTTCTTCAGGAATTTCCCGTATGCAGCTGTCCCATCGCCTGGGAAGCGCACTCTCCACCGCCAAGGATCGAACTCGGTATCGGAGTGCCACTGCTCCTCCTTAGTGATTCCACTAAGCGACGGATGGTCCGGTATTAATTTCGCCAGCGGCAATATGCCCACTTCCTGCATCACCTTTACTGCCTCATCGTAAGTATGTACGATAATGTCCTTCAATGGCCATTCCCTCCTTTTTCTTCAGCATCATATCGATTACACATCTGTTCAGCAATTCGGCGTATTTCCATTCTCAGCACCGCCGGCTCCAGGACTTCCGCTTCCAGCCCTAATTGATAGAAAAATCGGACTGCCCATTCCCATTCCGCTTGCGGGCAATCAAAGGACACCTCCCAGATGTCCTCACCTACCGCCCTCACACATTCCCCAATGTGTTCGTCCTGTTCGACTTGAAGCAAGCCACGATACGTCAAGCGGGCATGGATATGGAGCGTCGCTGGCACGTTTCTGCTCGAACCTGCCTCCCGTCCATCAAGCGTATCGCGTTCCGATAGCTTGTAGCACAATATTGCTGCAGCCAACTCTGCTTCGTCCCCGAGCGGCATAAGCTTCTCGAAGCGGTCGATGCGGAACGATCTCGACTCCCGGTGCACGGTCGAATACGCTTCGCAGTACCAGAAGCCGTGGGCCGCATAAATACGCTGCGGCAACAAAGTTAACCAGCGCTGATGATTCTGCGAGCGATAGAACGCACGCACCCAGGCTGATACTGAGACATAATCCAGGAGGGCGGACAAAAATGGTGTGCGATACTTCCGTTTTGGCACGGATAATTCCATTTTTTCCAATAACGGTGCGATTTGAGACCTCGTCTCCTGCGGCAGCACGTGCTTAATTTTGTCCATCACGGTCCACCGTTCTTCATTAAAAGGCGAGTCCGGCAATTGGGTCATCCCTCGCAGCGCAAACAGCACCGTGAGCGCTTCCATCGAATTGAATTGCAATGGGGGCAACATATACCCATCCATAAGCCGGAATCCCCCAGACGGACCGGTAGAGGAATATAGGGGCACCCCCATCTCACATAGCGCCTCCATGTCGCGCAGAATGGTGCGCTTCGACACCTCGAACTTATCCGCCAACGATTGGGCGGTCTCTGGGCGATGCTGCAAGGCCATGATGATAGCCATCAATCGATCTGCACGCTTCACTGGTTGTCCTCCCAATCTGTATCCATCGATTCATTTACGTCGATTATAACATGGGATTGGTGACATCTTGTGTGTCACCAATTCAGGGGGTTCATAAAAAGTTCGTTAGCGGACATACCTGCGGTATCGTTCGTATGTTAATCTGAGAAGACAGCAATCGGAGAGAGGACATCATTCACATGACGATACAATATAATCATACGCTGTGGACAGCGGCATCGGAGTTCTTACGGCAATGCTACCATGAGTTGGGAATAGATGATAGCAGCCTCGCGGACAGATTACAAGAAGTCGCCCGTGAGATAGAAGCAACGAGCACTTATTCGCACACGGCGGAAGAGCTGGCGCACGGGGCGAAGATGGCTTGGCGCAACAGCAACCGCTGTATCGGCCGCCTCTTCTGGCCGTCCCTGCATGTGTTCGACGCCCGGTATGCCGAGACCGAGGAGGACATCCATGCTGCTCTGCTAAGGCATATCGAGTTCGCCACGAACGAGGGTCGGATCCGGCCGACGATAACGGTCTTTCCCGCTGCGGAACAAGGCCGTGACCGAGTTCGCATCTGGAATCATCAGCTCATTCGCTACGCAGGGTATGTGACAGAACAAGGCGTGGTCGGGGATCCGCATTCTGTGCCGTTCACGAAGCTGTGCCAATCATTCGGTTGGCAAGGGACTGGAACTCCCTTCGACGTGCTGCCGCTAGTCGTACAGACCGGGAATAATCCGCCACAATGGTACGAGCTGCCTCCCGCCAGCGTAATGGAAGTGTCATTGACACATCCGGAATTTGCGTGGTTCGAAGAGCTGGAACTCAAATGGTACGCCGTTCCGATCATTTCGGACATGCGTCTTGACATCGGCGGCATCTCCTATAACGCGGCACCCTTCAACGGCTGGTACATGGGTACAGAGATCGGCGCGCGCAATCTCGCGGATGACACGCGCTATCATATGCTGCCAGCCGTGGCCGATCGCATGGGGCTGTCGACGGTTTCGAACACGACGCTATGGAAAGACAAGGCGCTCGTCGAGCTCAATGTCGCCGTGCTGCATTCCTTCAAGGAAGCTGGCGTCAGCATCGTCGATCATCATACGGCCGCGCAACAGTTCATGCGCTTCGAAGAGCAGGAACGTCAGGCAGACCGTCCGCTAACGGGCGACTGGACCTGGTTGATTCCGCCTTTATCGCCGGCGGCGACGCCAATCTTCCACCGAAGCTACGACAACGGCGAGATGAGCCCGAATTTTCACTACCAGCAGGCGCCTTATGCGGCGAACGACTAAGCTCCTGCTTATTTTGTATGATTCTTTCAACATCTCGATCGAATAGGCCTGTCCTAAAGCAGTTGTGCTGATACAGGGCAGGCCTCTTTGTATTTTCCCTGACGTAAAAGTTGACAGAAATCCCTCCGAGCAGTATATTAGTTACCCAAGATAATAGTTAACCTGTTCAACTATTTCAAATCATGTTCAAGAAGGTGAATGCTATGACTGGCAATCAAGACTGGATTATAATTACAGGTGCCAGAGAACACAATTTAAAAAATATCGAGGTCCGCTTCCCCCGCAATCAATTAACCGTCGTGACCGGCGTGTCCGGCTCCGGGAAATCAACCTTGATGTTCAACATCCTCTGTCAGGAAGGCGAACGCAAATTCATCCGCGCGACCGGAAGGGTTCCAGACAATGTAGAACGGCCCGATTACGATGATATACTCGGGCTCTCACCCATTATCAGCGTGAATCAGCATCATCATAACTACAGTCCGCGATCAACAGTCGGGACGTATAGCGAAGCTTACACGTATCTCCGTTTACTGTATACGGCCATCGGCGAGCGGCCTTGCCCGAACTGTCACGGCACTATCGCCTATGCGGATCTTCGCTCGGCGCCGAGATCGCCTGCCGAAGATGCTGCAACTGGCTTGGAATGCTACCCATGTCCAACATGCGGCTCACCTGTCGAGAACATTACGATGGCCCATTTCTCATTTAATACTGAACAAGGCGCCTGTCCGGCCTGCATGGGCTTGGGTGAACAGGTCGAACCGGTTATCGATGCCATACTCCGCCCGGATCTGTCTATTCAAGAAGGCGGCATTCAAGTATGGAAAAAAGGGTTCATTTGGCACTTCGGTCCGCTGCTGGTGAGAGCGGCTAAATATTACAATTTGCCTTTCGGTGAAGAAGATCTAAAACGCCCGATCGGCGAGCTGCCCGAAATCGTCCGCCATCTTCTGCAGTACGGAACAGACGACCCGCGGATTCGAGCGCTTCGGCCCGATGCCCCCGCCCCATCTAATATGAAGGAAGGCAAGTATGAAGGAGCCATCAACAGCTTGATGCGGCGCTATTACGAGGAAGCCGGTGAGGATGCGGACGAGGAGTTCGCCTCATTTTTGCGCCCGGCCGCTTGTCCGGCATGTCAGGGCACGCGGTTGAAGCCGTCCAGCTTGGAAGTGACAGTGAATGGCACGCCGATACACCATTTGCTGCGTATATCGATTCGGGATCTACTGGCGTGGCTGAACGAACTGCCGCACGCGCTGGAATCGCGTTATGTCGAAGCGGTACAGCCGATATTGGCGGAGTTGACGGATCGGGCGCAAAGCTTGGTCGATACAGGTCTGGGGTATTTGACACTAGACCGTGGCTTCGCCACCTTGTCCGGTGGCGAAGCGCAGCGGATGAGACTGTCATCGCTGCTGAACTCGAATTTGACAGGCATGGTGTGCGTGTTGGACGAGCCGACAGCTGGACTGCATCCGCAGGACACGGATTCGCTAGTGGCCGCCATGAAAAAGCTGAGGGATTTAGGCAATACGATTATCGTGGTCGAGCACGATCTCGATGTGATCAAGCAATCCGATTACGTTGTGGACATCGGTCCGGCTGCTGGCGAACACGGCGGCCAAGTTATATTCCAGGGTGCGGTTGCTGATCTGCTGCAGCATCCGGCGTCGTTAACGGCCAAGTGCCTGCGTGAAGACGGACTCGCCTTGAAGCGAGACGTGCGCCGATGGAATCATGCCATTACCCTCACCGAAGCGTGCACGCATAACTTGAAACGGATCTCCGTCGACATTCCGATCGGCGTGCTGACGGCAATTACCGGCGTATCTGGCTCTGGGAAATCCACGCTCATCCTGCAGGAACTGCTCGATCGACTGCATACGCTGCCTGGATCGGATCAGATCCAGCATACCATCGTCGTCGATCAGCATGCGATGGGCAAAATGGCACGATCGAACGCGGCGACCTATACAAAAGTGTTCGATCATATCCGCGAGCATTATCGGCAACTGGCGAAGCGCGAAGGCATGAAACTGAAGGCGTCGGACTTCTCCTTCAACGTGGCTGGAGGACGATGCGAGGCGTGCAAAGGAACCGGCCAATTGAAGCTTCAAATGCACTTCATGCCCGCCCGTTATCTGACATGTCCCACTTGCCAAGGCAAGCGATATAATGAGACAATCTTAGGCATAACGTATCGCGGCCGGCATATTGCCGACGTGCTGGACATGAGCATTGCGGAGGCGCAAGAACTTTTTCAAGATATTCCAGACATTGTACGAATATTGGACTGCTTGGTTGATATCGGTTTGGGCTATTTACCGCTCGGACAACCGGCCAACACCTTCTCCGGCGGTGAAGCCCAACGAGTGAAGCTGGCTTCCGAGCTGGCTGGAACGAGACGAAATCACACGCTATACATTTTGGATGAGCCTTCAATCGGCCTGCATGACAGCGATACAGGCAAGCTGATGAACGTGCTGGACCGTCTGGTGGACAAAGGAAATACGGTCATCGTCATCGAGCATCATCTCCAGCTCATTCGCCAGGCTGATTGGATTATCGAGCTTGGACCGAAGGGTGGAAATGAAGGCGGTGAAGTCATTGCGGAAGGTACGCCGCAAACCTTGCGAACGCATTCGGGTTCGATATTGAAGCGCTATTTATAGCCGTCGATAGAACATCAAGCATGCCCCAATAATAATTCTCGGTTGTTCCGGATTACTCTAGGATCATCCATGATGAGCCGGGGATGCTTGCGTGTTGACAGAAAGGAACATTGCCATTGAACGACTTCAACTCTTTCGAGAAGGAATTCACTTCTTTTCAATGCAAGGTGGTATCACATCATAACAAATTCAATATTCAAGGCATCACATCCGCTCAATTCAATATTATCGATTACTTAGACAAGCATGGGCCGAAGACGGCCCGTGAATTGGCGGAAGCATTTCACGCCTCGCTTCCGGGCATCTCGAAGCTGACGAAGAAGCTCATCGACAAGAACATGATATCGCAGACGCGGGATGAAACGGACCGAAGATATTATCATCATGCGGTAACGGAAGAAGGCCGAGGTTTTCTGCGTGCGGCCGCGACATCCCGGAATGAAGTGATGGACAGCATCAAGCTGACGTTGAACGAGGAAGAACTGGAGCAATTTACGGCGTTGTGCCAAAAAATTAACCGTTCGCTCACCGAGGCGAAGGAGTAAATGGGCCCCTTCAAGCAAACAAGGGAAGCATACCGCGCACATGCACATCTTATCGATGCATTTGCCGGGTGCTTCCCTTGTTGTTTTTGTTAATGATGTAAGTACATTTTTGAATTCGCTCTTATACGTGCGCTAGCTCAGTCATATGCCGAAGCTGCTCGAACGTAGCTTCAGCGAGCGCTTTTTCATGAAGATACTGCGCTTCATTGTTGTTCTGCACCTTATGGAAATAGGCGTTCATCAGTTGCAGCAGGAACATGTACGAAGTCCGGCGGATGTTCGCTTCATGCGAATCGTCCAACGTACGGCCATAACCTCTCATAAAGTGCGGGTTGTTGCCCCATAACGCAAATTCGTATTCCCGATCGCCGAACAACGCGCGGTCCGCATCGATAACAGCGGCGATGTCCCATGTACCGTTCTCTTCCCGTACCAACACATTTGGTTCCCACAGATCGTTATGCACAAAACGCGGCGCTTCTGCCAACTCGAACACATGCTTATGTTCACGGAAAAAGTCGTAATACGTTTGCATTACCATCTCGTCAAACACTTCGAACCGAGTCGTCTTCTCCGCGATCTCATCGGTGAAGGCTGCAATGAAGTCCCACCATGTGCGATACGCCCGTTCAGGATGATCCGGCTGAGGCCAGCCGTAATAGTCCGCCGTGATGCTGTGCATAGCCGCTGTAGCTTTCCCGAGGCGTTCTTGGATCGTGCTGCGATCCATATCCGACATCTTCGCTTCGTGAAGCGGAATGCCAGCCACATACTCTAGTACGACGTAGCTGCGCGGGATGATGCGATACGAATCGTCAAATGCCAGGATACGCGGCACGGGAATACCGACCCGGCGCAACTGCTCGTAAATCCACGATTCCTTCGCCATCATTTCGCGCTCGAATTGGAACAACAGCTCTTGCCGGGACGGAGCAAAGCGGATGATTACCTTCTGGTCAGGACACTTTGTAGTGACGAGATAGGTCGTATTGAACAGTCCGCCTTCCCGCAGCTTCGCCTCCGCCACGACCGTATCACGGTCAAATACGTGTTGAATAATGCGGGTCAGGCTATATTCATCCACAGCTTTAAAAATCCTTGAATTCTCATTCATGCTGAATCACTCCTCGAAGTAATCGAATTCATGTATGTCATTCATTAACAATTATCATAGACTTGCCTAACCTAGAATATAGCTGAATGCACGAACTGTCGATAGCAATTGTTGCATGAAAACGAATTAAATTTGAACTTTTGGTGACAATTGCAACAAAACAAAAGCGGCGGCTCCTATTAGGCCAGATTGACATCCAGAACGGCTTCCAGAATGATATCCATAATTGACTTCCGGAGCAATTTCATAACTGAAATCTTGAATGGGATCATTGATATATTCAAGCTTTCATCAGTTCATTGTACCCGATCAATCACTCGGTTGATTTCAATTCAACTTATATTGAAGTTGTGATTCCAATATAAGTTTACATAATAAATATTACGTTAATTTATTTTCTAAAAATCGATCTACTTGCTCCAAACACGTCTCCCAATCGTAGCCTGAGTTATCCAGAATGAAATGTTTCCAAGGGAGAAGCTTCAATACCTCTTTCTCGATGCTTTTGCGTTCACGCAGCACCTCAAGGCAGCCTTCCAGTCCCGTCAAGCCATGCGCTAATCCGTAGCCTTGTGATGTGTGATAATTCAGGAAGCCTTCATACCATGATGATGACCGGGTAATCGCCGCACGTTCCAGCGTGTCCCGTATATCTGACTGATCATAATAGAACAACACGGGCTCGAGCTTCCGCACCCGCTCGGCCAGGTCCAGTATGAACGACAGGATGTTCCGGCGGGCTGCATGATGCCGCACGAGCATGGCGCAAAGCGTATTTTGCAGGAAGCAGCATTCGAAAATATATACCTTCTCCTCTGCGGCAGCGCGCGCTCCGAATCGTTCCCAACGTGATAGCAGCAGCTCGCAATACTTCTCCATCGGCAGACCGTCGTAAATATCATACGGACGCACATGCTGGATGATCGCATTCATTACAGCCTGCTTGGACGGATCGGACCGCTCCCCTCCAGCCATTGCATGCATTCGGCCATAGCAGAACAAGTAATCCTCGTCCTCATGTACTGTACAGGCCAATACCGTATCCCGCTCATGCGGGAATAGGCGCATCAGCTCCTTGAACTGTTCTTCCGTTAGACAGGCGGTATATTCGTAATCCGCTGGATGATCCGTGTTGCCTTCCACATACAGCTCAGCCACAACCCCCCGCTCCCGAAGCTTGTCATAGATGTGCTGCGCTGTCGTCGTCTTGCCCGAACCTGCTACACCTTCAACAATAATCAACTTGGTGTTTTTCATCCTTCTTCTCTCTCCTTTACCCGTCGTCCACGGGCGCACAAATAGCCGCAGGAACATCCCTGCGGCTGTTATTTCACGGCATACGCCGATCCAGATCAAAAAGACCGCAGGAATCCGTCCCCTGCAGTCGTTCATTACGGCAACAAATCTGTAACATGCCAACGTGTCTAGCGGGAGAATGCAATGCTTCCCGCTGCTCGCGCGCTAATCGGGACGGAATATATGAATAGGTTAAATGGAACGTTCGCATTCTCCATCAACATGAGTTCCGCCTCCTTTCGCTTTGCATGTGTATGATTGAATCCATTTTATTTTATGTTCTCTTCCAAACTGTGTCAACTATATTTCCCATGCCAATTCATCATGTGTGCCTATTTCCCGCTCATGCGTTTACAGTTCTCTGCGCTTGGCCTGCTCCTTGATATAATCTGCGGTCCGAAGTGCCAATGCCATGACCGTGTTCGTCGGATTCGCTCCACCAGACGTGACGAAGATGCTCGCATCGCATACGAACAGGTTCGGAATGTCGTGACTCTGTCCATAAGAGTTGACGACCGATGAACGGGCATCGTTGCCCATGCGGCAACCGCCCATCAAATGCGCCGTATCGGGGACAACAAACCGGACATGACCACCCGCCGCCTCCAAGATGGAGCTCATCGTTACCACCGCATGATCGATGAGCTTGCGATCATTCTCACCGTAGCTGAACGTTACTTTCGCCCGGGGCAGCCCATACTCGTCCTTCTCCTCGGCCAGCGAGACCCGGTTGTCCGGATTCGGAAGCACCTCGCCGACCATGGTTGCACGGGCGTAATAGTTGTAATCGAGCATTTCCTCCCGCAGCCTTTTGCCCCAGAGCGGACCTGACTGCGATTGGCTGATCGCTTGTCCGAAGCTGACGGGACGGGCCCCGTGCGCATGCAGCGAATAGCCTCGCACGAATCCACGTTCCCGATCGGTCTCATAGAAATCCTGGGTAGTCGCGAGCACGGGAGTGCCTTTATACAGCCGAATGTCACGATCGAATTTGGCGTACACATCATGACTGGAATGCGGCATGATGGCCTTGCCTACCCATCCGCTGCTGTTAGCCAGCCCATCCGGGAATTGCGCATTCGCCGAATGGAGCAGCAAGCGCGGCGTCTCAACTGCGTATGCGGACAAGATGACGACCTTCGCCAGCTGCTTATACTTCTTCCCTTTGTGCATGAACTCCACTCCGGAAGCCTTGCCGTCGGGCTTCATGAGCACCTGGGTCACCATGCAATCCGCCAACACTTCCGCGCCCGCCTGCATCGCTTTTGGAATATGAACAATTAACGTACTGAACTTCGAATTCGGCATGCATCCTTGATTGCAAAAGCCGCGGTTGATACATGGAGGACGGCCTTCGAACGGTGCGGACAGGATGGCAAGCGGCGGCACGGAAGAGAGGATGCCCAGCTTCTCACACCCCTGCATAAATGTATAAGCGTTCGGACTGAGCGGCTCGCGCTCCGGATACGGGTACGGGCCGTGATAGCTGCCCCACGGGAAATGCTTTGGCCCGGATACAGCAATTTCCTGTTCGTTGCGCAAATAATATGGCTCTAGATCCTGATATGTTATCGGCCAGTTCTCGCCCACGCCGTCTACCGATTTCACACGAAAATCCGATTCGTGAAACCGCAGGAAGACGGCCGTAAAATGGACCGTTCCACCGCCTACGCCCCGGCCGGAGTTGTTGTGTCCCATCTTCAGCGGATTGTTCCCGTCCACGATGCGTGTGTCCTGCCAGCCTAAGTTCTTCATGGTGAGCTCGTCACTTGCGAAGTCGGACTGCGGATCGCGGAAAGGCCCCGCCTCCAACACGACGACGCGCAGGCCCGCTTCGCTCAATTCCTTGGCCAACACGCCGCCAGCCGCTCCGGCGCCGACGATGACGACATCGGCCTCTTCATTGGCATACTTCCGTGTAATCATGCCTCCGTCTTCGCCTCCCATGGGTCGAGCTGACCGATATCGCCCCGGACATATCCTCGCGGATATGCCGGACCCGCGTACCCAATCTCGGACCATATGTCCGGATAAGAGCAGTACGCATCGATTGCCGTGCCAAGTAGCTTCTTGAATAGCCCTTTCTGCTTAAGAGCAGTCCATTCCGGTGAGATCTGAAGCTTGCCCTGGCTTAACCGCTCCAAAATCTCAGATTGCTCTGCCCCCTCCAATTGGTCGAACGGCGCCCCATGTTCGTTCAGGGCCTTATTATCCAATAGTTGAAGACCTTCCCGTATGAGTGTCTTTTCTTCCGGCACTCCGGTTTTGCGCTGTCCCTCCCCTGTTTTACTCGTTATAATCTGATCAAAGTGCACCAATATGTATAAAATGACATTATCGCGATCATCGTCGACGAGCAACCTGCAGACTGCGCCAAGTGTCGCGAGCTCTAATTCCTGCAACGACTGGCAAGTTGTATCTTCGCGCAACCGCTCGGTTACGATGTCCTGCGTATGTGAATCCCATTCGTCCCGTTCCTTCATCACATCGAACGAAGGATAATGACTCTTTTTAGCCATAGCTTTAACCCCCTGTCTTCACCATGATTATCCTTAGACGGTCCAATACAAGGCTACCAAGCCCAAGGCGCTCATTGCCGTTATCATCAGCGGCAGCACAACGGGAGGCCCGATGAGAAAATTCCGGAACGCCCATCCTCCGACACGCTTGCCCACGCCGCTCACATGAAAGTAGAATCCGGCTAGACCGGCAACTGCCCCTATCCACATGAGCACTTGGAACAACCCCCTTATCCAACTCGCGTTGTTGAACGAAAGCAAGAGGCCTGCAACGAAAAAAACGGGTGTTGCGATTACCGGCACCCACATGGCCGCATGGTGGAAATTTTGCCGGTAGTGATATAACGTCACTTGAATGCCAATCATCAAAAAAGCAAGGCTGACGAACAAGATAAGGACACGGTCCAGCGACCAAGACGCCCACTCCATGCTGCTTCCCTCTTTTCATATCATCGTTACACCTAATATTTCCTTTCTCTTCTCCCCGTATCCGTCACGATGAAAAACGGAGCTCCGGTCTGTGCATATATGATAAGCCGGTTCATAGTAACAGCCACGGCTTTGCATACTAGATAAAGGTTCGTTAATCAGAAAGATGCAGCAAAACAATTGCATGAAATGTAGAGGTGATCCCACTGCGAATTACACATATAGACACGTTCCCGCTGCTGTACCGGAATCCGAAGCCATACGGTGACGCCAACGGGCCGAAAGCATACCGCTCCACCTATCTTGTCCGCTTGGTGACAGAATCCGGTATAACCGGATGGGGAGAGTGCTCGGGGTGGCTGCCTGCCTTGGAGTGCACCTTCCGGGAGCAGATTATTCCCTACCTTCTCGGCCAAGACGCCCGATTGCGGTCAAAAATCGTTCAGACGATCGGCAGTTGGCATACCCGCCCGGCTTCAGCCGTCAGCATGGCGCTTACGGACATCGCCGCCCGCAGAAGGGGACAATCGATATGCGGGTTATGGGGCGGACCGTTGCGCGAACAAGTTCCTGTTTATGCCTCATTTCAAACGTATACGGAAGATGACACGTGGGAGAACGTTTCGCTCCGGCGGATTGAGGAAGCGCTCGCTCAAGGCTTTACGCATATGAAAGTGAAGGTGGGCGGGAAGCCGCTCGCCGATGACATGCGGCATATTCATTCCCTTCAATCCCGCTTCGGCGGACACATCGCACTCGCGCTCGATGCCAATCAGAGCTACGACGCGGCAGCGGCATGCGCTTGGCAGCCACTCATCGGACAGTGGGACAATTGGATGTGGTTTGAGGAGCCTCTGCCGATGCATCAGTGGGAACAATATCTCTATTGCAGGCAAAAGCTGAGCCTTCCGATAAGTGGAGGCGAGAATGTGGCGGAGGCGAGAATATTCATGAACGCCGTGCAGCAGCAAGCCTTCGATATTATTCAGCCAGATCCGGTTCATGTCGGCGATCTGGATGAATATCGCGGGATCCTGCAGCTGGCGCGATTCGCCGGAGTGCGCGTCTCGCCGCACACTTATGACGGGGCGCTTGCACGCTGTTATGCCTTATATGCGCAAGCTTGCCTGAAGCCATGGAGCAAGATGGAGCAAGATTCCATCGAGCCTGTCGAATGGGATGTGATGGATAATCCGTTCAATGCTATCGTGCCGCTTCAGGCCGAGCAAGGCATGGTCCGCATTCCGTCAGGGATCGGAATCGGGCTTGAGGTCGATGAAGAGTTGCTCCGCCATTATCGTTGGGACGGCTCCCGCTATTGGTAGCTCGTGATTTCCCGCCGCTCGTCTCTTTCGTATTCCTTCCCTTCAAGGCCGAGGCACCCCGCCCGCAGTCGCAGAGGGCAAGGGTATGAGTCGGTGCGACGCGGTTGATAGGAAAGGCGAAGCATCCGCTTCGCCTTCTACATATCTTCCTCCGTGCTCTTGTATTATCGATTCGGGAAATCCAACTGCCAGCGGATGCTGTACCGATCTTCAAGCACTGCGAATTTCGATTTCCAAAATGTGTCCTGTAACGGCATGAACACTTGGCCGCCCAGTGACAACTGCTCGTACAAGCGATTGATTTCCTCTTCGGACTCACACGACACGGTCAACGCCACTTTGTGCCCATCTGCTTTATCGGACGGACAACCTAAGCTGTCTGCGCAATACATCGTTTGTCCGGCTAACGTGAATTCGGCATGAATCAGCTTATCAGCGTCGGCATCAGAAATGGTCCATTCCACATTGCTCTTCGCCTCCCCATATCGGGAAACGGTAACAATCTCACCGCCTCCGAACAGGGAAATGTAGTTTTTCATCGCTTCTTCCGCCTGACCGTTGAACATTAAGTAAGGCACGATTTTCGCTTTCATGCAATCAACCTCCGCTATCATTCAAATCGTGAATCCTGAGCAGCCGCCTATAATTTACCGCACCGACGCGTCCGCTATACAGTCCGGTCTCCTGTGCCGATTAGGCAAAACACTATAATTTCATTAATGTAATGCGATTTTATAGCTTAACCTTTTTGATTTGCCTCTGTAAGTTTAACGCTGTTGAATTTTACTCCGGATGTCATCCATCACATCAATCAGCTTCTTTCTTAATCCCATTAACCATTCGGGATGATCGCTGGTTGGATCAATATCAACACTGCGGTACAGGTCTGCATAGAGAATAGGTTCATACATGCGGATAAACCATGGAATTTGCTCCGGCAGCAGTGGATCAACAGATGTTTCTAGCGCATATCCGCGCACAAACTGCTGAATTCCTGGATGCGCGCCCTCAGTACCTTCCAGCCACAAATCCTTTAGGGTAAATGCAATATCGGCCGCATACCAATAACGGGCACATTCGTCGAAATCAAATACGCCCACATCATCCCCAACCCAATGCTGGTTATCCAAATCGAAATCATAATGTATCAGCCCATACGTATCCTCCGTTTGCTCCAACCTCTCCGCCCATTGCAGAACCAATCCCAGTTCCCGATGAATCGCCTCTTCTTCCGCCGGCACTGTATCTCTGACGGATTCAAGGTGATTCCGCCAGTCTGGACGGCGCTCCGATGTCTCTGCTTGAAGATGTGGTGCAGACGGCCAAGCCCCCGGCCCCACGCAACGAATTGCTCCTCCGTAAGCTGCTCATCATCGATTTGGTTCCCTTCTACCGCTTCGAACACCGTCGCATGGAACGTTCCCCACTGTGTCGGCACTTCTTCCACGTAACGGCCATTCCGGGATTTCACCGGTTGACCTGCACGGATAGACTGCTCTCGTAAATATAACAGCACGTCCATTTCCGCTTCGATCGACGCTCGTATTCTTTCGCATTCATCATTGAATCGAAGATAACGCCGCACGCCCTGTCTCGTGAATGAAAAGACAGAATTCGCGCTTGAGCGGACATAATAGAGCGAGCCGGGATCGTGCTCCCACCGCTCCATTGTTTTCTCCCCCAGCGGACTTTGCCAGTTTTCATTCAACGTCGCCACAATTTTCTTCATCGTGCTCAACTTCATCATTTGACATCACCTCGGTTTGATTTATCGTCTTGCTTTACCAAACTCGAAGTTAATGATTATTGCGTCCGCTCCCCCGACCATGACAGCTATATCCATAAAAAAGCGCAAAAAAGCCATGGCTCTCATCGCCATGGCTCAATACACCCATAATTGGTGCAGGTTACGCATCCGTACAGGAAAGTGAGGGGCAACGAAACGATAAGTCAGCATTGCAAATCATTAACTTCATCATCGTTCATTCTCACTCCCTTCCATTCAAGTTGATCGGGTTATAGCATACTCACGCAGGAAAAGACAGGAATAATTTCTACAAGCGCTCCGCGCGAGACGTCCGTTACCCCCTGCGCCTGCGGGAACGATCAGGCCACGGGGCCGTGAACAAGGTCGCTGGCATGAACAAGACGGCCGCGAACAAGGCCACCCAGGCCAATGTATGCTGCATCCCTGCTTCATGTTGGCGCACAGCCTCCAGTGAATCGCCGACGACATATCCTGCCTTCGGCATTTCAACTTCCTCGCTTGGTTGATGCGGGGTCATTCCGGCAAAGGTGACCGCATCCGAGCCGTTCGGGAACTGCATCGGCACCAGCTTCCCTTCCTTCGCCTCACCGACGACGGTAACCTGCTGACCTAAAGCTATGCCTTCGTACGACAGCGCTTTCCCCTTAGGTTCCAAGATGAGAACGTCCCCATCTTCGACGGTCTGTCCGCTCTGGCTCAAGACCTCTTCCCCGAGTATTACTGGCTGGTCCGTCAGACGATACACGGATGACATTAACGGAATTCCGTTTATCGTCAATCCTTCCGTACTTCCAACCGTAGATAGGTATCGGATCGTATAGGCGCATTTTCTGGAATTGCAGGACCATTCGCGTTCCTGCTTCACCAAGAGCGCATAATCATCGGCCAAATGATCATCACGCGCCGGCAAGACGGACTGCAGCGGACCCGTCACCGCTACGATGCCGCTCGTATCGGGTCCAAGCGCCTGTACCTCTTGCGCTTGCTCCAGCGCATTCTCCCAGCCTTTGGATTCGCTGTACATCAATCCGAAGCCGCCAAAGACCAACAGGTCGGCAATGAGGAAAAAGATGAACCAGCCGCTGACGCCCCGCTTGGCAGTCCGCCTGACATTACGTTTGGATGTAGCTGCGTATCCTCGTTTTGTCATCATGCATCCCTTCTATCAACTGCTTTCTATCATCTTACCTTGTAGAGAAGAAAGGAACCAATCGAGCAAAATACCTATTTTTCTTATGCTTCCCTTCGCAATGGCACCTTTGATCATCAGGATTTGACGGGTAGAATCAGTTCTTTTTATCCAAATGGCCTTGATGAATCGAACAGCCTTGATCATCGCAAGCTCCAGATGGCACGATGCTGCGCCGGGTGGCAATCCAATCGTACAGCTTGTCTCCAATGCCTGACTTCATGCCGAGCCAGACGAACGGGCTGATAGGCATGAGGAGCGGTACGCGTGTGCACAGCTTATGAACCGCTGCGATACCGGACTGCATGCGGCCGTCATGAACGGTTCGCACATGCATCCGTGCTTCAAGTTCTTGAGGAGATACGGACACATGCTGGATTTCTTCCGGATTGCGGATGGAATAGAATCGCAGGCATCCGAGCCAGTCCCAGCGCTCCAAACGCCGGCGAATGCCTTTGCATAACGGGCACCAGCCGTCATAATACACCTCGATCAGAAGACGCTTCCGCACATTCATCCTTCTCCTCCCTTTTGTTGCTATCCCGTTCAAGTCTTTATATATTTCAAGGGTAACACATAGTCAAATGCAATACCGTCTCTTCATTGCTGACGTTCTTGTACTGGTGCGATTCCGTAGCCGAGAATTGAATGGAATCGAACGTATTCAGCGTATACGATTCATCCCCGATCGTCAATTCGATAGTTCCCGTCATTACCGTGAGGATTTCCATCGTACCGGCATGATGGCTTTCCGGGATGTATACGGTATGCGGCTGTACGTACGCGCGGTGCATCTCCAGCTTCTCCCTGACATCGCTGAACATGGGCTCCAGCGTCCAGCCTGGATTGTCGCTGTCATATTTCGGTCCTTGACCGGCCCGTGATATCGATACGGCATTTTCCGGCTTCAGCAGCGCCATTAACGGAATTGACAGCTGCTTCGAAATTTTCCACATCATTCCGATGGTCGGATTCGTTTCCCCGCGCTCGATGTTCCCAAGCGTCAATTTACTCACGCCGGTTAGCGACGCGAGTTCTTCCAGGCTGAGCTTCCGGTCTTTCCTCAGCTTGCGTAAATTGCAGCCGACCGACTGCATCAGCATCTTCGTTTCATCTTCTTGAACAGGCTTCATGAGCGCATCCCATCCTTTACGAGTAACAACTAAATATATTTTAATTTACTTTTTATAAATTATAGTATATCATACTTAACTGTAAACAATTGAAAATGATTATCAACGAGGTGAATGTTGTGAGAGCCATACTTGTCGGCATATTATCGTCGCTGTTCTTCTCGGCGACCTTCATTATCAACCGCGCCATGAACCTGTCAGGAACGAGCTGGGCTTGGACCGCATCGCTCCGCTTCCTGCTCGCGCTTCCCTTTCTCATTGCTATTGTCGCCTTCCGCGGCAATTTGCCAGGCTTGTTCCGCGAAATGCGCAAGCATCCGTTTCAATGGCTGCTATGGGGCACCCTTGGCGGGGTCGGCTTTTATTCGTTGTTAAGCTTCGCGGCCGTCTACGCTCCATCCTGGCTCACTTCCGGAACGTGGCAGATTACGATACTGGCAGGAGCCTTGCTGTCTCCGCTGTTCTTCGTCACCGTTCCTTCGGAGGAAGGTCCACGGAAAGTGCGTCAAGCTATCCCCTACAAAAGCTTGCGGATATCTGTCATTATATTAATCGGTGTCATCCTGATGCAAGTGACGGAAGCGGGACAAATAACGACGGCTGAGCTGCTATCCGGATTTATTCCGGTGCTCATCGCCGCATTTCTGTATCCGCTCGGCAACCGCAAAATGATGGAACTGTGTCACGGCAAGTTGGACACCTTCCAGCGCACGCTAGGCATGGCGCTCAGCAGCCTGCCAATTGCGTTGCTGCTCGGCGCTTACGGCACAGCCACCGTCGGTTGGCCGACAGGTTCGCAAATGGTTCAGGCGCTGCTGCTCGCGATTTGCTCCGGTGTCATCGCCAGCTTGCTATTCTTCCTGGCCACTGATATGGCGAAGCATAACACGGTGCTGTTGGCCGCAGTCGAATCCACCCAATCCGGAACCATGATATTTACGGTCTTGGGTGAAGTTCTCCTACTGAGCGGTACGTTCCCGCAAGGATGGTCGATGGTCGGCATGATTATCGTCATCATCGGCATGATTGCGACCAGCTTGTCGGGCAGACGTTTTGCTCCGGCGAAGCCCGCTGTGGCGGTAAAGGACAACAGCGTGTAACCTCCAAATAGAAAGCTGACGCCTGTATGATTCCAGCGTCAGCTTTCATTACGTTTATCAAGCAACTGCGCTTAAAGACAGCCTGCTGCAGCGTGCTACGTGCGCAATTCAGATTCAAGAAAAGCAAAATCCAGATCCATTATCCCGTGCAATACCTCAGCGTGGTGCTGGTCCAACATATCCAACGGATCTCGATTCAACATTCCGATGTCGGTGCTTTGGTGAAATACGACCAACGTCAGAGGCATAAAAAAATTCCCCTCTCCAATCTCTCCAATGATCATCATAACAAAGACCGTTTGCCAACACTATATTTTTCATGTATATATCGCTACATACGACAAAACCTCCGGCAGCAACCGGAGGTTTTAATTGTTATCATCAGAAGGTAAAAGGAACCATGGTAAGTTATTATTTTCACAATGTTTTGTAAGCTAAATGTAGTTTTTCTTATGCGTAGTAAGCGTTCAGCAAATCACGAGTTTCTTCTTTACACAGTTCTGGAGCAAGGCCTTGGTCTGCCCAGCATTGACGGCACGTTTCTTCGGTTGTGCATTGATGCTTATCATCACACATATAGCAAAGTTGGAGGTAGTTGCGGGTTACTGTATCTGTATTGGTTTCAAACGTTTTGAATGTTCTCATTATTCTCACTCCCTCTTCTTTATGGCTTAACTATATCATGAATTTGTGCTAACGTATGTGAATTAAATCACATAATCTAGTTTGTCCAAATTTTGAGGAGAACATACCTGCCATTCTCAATCTGCCTCTATCGAAAGCATGAAACGGCTATCTACTTTTTAGCGCGATGTACTATTGACCGTTTCCAGCTGTGTCTGTGTCGCGCACTGCTCTATCCATTGGATTTTGTACAATAGATCTATTAAGCCCCCTAATCCCCTTGGACACTTCCGGACCAAGCACTAAAACATGTCTAATTACGATCGCAGAGCGCATTTAAAGCAGGTTCATGAGGCAAGTAGACGGCTAATAAAAGCTAAGGAGAACATCAACTTTAATAGTGTGGCAGTTGATGCTGGCGTTAGCAAAGCAACGCTCTATAACAATCCTGAGATACGAGGACGCATTGAATCGCTACGTCAACAGCAAGCTCAAGTGCCGACACCAAAACAAATCAAGCGAGAGATGGATAAAAACAACAAGGACGCCATCATTGCCTCGCTAAAACGAAAGATGTATAGGCTTGAAGAAGAAAATAAAGAGTTGCGACTACAACTTAAGTTTTCCTATGCAGAGGTCTTTCAAAAGATTTGAGGAAATGTCTGTTACCTTATTCAACTAACTGGCAGGATAGCGTAATATTTTAGTTGTAGTTATAATGTTTAATAGGGCCATTTAATTGTTCCAATTCATCAGGAGTTACCAATGACCTGAGTCGAAACATTCGAAAAGGGGCAAGTTGTGTGAAAAAGACTGAAAAAATTTACAACACTGCAGTAGAGGCAACTTTAGAGGTAATTGGTGGGAAATGGAAACCTGTTATTCTCTTTCATCTGACATTTGGTAAGAAACGTAATAATGAATTTAAGAGCTTGATTCCCGCAATTACTCAAAAGATGTTAACGCAGCACCTTCGGGAGCTTGAAGAAGAGGGCGTCATCTTACGCATTTCCTATAATCAGGTACCACCGAGAGTTGAGTATGAGTTGACAGACTACGGATGGAGTCTAAAGGAACTCCTACATCTGATGTGCCGTTGGGGGGATTCGCATATAGAGAGAAAGCACGAGGGAAAGGCTACCGTTCTGGTTAATTCAATGCTTACAGACTAAATAACAGTTAAGAAACCGACCCAATATACAAGGTCGGCTTTCTTATTTTATACGGTAGTTTATGGGATAACTTTACGCTTGCGGAAGTCGTCGAAGATGTTCATAAACATTGCTTCGGTATCGACGAATTCGTGAAAGCCTAAACGACGAGCCTTAGTTCCGTCCGCAAAAAAATCGTAATCCCATGCAAACACGAAATCGCCGAATAGCCAAGAGGATACATCTTTATAGGAATTCCGAGCAAGCCCATGCTTCTCAACCATTTTGTTCCAAAGCTGCTCCTTGTCCGCCATGACAACGTCCAGAGACATCTGCAACGGGGGCGCTGTTTCCATGCCAAAGTATTGAGCGATCTTCGGCCATAACTCATTCCAACGAAACAGATCGCCATTCGTAATGTTGAATGCCTGATTCGCACAGCGCTCGTCGGTCGCCGCCCATACTGTTGCCTTTGCGAGAAGCCCAGCGTCTGTCATCTCCAAGAGGCTGTTGTAAGCTCCCGGCTTACCTGGAAACCGCAAAGGTATTCCAAGTTCCTTCGAAATTGAAGCGTAAATCGCTATGACCATTGCGAGGTTCATCGGATTTCCAAGCGAGAAGCCGCAGACTACAGAAGGACGGAGTGCCGACCAAGTCCAAGCCTTACCTTTTTGCCGTTGTTCTAAGAAATCTTGCTGATCAATATTGAACTCAGGAGGCATGTGGTTGGCGTCTGTCTCACGAGCAGGAGTTTTGAACGGGCCGAGATGTGCGCCGTATACCTTGTATCCCTGCATCAGACTGACATGTTTCAAGCCCGACGCGATTGGTTCGATCACTTCTATGATGTTCACTAACATGGCGAGATTCGGTGGAACAAGTTCAGCCCAAGTTGGACGGTCTTGGTAAGCAGCATAAAAAATGTGTGTTACCTCAGTTAAATCGCTTAACTTCTCGTGAAGCTCGTCTATATTGAGCAGATCCGCAGCTACATATCGAACACGGTTGCTAGATTCTCCACCGCGACGCGATACGCCGATCACGTCCCAATCAGGGAGAGTGATGAGGTGATCGATGAGGTTGCGACCTATAACACCATTTGCACCCACGACCAAGGCGACTTTGCGTGTTGTTGTAGATTCAATATTCATAGTGTTTCAGCTCCTTCTGTACTATTCTTTGTACAACATTATTTTGCATCAACTAACCATACATGGGAAGTACGCACATTAAAGTGACATAAGCACTTTAAAGTAATCGTGGTATTTTCAGACGAAAAGAAGTCAGTCAACTCTCTCTTTGTTTTCTTAATCATCATGGTGGATGGGTATACTCAGCGCTAGCTTTTCAAAGCGACACCCAACGAGGATTTGAAACAGAGTCTGTACGACGGTAGAAATGATGTTGTGTTCATACTTGACCAACCCATTTATTCATCGGGACTTTTAATTGAGCTCTTATTGGAAGAACCATTTAGACTCTACGCAGCACCGAACCATCCCCTCACGAAAAAAAGTGAAATTCATTTGGAAGATTTACGTGGAGAACTTCTGCTTCTGAACGAAAAAGGCTGTACGTACAGAACCTTTTTTGATCAGGCTTTAGCCCGGGAAGGAATCGATAGATTACATATGAATTTGGAATTTTCAAGTGCTGAAGCAATAAAACAATGCGCAATCTCCAGCATTGGAATTGCATTTCTTCCTCAATTGGCCGTATCGGGTGAGCTGGAAAGAGGAGAACTCGTTGTCCTTCCTTGGGAGATGTCAGAGCTTAGAGTAGCGACACAGATGGCCTGGCATAGAGAAAAATGGATTTCACCGGCAATCCTTGCTTTTCTCAATGTTGCTCGCGAATCCCTATCGAGGATTTCCTGTTAACGGGGAATGATAGTTTAATCATTGCAGCGGCCGCAGTCTAAGACTTTATTTACAAGTCTCAGACTGTGGCTGCGTCTTTACGGGGTTCAGTCTAATACTTATTTCTCAACAGCTGACGGTTCTCCATCTCCAAAACCGCGTCAAATCAACAACTCCAGTCTAAGTCTTTATTTTCTTCGAACACTAGTGGATCGGTATGGATGCAACCATCATGCCGGCGTAACGATCGAAGATGGCGCGATTATCGCAGCCAAATCGGTCGTTGTAAAAGACGTTCAACCTTACACCGTAGTCGGCGGAAACCCTGCCAAGGAAATCAAGAAACGATTCTCAGACGACATCATTGCAGAATTATTGGACACCAAATAGTGACCAATGGCAGTGCCGTCAATAAACGCGCATTATTGTTGCGTCATGCGCTGCTCGGACATATGCTGACTGGAACATGCTCTAACGAGGGCAGCTTTCCTATGTTCGTTACCGCGCTCGGTCAAAAAAAGGCTGCGGTCAAGGTTTTCCCCTGCCGCAGCCCGCGCCTTCTACATGGCGCTGGTCAATCCCATATTGATCAGCGCATTGTGGAGCGTTTGCTTGGATAAACTCAAATTCACCTCTGGCGCACCCGAGGAGACGTAACCGATCGTCTGTTCGAAGCTGCTAATGCTGTCTTTGGCAGCTTGGATATCGACATATTGGAATGTGCCCATATCCTTTTTCAGCTTCGCCAACGGCTCGCTGTACTTCATCTTAATCTCTTGCGCCTGCGCATCGGATTGCTCGAAGGTCAAGCTCTGCAACGCTTCAAGGTTGCCATACTTCTTCGTATAGTCTGTCTTGAATTGGGCCAGCAGCGCCTTGTACTCGCTCTCCCATGCTGTTTATGCGGGCATTTCAGCCGCAACCTTAGCCGCCAAGGCTGCATCTGTATCCTGCTTCGCCTTGTCCTCGCTAGCCTTAGCCAGCTGAACCTTCAGTTTCTCGAGCAGCTTGTCTACCTTCTGCCCGCCCTGCTTCGCCTCATTGGCCATTGCGAGTGCATCGTCATACATCTTCATGTTGTACAGCACTTCGGCGCCAGCTTTGAACTGCTCTGGCTTATAGATAAGGCTCATTGCTTCGCCTTTGTTCTGCTTATAGAAATATTCGAACCGCTCGCGGAAGTCGCCTTCATCGAAGACGGCACGGACGAGCCAGTATGTATGCTGGCTGGATTTTTCAAGAGATTTGGCAATCGCTTTAGCTTCGTCATCGAATTTATAAGCACCGGTATCCAAATAGAGAACATACAAGTGCGTAGCCATCTGTCCGAGTACTTTCGGATTGCTTGCGCCCTTCTTCTTGTAGTGGCTCTTCACGGCCTGCACCCAATTGTTGACGGCAGTATCGTGCGGCTTGTTCTGCGTGCGCAGCGCCGCTTCCGCTTTTGCAAGCGTGCTCTTCTTCGCGTTGATGTTCTTCTGAATGGAGGCGCTCGGCGCTCCGAAATAATAAATGCTTACGGGCTCGCCCAAAAAATTGTGCCCCGTCCCTGTCTTCACGAAATAATGATATCCGGAATAACGGTTGTTCGAGATTTTGGATTTGTCCGGATTCTGTACGACAATGTTTGTCTGGTTGAACAATTCTGCCATCATGTGGCTGCTCTGCGCTTCACTCGTGCCCATCATATGGATCGGATCGAAGCCTGCAATATCGCCTTGGACATAGTACAGATTTTGATTGACGGCGCTTTCGTAGGCATTGTAGGCTTTCTCATAGGCGGAATATGCTTTGTCGTACGGACCGCTCACCTTCTCATACGCTGCGCGCAATGAATCTTCGGCAGCAATAGGGTTGGTATACATGCCTACGAAATAGTCTACAGACTTCAATTGCGCCTGACGGATGGAGGCGCTAAAGCTTAGCGGAACAGCAATTTTGCCATCAATCGATTCGAGCGCATGCTTCATCGTCATTGCTTCTCCATCTGCTTTCGCTTGCTTCGAACCGACCGTTAGTTCATAGGCATGCTGCTCGTCTGTCAAAGTCAACAGTTTTTTGCCTTTGTCATAGTTGTATTTCATCCCGAACACTTCACTGAATGCCTTGGGAGACAAATACATCACGTTGTCTTCAAGCACGTATAAATCTCTGCTGACGTACGTCCGTTTCCCGTTCCACTCCAGCACACTGAACTGGTGCATGGTAATCGTGCTCCCCGCTGCTCCGTCAGCGGCAGCGGCAGCCTGTCCGGCATTGCCGATACAGGACAGCAGCAGTGCCGAGACAAGCATCCACTTCCAAATGCTCTGTCTCTTCTTCAAGTTTACCCCTCCAAAAAGTTATCTATGTCGCCACCGTTCGGCAGCATTTTCCAATCTATTGTACCATGACTCTAGTCCCGGATGTATGGTTGCTTGTTATAAAAATATCAAAAAGCACTCCTCATAGCGGAGTGCTTTCCAACTTTTTGTTATCTGAATTCATCATTCGGGCTGATGGACAATGCTTACCTCTTTGTAGCCAAGCTGCTTGATTTGCTCAGCCGTCATGTAGAGCGTGCCGCCATCAAGCCGCGTGTTGCTTGGGTTCATCTCGATGCTGCTGCTCCCGTTGGCAAGCGTGTAGCGGAACTCCAGCTCCTTCGACTGCAGCTTCGTCAGCTTCCAGCCCAGTTCATCCACCAGCTGCTTGACGGGTATGAGCTGCTTTCCTTGCACAGAGAACACCAGCGGCAACCGTACTTCCCGATCGTCCAGTTGAATGACATAATCCGTGCGCAGCTTAACAGGAATAGATTCTTCCGGAATGGCATCCAAGTCAAAATCCTGCGGCAGATCGGACGTTGCGTCCCGCAGCTGTTCATTCTTAGGCAAAAATGTTTCTGCCTCTTCCCAGCTCTTGAGCGGCTGCGACTTCTTCGTTTTTATGTCATACAAATAAAGCGGACGATCCGGTTTATTCAGCGTATAAATAATATAGCCCTTAGCCGGATTGATTCTGCGAAAGTTCCCTGATGCAATCCGCTCCGTTTTATCCGTTTCCGGATTGTATGCGATAATTTCTTCTTGTTTGGCCTTGTCATTCATGTAACTGTACACGATTCGATTGTCATATACCCAAGTTGCGCCAGTCATATATGACGTCCGCAGCCATTCTTTCGTCTCGCCAGTCTGATTGTTTTTCAGGAGATAGCCATAATTTTTGTGGCTGCTGCCTTGTTCATCTTTCGTATAATATGCGCGTTCATTCAATCCCCATTTACCGTTCGGAGACGGTTCGAACACTCTGCCCTTTACGACCTCCTGGTCCAATGGATCATACGAATACTGCATCGCCATGTCATAGCTGTCAAGATAGGTCGTGTCCAAGCGCAATTGTTTCCAGTTCGGATCGGTTTGCATCGACTTGATTCTTTCATCCCATTTCTTCCATTCGCCATCTGGTGTGCGGACAATTACACGCCTGTCATATTTGTCGTTCCCATCGCGTGTAAGATTATAATAGATTGCTCCGCTACGAGGATCTTTATAGGCTTCCTCAGCAGTATATGCGCCTGCCGCACCGGCTATAGAAGGCAGACTCAAGCCTAACAGAATTCCCCATGCCCATAACGTTGCTTTCACGGTTTCAACCCCTTTCATAGAGTAAAACGTATGTAAAGCGCAATAAGTTTCGTTTTTTTTCCAATGCAAAAAAGACAGGATTCCCTGCCTTCACTACATGAAAAACATATAAATGGGCGTAAACAATATGGACGTAATCAGTCCTGCGAGACCCATTGCCAAGCCGCTGAATGTCCCCTGCTTCTCGGAATCAGCCAAGCTCTTCGCCGTGCCGAAGCCGTGCGCCGCCGTTCCCAGCGCAATGCCGAGCGACACCTCATCGCGAATCCCCGTCATCCGCAAAAATGCGGTTCCGAACAAACTCCCGACGACCCCGGTGAATACGGTAAAGACAGCAGACAATTCTGGCATGGCCCCGAGCGACTTCGATATTTCGACGGCGATAGGCGAGCTGACCGACTTCGGCAGCATGCTGAGCACGACCTCACGCGCTCCGTCCAGACTTAGCATAATCGCGGCGACACTGACGATGCCGACGAGAGAACCGCACGTAATGGACAAGCAGATTGCTTTGAACTGCTTCTTTACTAGATGACGATATTTATAAATCGGCACGCCCAATGCGATAGTCGCAGGCCCGAGCACGAGCGACAATATGTCCGCCCCTACCTTGTAATGATCCAATGGAACGTTGGCGATTGTCAAAAATCCAATCAACACGATGGAGCAAAACAGGATGGGATGCATCCATTTGAAGCGGACGTGCAATATCCGTGACACAGCATATACGACAATCGTAGCCGCAATACCGAATAGCGGCTGCTGTGTCCAAGCTAGCACATTCATGCTGCATCCTCCTTTCTCTTCGGGGCTTGATCTTCGACTGTGAACTTCTGCAGCTTAGACGCTACAAATCCGGTAACCCACAGCACGATGAGCGTGCTCCCTACGATTCCGGCAGAAATGCTGACCCAATGCGCTTCCAGAACAGGCATGAAAGCAACAATCCCAACCACGTAAGGGATGAAGAACAATAGCATATGATCAAGCAAAAATTGAGCCGAATGCTCAACCCACTCTAACTTTATCCATTTCATGCCGAGCGCGATAAGAAATAAGACGAGACCGAGCACGTTGCCCGGTAACGGCAGATGCAGCAAATTGTGCAGCCATACCCCCAAAATGTTAAAACTAAGCAAGATTGCAAAACCAAGCATAAGGAACCACCTTCTGATGTATTGACTTGGATGAACACCGTTCCTAAGACCACCCTTATTGTATCAGAAGAAGATATCGTGTCCCACAGGAGATTACGGGAGGAAACCCGTGTTGTAAGCGGTTTTTTACGTGAAAAAGGGCTGGGAACCGTCCCCAACCCTTTTCATCTATTTTCATTCATTTTCACGATTTTTAACGAATTACTGTGATCTTTCTCTCTCCACCAGCGAATCCGGCTCATCGTCCGAGTTACGCGCCATACGGTCCAATTCATATGACGCTGCTTGCGAAAGGCAATATATTGCGGCTCCCACGATACATCGAACAGCTTCTCCCACAACCGGCGCTGATTGCTCAGCGGATACAGGTCGCGCATTTGACGGAACATGGCGATCGCCGTGCGCTCTGACCAGAGATACGGAGCCCGGTACGTTTCCACGTGAGACAATGGAATAAGGCTGGAAACAAGCTTATTGCAGTGATGATGCTGTCCTAACCAGACAAGAATGTCTTGCAGCTGCTTCAGCACATGCTCTTGTTCCGGATGATCGAATGCATATTTCGTTCGTATATCTTCGATCGTCATCGTCTGTTCGCTTCTCTTCCACCGTAACACAGCATAGCCGATGCAGCGCTCGACATCCGAGTGCAGGAGAACAAGACGCAGCGCCTCATCTCCTACAGTCAACAGCTGCTTCAGCGTCGGACCATATCCAGGCGGCTGCCCGTCCCAATGGTTAACGGTATGAATGACTTCATTCACTAAATAAGGATCGAGCGGATAATGAAGCACCTCATACCGGTGAAGAGGTGGTCCATTCTTCGGCTCCGTCAGCTCATAACGCGCAGTCTCGCCAATCTTGATAAAATCATTGCCATAATCGTGAAGCAGCGGCATGCCATGCATTCCGACTTGATGAAAGACAATATCAAGGCCATATCGATCGGCTTGCTCATATAAAGCAAACAGAGCATCATGCTCTTTCGATGGCGTGCAGTTCAGTACCGGCATGCCGAGCATAATGACACGACGGCCCTTGATAATGAACGGGAACCTGATCTGTTCCCCATGCACGGCGAATATGCGTTTATTAGGAATGACCCGATACATCCAAGCGTTCCCACCTGTCAATAACGGATCGTCATCGGTGCGCCAATTGCGTCCGAGTGGCTCACGCAAATGCCGCTCAAACACGATGTAGCCGATCGTATACAATAGGAAGGCTGCAGTTAACCCCGTTAATAAAGTAGTTGTAAATTGAGAATAAGTTAACGTGTATGCGGCAGCGCCCGCTTCCGCGGTATATTCCGCAAGAATAAATCCTACCAACGTATAAAATAGCAGGAGAATGCTCATAAACAAAGTCGTAAAAACAATCATGCTCTTCGTTACCGGATAACGATATCTGGTAAACTGCGGCCGCAGTAAAATAAGAAACAGCAGCATTCCGGCCAGCCACAGCGTATGTCGAATGCTTGTCCCAATGAGGAACGTTAGCAGTGTACATAGCCCGAGAGCGACTGATGTAATGACATACGCCCTTATCGTCCGCTCAAATAATCCCTTTAACATCAGCAGCATCAGCAAGCTGGTCCCTAGCACGATGCCATTGACGATGGGGTAAATATCCCCGTGGAAAAAGGGCAGGATGAACGCAGACTGATCCCAATACGGCTCAGACAGCGTATAGGTTGCCAGGAAGATCGAAGTCATGAACATGAGAATGACGACAGACCAAGATGAGAGCGAGTTCCACAGCGATCGCTGGATAAACCAGATGATGCTTCCTGACTCAATGTAAGATGCTAGTGTCGGATGATCCTCGAACTTCTTGACCGCCACTCCGCCGAATTCAAATGCCGCAAATATTAATCCTACTGCAAACGGGATAAAATAATACACGATCCGATATAGGAGAAGCGCCGTAAACACGGTGCTATCCGCTACACCAAGTGCCTGCAAGCCTACTAAGTATGTAATGTCGAACGTTCCGAAGCCGCCAGGCACCATGCTGATCAGTCCGGCGATGGCACTGACGGTAAAAATACCAATGACTTCGAAATAAGTTATATCGGCTTTGAGCAGAAACAGAATGACATAGGCAACCGAGCCTGCAGCCAGCCATTCAATAAAGGACACGATCGTATAGCCAAACGTAAGCTTAGCACTCGCATTTGTTCTGCCCTTCCAACGGGAAAATGCCAAATAAGCCGGGAAAAACAAGGCAACAGCAATCAGTACGATCCACAGCCAGCCTTTGGCTGCAAGCAGAACAGATGCCGGGAAGACACCGCATATAACCAGAATACCGAGCAGCGATAACCCGCTGATCATGGAAGGGGCCATCCATGCGATCGCTATGAGCAGCCGGTTGGCGTCTCCAGTAAATTCCCGATACAGTATCGTCCGTATGCCAACGCCCGCGATGCCGCCAAATCCCACGATCCCGTTAAACGTATTTGATATCCATGAGATGCGGAAGGTTTTGCCAAGACTGACCGGCACCTTAATCGAGCGCAAGAGCAGGACATCATAGAAGAACATCGTAGCGACGGCCATTCCGCCCAGCACGATCAGTCCTGTAAAATAATCGCTGGAGATGAGACGGATCGCATGCAACGATTCTTTGAGAGAAAACCGGGATAATTCCTTCTTCCCTTGAAAAAATACAAATATGATGACGGCTATAGGAAAGGCGATTTTTAGCGTTTGGACGAGCCGCTTATGTTTCAAAAGCGCTTGTAACCTCAATTTTATCGCATTCATTGAACCCCTCCTTTTTACCATGTATAGAACTAGTCTGTTATGAGGGTAAGCTTGTTATACGTGCCAAGCCGTATTTTCGCGGTATAAAATAGGAAATCAATTCATTTAGTTAACATAATATATTTTATGTAACTATAATACGTTCCATTACGTTCCATTACGTTTCATTACTATTCAAAATATCAACATCCTCTTCCAAGATATACGGTTGAAGTCGCTGAATCGCTTCTTCTTTTTGCTTATCCGAGACATGAGTATAGACGGTAGTCGTCTGAATGGACGCGTGCCCGAGCATTTCCTGAACTGTGCGAATGTCCGCCCCGCTTCGCAATAGCAGTGTCGCGAAGGAGTGTCTTAATTTATGACAGGAATACGAACGGCCTCTGCCTGCACGCATCCGCCCTTCCTCTCTTTGCAGACTATCGAATGCTTGTTCAGCAATATATTGAATGTTGCGAATGGACAGCCTGCGGCCTTTTTGCGAAATGAAAAACGCATCTTCTCCAGCTCGCCACGGCGTTAACCGCTCTTGCAGCGCTAGCTGCAGCTGATTCGAGACGGCCAGCGGCAATGGAATCGTGCGCCACTTGCGCCCTTTTCCCAATACTTCAATGGTATGGCGCTCTGCATGGTAATCCGCCATATTAAGCCGATGCACTTCGCCGACCCGCAGTCCCGCATAGGACATCAGCATCAGAACAGCCAAGTTGCGATTGCGGTATTTGCCATCCGCTCGCGACAGGAACTGCTGAACTTGATTCGGCTCCAAATAGACCGGGGCCCGATTCGTCTCCGTCTTCGACTTCTTCACACCGGCAGCCGGATTAACCGTAGTGATCTCCAGATCATTCAACGCTCTATAAAAGCTCGTTATCGCGCAATGCTTCCGGTTTCGCGTCGCATCACTTACGCCAGACGACTTCACTTGAGCCAGAAAAGCGAGCACCTGCAGCTTCGTTACCTGTTCTACCGGTTTTCCTTCTATCGTCCGTAGAAAATGACTGACATCACCCATATAATTTTTCTTCGTATAGGAGGTATACCCCGCGTTCATCATCCATAAACGGAAAGCTTCGAGAGGTTCTTCATATAGCGCAGTTAAATCATGCCGGGTAAGGCTCATGCTGCATTCTCCTTCCCTTTAAGTCACTCGCAAATAATTGCGTATAATCATTATTATACGCAATTTCTGTTTAGAGACGCAAATATCAGCGCCCGGGGGCAACTATCCACATTAATTAGCGCCTTTTAATTCCTATTACTGCTATTTAAATGTTTTATTTTCCATTATCATGTTAACGTTCATCCCCTTTGCTTCACTCTCCCACTTCCTTAGAACATCCCGTTCACGTTCTCTGTTCACTCTCTTTGCTCCATTCTCCCCTCACTTCAGTACAACGTTGGCTATCACGCTCTTTGCGTCACTCTCCCTTCACTTCAGAATAAGAAAGTTATTTTTTCCTGTTTGATCGCATTTGAATGTGTAAGAATGACATTAGAAAGGATTGCTTATTGACTGACTATAATCACAAAAGATCATCCTATTCTACCGCCACTAACATTTCTGAACAAATGGGAGAGTGAAAGCAAGAGCTAGAATACTTATATCATTGCACGGAGAACCTCGATCCCAACCTTGCATTTTCCATTGTTCGCATAATCCGTTAAACACATGCTAGCTATTTCACTTTCATTCGTTATGGAGCATAAGCCGCAGTCAGGCGATTTACCGTGGCCCCATTGGAAAACATCCAGTCAAAACCATCACTTGACAAAATAAAATATATATGATATGATAAAATATTTGGTATTGATCAAAACTCCGAAAGTGTTTATGATATGGAATACTTACTCTGCAAACCACCCATTTCAACTCATAACGGAGGAATGTGCATGATTATCGTCAACGGAATTGCCACGCTTGAAATTTCGGCAATCATAATGGGAAAGAAGGACACCATTTACCCTACTCTGCTGTGGGACAAGGACACCGCGATTTTAGTAGATGCTTGCTATCCCGGTCAATTGCCGCTCATTCGCGAAGCCATGGAGCAGACCAACGTCGCCTTGGATAAGCTTGACACAGTCATCTTAACCCATCAAGACTTGGATCATATCGGTAGCTTGCCTATGATACTGAAGGAATCGCCCCGAAAGATCGAAGTGTTGGCCAGTGAAGTCGAGCGACCGTATATTCAAGGTGACAAGAGGTTGCTGAAGCTTACAGCGGAGGCCGTTGAACAAGCTGACGCGATGCTTCCCCCCGATCTGCCCGAACAACTGCGCACCGCTTTCAAAGCCATGCTGGCCAACCCGCCGCAGGCTCAAGTTGACAGGACGCTGGCAGACGGTGAGGAACTCCCCTCCTGCGGCGGAATCATCGTCATCGACACGCCGGGGCACACTCCCGGACATATCAGTCTATATCATCAATCGAGCAAAACCCTTATCGCCGGAGACGCCATGGTCATTGCCGACGGTGAATTGCATGGGCCCAATCCGCAGTATTCACTCGATATGGACACCGCGATAAGCTCATTAAAAAAACTGACGCAGTTCGAGATTGACACAGTCATCTGCTATCACGGCGGCGTGATCCAAGGAAATGTCAACGAACGCATTGCCCGGTTGGCTGCGGTGTAATCAAATCCTTTCATCATATAATAAAGATAAAGGGCAGAACCCTATCGGTTCCGCCCTTTTCTTTATAACCGCACCAAGCGTTGCTGATATTTCTGGATATCTCCCGCGCCCATAAAGACAAGCACCGCATCTTCATAGGTGCCTAAGCTGTTCACAGTGTTTTCCGAGATGAGCTGCGCATTCGGGATTCGTTCGCGCAAATGCTCAATCGAAACACTGCCTGCTCGTTCCCGGGCGGAGCCGAAGATTTGACATAGAAACACATCGTCGGCGTCGCGCAAGGAGTGAGCAAAATCGTCGAGCAGCCGTTCCAGCCGGCTGAACGTATGCGGCTGGAACACACTGACAATCCTCCTGCCGGGATACTTGCTCCGGGCCGCTTCGAGCGTCGCCCGTATTTCGGACGGATGGTGCGCGTAGTCATCGATGACGACATTGCTCTTCCACTCGGTCTCGGTGAAGCGGCGCTTTACGCCAGTAAACGTAGCCATTTGCCGTTTGATTTCATTCAGATCCAACCCCAACACCAGACTGACACCGATGACCGCCAAAGCATTGAGCACATTATGCCGGCCATACACCGGGATCGTAAACCGGTCAAGCTTGGCATCGCGCCAGTATACATCGAATGCGACTCCGCCGCTGACTATGGCGAGTCCAGCCGCTCTTAATTCGTTATGCTCAGCGAAGCCGTAATACAGCATTTTGTTCCCCGTACGCAACAGCCGCACTTGCACATCATCGCCGCATACGACCAATTGATTGCCGACGTAGGCAGCCATCTCTTCAAAAGCATGCCGCACATCATCCACATCGGAAAAATAATCCGGATGATCGAAATCTATATTCGTAATGACGGCAATTTCCGGCCGATACGCGAGAAAATGCCGTTTGTATTCGCAGCTTTCGAAAATGAAAAATCGCGCATCCGCTTCACCTCTACCTGTCGCGTCTCCAATCAAGCTGCATGTAGCCTCGATAGAACGCAACGCATGAACCATCATTCCGGTCGTTGTCGTCTTGCCGTGCGATCCGGTAATTGCAATGCTCGTATAGCTCTTCATCCACTCACCGAGAAAATGGTGGTATCGATGTATGGGAAGGCCCAAGCTTTTGCAGCGCACTACGCTCGGATGATCATCACCGTACGCGTTCGAAGCGATGACAATCATCTCTGTCGATAACGGCGCGCTTCCAAAGGAGTACATCGGGATATTCCGCGCTTCCAGAGGCGTTTGTGTGAAAATTACCGTATCAATGTCTTCCCCTTGAATCACATGTCCAAGATCATGCAGCACCTGTGCCAACGCACTCATACCGCTGCCCTTTATCCCAATCAAATGATAGCTGCTCATTGTGACCCCCTATGAACGAATTCGCATGTCAATATTATATGTAGCAATCTAAATTGTGCGCTTGCCTATCTTAACGCATATTGACATTATACGAAATTGCCTCCCCATTTCCAAATGCGATTTTATCCTTGTTCCATAAACACGCAAAAAAACACCGGCATCAGCCGGTGTGAGCTTGTCGCGGAACTGGCTCATCTGCTCCAATCGCGCGAATTCTTCCTCCATTCACCCGATGGCGAGTATTGGATAAACCTCGATGACTTAGGGAATTTATAAAATGAGTATGAATGCTCCACTATGTGTTATCAGAACGAAGCTGCTCTTTTTTAATACTTATAGCTGCAACTCTTTAAAAAAACCATGGAGGTACGCATTTTGACTATTCATAGCGAAGATTTACAGATGAACATATATCAAAGCGGGGACGAAGCTGCGAAGCTCTTACCGGTATCATTTGATCAGTGGGAGAATCAAGCAAAGAAGGTTCTAGCCGCAGCTCCCTTTGGTTACGTACATGGAGCCGCAGGAGCGGGTGACACAAAACGTGGTAATGTTGAAGCTTTTCAGAAATACAAAATTAGGCCAAGGGTTTGCTGCGATATTACCGAACGCGATCTTTCAATATCACTGTTTGGCAATAAAATACCCTTTCCTATCCTATTAGCACCAATTGGGGTAAACACGATTCTTCACCCCGACGGAGAACTGGCCCCTGCCAAGGCTTCAGCTAAACTGGGGATCCCTTATGTACTTAGCAATGTTTCGAGTGTGCCTTTAGAAAAAGTAGCGGAGGCAATGGGAGATAGCGTACGATGGTTTCAACTCTATCCCCCAAAGGATCATGATCTTACGAAAAGTTTTATAAAACGCGCGGAAGCTTCCGGGTTTACAGCAATTGTTGTTACGGTGGATTCCACCCTTCTTGGATGGCGGGAGACGGATTTACGTAACGCGTACTTACCATTTCTTACTGGACACGGAATGGGGAATTATTTTTCAGATCCCGTATTTTGCTCGAGCCTTAAAGAGGCGCCGGACAAAAACATTAAAGCAGCTGCCTTGAAGGCATTAGAAGAAGGCAATAATACCTGCTTTACTTGGAGAAAACTGGACTTTATTCGCGAACAAACCCGATTGCCTTTACTTATAAAAGGAATTACACATCCGGACGATGCCATAATGGCCTTAGAGCATGGCGTCGATGGTATCATCGTTTCGAACCACGGGGGACGGCAACTCGATGGTGCGGTTGCTACTTTAGATTCCCTACCTTCGATAAGCGAGTCCATACAAGGTAAAATTCCAATTTTAATGGATAGTGGGATTCGTAGGGGAGCCGACATCCTCAAAGCCATCGCTCTAGGTGCTACTGCCGTTCTCATCGGTCGACCCTATGCATACGCCTTAGCTGTTGCGGGGGAAACAGGGGTACAAGAAGTCATTAAACATCTCGTTGCAGAAACTGAGCTGCAATTAGCCATATCAGGTCGAAGTTCAATTCAAGAAGTAGATCAATCACTGGTAATAAAAGTGAAATGACCATAAGGGTCTCTCGGCAGATCGACACTGGCCTCAGCCAGTGTCGGAATGAACGTGTAAGATCGTAGACAGCTTACCCCTGCATGATGCTTTCCGCTATCGCGATGAGATCTTCCTTCGTCAGCGGACTATTTTTGTAGAGGGAAATTTGGTATTGCAACTTTTTTTCCGCGTCTTCCCATTGGAGCATCGTCGAATAGAGCACATCGGAACCGGTAATATACATGGCGTCAATCCCCTTCACGCTCAACTTTTCAATCGTCTCTCCTTTTCCTGCTACTCGCGTCGATTCGATTGCTATCGGTTGCAACTTTTTGGCGCTGATTCGGATAATGTCCGAGTCTTTGAAAAAGATTAGTTGTGACTCGCCAGCCTCGCTCCATTTCAATTTTTTAGCATAATACATTTTCCCTTTCGCTTCCGCCTTCAATTCCTTTAACATCTTCTGATACGGTTCGCTAAGAAATTGCGGAAATGGAGGCGTAATTTCACTCGAATGGTATTCATATCCCTCCGGCAATGCTTCCGGCTGCTGAAGCACAGGTGCTTTATACTTAGCCGATTGTTGCGCGTAATCATCAAGTTTTGAACTCTTCAGTGAAAGGTAATTAAAGGATAGCGTACCATCGGATCCATCATACAGGACGAACAGGTCGCCCGGTTTCTTCCCCTCGGCGTGGAAGATGGCCAACGCTTCTTTTTTCTGCTGCGCGGCGCTTTTCTTGGCTGCAGGATTCGATGTTTTGGACTTTGCCGCATGAAAAGTTGCGCTATATGCGTGTTTGCTCTGTTCATCTGCTGCACCTGCATAACCTGTCATGTAGCTGAACACCAGTGTGAAGACCGCACTGCCAATCGTCATTTTCGCCATTTTATTCATAATTTAGTGCTCCTTTCGGCCATATGGGCCAGTTCTTAATCTAAAATCTCATCCCGCTATGTATAACACCTCAACCTGCGTAAAAGGGACACTCTTGAGCTTCTTGGCAAAACGAAGAAGCCCCGGATCGATTTCGATCCGGGGTCTGTGCTAATTGAAACAACTTGTTGGCACTTATGTTCCACATATTCAACTATTCTGCCATCTTTATGGCGCGGATTCGGATGAATTGGAGCGCAGTTCCATATGTGCTGCATCAGGTTCTCTGCCAATTCGAGCAGATCCCGCTTCGTAAATGAGTTGTGATTACTTCGCAATCATGCTCTTCACTATACGAATGAATTCAGATTTGGACAGTTCACTCTCTGAATTGTCAAATATCGAATAATACACCTCTGCCTGCACGTCGAGCCATTCTAGTTTGTGCTTGTACCGGACACTTCCCGCAGCATCCGCTGACGGCTCCATATAAATCATGTCCTGGCCGCTTACCGTCAGCTTCTCCGCTGTGACGCCATTGGGATGCATCGTCTTTACCGGGGAGTTTGAGTTTTTCCGCTCGTACGCATTCATGATAAGCGTATCCGTTCCATTCGTATAGCGCACAGTCGCGCTGCCCGCTTTATTCCATATCAACGGCTTGATAAATAATTTGGCCCCGCTGGCCGTGGTTTCAGCTTCACGTATAAATTCAGGCTCCAGCTTTTTAAGATGAGCCCAGCTCGCCTCCCCTTCCGTTGCGCTAGGAAATACGTTGCCTGACTCAAATGCGAACCCTTCTGGCAAGTATTTCGGTTCCATAAACTGCGGACCTGACATTTTCTCAAGCTGATTCGCGAATGCCGCATAGCTGGCATGCACAATCGGTTTGAATTCGGTCTTTACCTTATTCGCAGTATCGTAGGCATTAATCGTTTTGTCATGGACGTAATATGCGACCAGTTCCCCCGGCTTTAGCTGTTCCTGCACGCGTTCCGTATACGCGGAAAGCAGTTCTCTCCATTTCTTTGTGTGCGGCGCATACGGTTCCTCCCTAATTTCCTTCGTTTCCACGATAATCTCGCCTTTTTGATTCATAATTTGAACATACCGGGAAGCTGCATATCCTGTAATTGAAGTAAGCGCGATAATAATACAGATGATGACGACGACTGCCTTTTTCCGATATCGAACCGGTCTTTTTCCATTACGCAGCTCATGAAGGGCATGTATCCGTTCCATGACACGTTGGCTTACATCGATACTCTCTTGTCCATCGTCAATTAGATAATCTTTTATCTTCACATCTTCAAGAGTTTGTCTGGATTTACGCATGTCTCGTTCACCTCCCTGTCTTCCATCAGCTTCTTCAATTTCAGCTTGACCCGGCCGTATTTCTTCTTTGCCGCTTCCGCGCCTTTTCCCAATATCTCTCCAATTTCAGCAAATGATTTCTCCTCAAACACCCTCAGAACAAGCAAACTGCGCTCTTCTGCGGACAAGCTCGCCAAAGCCGAAGCCAGCGGTTCTCCGAACAGCGTGTTCGTCAATGTCTGTTCGGCGCTCTCTGCAATCGTATCCTGCTTGAACCACCACTTGAATTTATGTTGATTGCCGCGTTTGCGAATTAGGTTTAGACAATGGTGATACGCGATTTTGTACAGCCAAGAGGAAAAATTCACGGTTGGTTTATAAAGTTCTATTTTTTCGTATGCCTTTACCAGAATGTCCTGAACTGCATCTTCTGCCTCATGCTTGCTTCCGAGCAAGCGGCTGCAATATCGGTATATCGGCTCCTGATATGTCTTAACGATATGCACATATTCATCGATTTCGCCCGCTTTCACCTTCATAACCCACTCTTCGACGGAGTCCATTGACTTGCCCCTCCTTTCTAACTATTGTATAACACTTGAACGGCAGCAAAAGGGACACTATATAGATGCCGGATTTCAGGATAAAGCAGTTGAAATGAACATTGAGGAAGTTGACAGAAGGACGGGGATTATATTGCCAGCTTGCACGACCTTCTTGTCCTCATAATGAGTCTCGTCAAATACGCCCAGAAACTCTCTTTCTTCCCGCGTCAATCCAACCGTATAATTCTTTCCCGTTAATATTCCTGACCTCGCCAATAGATACAGGGCGCTAGATATCGCAGCTATGAGATGACCCTGATCGTAAAAGCGACGTATCATTACAAACAGTTCCTCCGCCTCTGTCATATGCCGAAAGTCCATGCACCCGGGGATGATGAGACTATCATGTTGATTCGTATCGAAGTCCGCAATAATAGCGTCTGGAACACAGCGTAAACCGGATTCCCCCATCACGACTGTATCATTCAAACCGATGAAGTGCTTTTCCTTGTTGGATTTCATCAACACAGAAAGCGTAATGCTGATTTCGTATTTGCTGAAATCCGGGTACAACAAAATCGCTGATTTCACTCTATCATCCCTTCTATTTCTCTAAGATAATATTAATGCAGGATGCTAATTGTTTTTAAAATCAATTGTAGATGGGACCACCCCTATTTTCATAGATTCAGTTGCATGTTCTTCGGCTTTCTTTTTGCACAAATCAAAATAAAGGCGTTGAATTTGTCCATTGAGTAACCTTCAACAATCATATATTATAGTTTTGTCGATAATGAGAATCATTATCTATTAAATGTATATCGCTAATGGAGGACGGAACTCATGAAACAGGCCAGAAAAGCCATCATTGCTCTATGCACGGTCGCATTAATGGGGGCATTATTAGCAGCGTGCGGCAGCACCTCAACTGAACCAAGCAGCAAGTCGGAGGCAAAAAGCGAACAAGCCGCTTCAAACGGCACTTCCCCTGCTTCGCAACAAGCGGCGGATGGTGACAAGCAATCCGCGTTGGACACACGCAAATATACAGACTATAAAGGTCATGAAGTGGACATTCCCGTTTCACCGCAGCAGGTTATCTTTTGGGGAGAAACGATCGGCGATTTACTGCCGCTTGGCGTCACTGCCGTAGGCGGAGCTGCGAATTGGATTAAAGGCCATGTATATGAAGATCAGATGAAAAATGTCGAAGATCTCGGCTTTCCGATCAATCTGGAAAAAACATTAGAGGTGCATCCTGACTTGATTATTATGGGAAATGTGGATGAGAAGGAGTACGAACAGCTCTCCAAAATCGCTCCTACGTTAATGTTCAACACGTTCGATCCATTAGAGACACGATTGCCTAGGCTGGGAGATATACTTGGCAAAAAACAGGAAGCGGAACAATGGCTCGCCAATTATAACGCCAAAGCCGAATCGATGTGGAAAGAACTCCAAGCTGCCGGGGTAATGCCGGGTGAAACAGCTACCGTTCTTACTTATTATCCCGGTGACCGGTTGTTCGTGATGGCAGCTACGGGACTGTCACAGGTGCTGTATCATCCGAACGGCTTCAAGCCTGCAGCCACCATTCAGGAACTGCTGGACACCAATACAGGATTCAAGCAAATTTCCATGGAGCTGTTACCGGAATTTGCCGGAGACCGCATCTTTATTTTGAATCCCGTGGAGGAAGAGCCCCAACGCTCGACTGAAGAATTGATGAAGAACAAGATCTGGCTTGATCTCCCTGCTGTGAAGCAAGGGCACGTCTACTCCATTGACATTCTCAAATCGAGCAGCGACGCGACCACAAGGGAGCGGCTGCTGGAGGATCTGCCGAAGATGCTGAAGATGCTGAAGAAGTAGGGCTTGCTTCCCGCCCACGGAATAGAACTTTCAAGAAGCTTTCAACTTTAGTTGAAAAGCTTCTTTGATTTTAATACAATATCATTAATTGATAATGATTCTCACCATTGAAAGGAGATGATCTAAGATGGCGAACCGTCAACCGGCATCCGCCCCGCCCCGCTCCGCTCCTTGCTGTTTCATTTGGCGGACATCCAATTCATCATCCGTCCTAGTGCGGGTAAATCCGAAAGCATAACGACTGAGCACCATACGATTTTGGTGTTCACCAATGGTACCGGCTGTTTACATATAGACAACAATCATTTCCGCTTTTCACCCGAAAAAAGCTATCTCGTTCCGCCCGGGGCATCCCTGCAGATCGAAAGCGGATGCGACAGCACGCTCAGCTACTATCAAGTGAAGTTCACCGTCATCCAAGTCGGGAAGCAGAAGCATAAAACATATATGGAAGACCTTTTGCCCGGTCGGCGTGAAATAACTGCATACCCCTTCTCCCGCCTGATGCATCTTATAGAGGAGCTATATAGTGAGAAGCATAGCAGATGCGAGCTCGAATGGTATAAGCAGCATATGCGTTTTCAGGAGTTGATGGGGTTTGTGTTCGAACATAACCTGCATTCGGAGCATTTGTTCAATCCGACGCAATCGGTGGAGAGCACCATCCAATACATGCAGAACAATTACATGAAGAACATCACCGTCAAGCAGCTTGCCCAGCTAGCCAATGTACCTTATTGGCGCTTCACTCCGATCTTTCAAGAATTGACGGGTAAAAAACCACTCGACTATTTAACGGAATTACGCATTAAGCGCTCCAAAGAATTGCTGCTCAGCTCGAACGAGCCGCTGCGGGAGATCGCTCATCGGGTCGGTTTTACAGATGAATATTATTTCAACCGCCGTTTCCGGCAGACGACGGGCATTACGCCCAAGCAATACGCCCGGTTCATGCGCGGCAGAACCCGAGTCACAGACTGGACAGGCCACGAGGTGGAGATCCCTGCCCTGCCCAAGCGCGTCATTTATCATGGCGAAACGTTCGGTGACCTGCTCGCACTTGGCGTGGAAGCGATCGGGGGAGCGTTTACCTGGATGCATGGCACGGTGTATGAAGACCAAGTGCACAATGTGCAAGATGTCGGCTTCCCCATCGATTCAGAAAAGTCATTTACGCTTGAACCCGATTTAATAATCGTTGCGGACACGGACGAAATGAAATACGACAAAATCGCTCGAATTGCGCCTACCGTCACGTTCGATTCATTCGCGCCGCTCGACCAACGCCTGCTTACGCTCGGCAATTTGCTTGGCAGACAACGCGAGGCCAAGCAATGGTTGGACATGTACAATGCCCAAGCAAGTGCCATGTGGCAACAGCTGCGGGCCGACATTTATCCGGGTGAGACGGCAACGGTCTTTATATACGAGCATGGCCATCGCTTGTTTGTCATGGGAACCGCCGGACTATCTTCGGCACTATATCATCCTCTCGGCTTCAAGCCAGGAGACAAAATCCAGAAAATATTGGATGCGAGTCATGGGTTTATGGAAATTCCACCCGAACGGTTGTCTGCGTATGCCGGAGACCGGATTTTCATGCTGCTCTCCGACGATCCAGCATCCAGGCAGGCGGCGAAGAATATGATGGATAGTTCCCTCTGGCACGGCCTGCCTGCAGTCCGGAACGGTCACGCGTATGTGCTGAATGCGGCGAAATGGAACTCGGGCGATGCCTTGACAAGAGAGAAGCTGCTTGATATGCTGCCCCGCCTGCTGCGGAACAGCAGTGCATAGTGTGCTGTCAATTAATTCAGACCTGATGAATATCATCGAGTATATCGGATGATAGCTAGTCCAGCTTAGAAAGCTGCGTCAAGCAAACACGATGCCCCAAAAGAAAAAGGCCTGCTGCCTTTTCTTTTGGGGCATCATTTTGGATGGCTTATGCTCGATCCACACAAGCTGCGGGATAATGCTTACGCCGTTGCACCGCGTTATCTGAGTCCAATTCGCATATCACGTGATGAAGCAATTCATACAGCAGCTGAAATTCCTGCACGGATTCGTTGGTAAAATAACGTTGCGCCCATTTCTGTCTCTCATCCCGCGCGGAGGATGCCAATTTGGTCCCGGTCATCGTGAGCTTTACCGCAATCTCACTGTCTGGAACCCGCTGAATCAATCCGCTAATGATCAGCCCATGAAGCGCTTCTTCAACCGATGCTTGGGACAGAGATAGACGATTGGCCAGATCAGCTACGAAGATCGTTCCCTGCTCCTCGATCAGCTCCAGCAGCACATATTTCGTTCCGAACGTTTTGCAGTTCATATACCTGTGCCACTTCCGGATAATTTGCCTAATCGCGAACAGCGATTGTGCATCCATGTCTTATCCCTCCCTTCACATCAGGCGCCCGCGGCAGCAAGCGATGCCAATTCGTATGGCAAGCACAGCGGCACTCCGGTTCGCGGATCGGGCACAATGTCCGCTTCGATGGTGAACACCTCGCGCAGCACACTTCTGGTCATCACTTCCGCAGGCGTTCCTTCCCTGATGACGGTGCCTGACTTAATCGCAACCATGTGCTGCGCATAGCGTGAAGCATGGTTCAGATCGTGCACGACCATCACTACGGTGCGGCCTTCCTCTTCGTTCAGCTTCTGCAGCAAATGCAGCACCTCGAGCTGGTGAGCCATATCCAAGAAGGTCGTAGGCTCATCTAGGAATAAAATATCCGTCTGCTGAGCAAGCGCCATGGCAATCCACGCCCGCTGCCTTTGTCCGCCGGACAACTGATCGACCGCCCGGTCTTGGAATTCCACCATGCCTGTCACTTCAATCGCCCAGCGGACAATGTTCTTGTCGTCTGCCGTCATCGTTCCGAACCCTTTTTGATGCGGAAAGCGGCCATAAGCAACCAGCTCCGACACGGTAAGTCCGTCAGGCGCGGTCGGGTTTTGCGGCAGGATAGCCAACTGCTTGGCTACTTCTTTCGTCGATTTGGTGTGGATGGACTCTCCATCGAGCAGTACGCCGCCCGCTTTCGGGCGCATTATGCGCGCCATCGTTTTCAGAATCGTCGATTTCCCCGAGCCGTTTGCGCCAACAAGTGCCGTAATCTTCCCGTGCGGGACCGACAAATTCAGGTTACTCACAATTTCTGTTTCCCCATAGGCAATATCAAGCTCCGACGTATGCAGGCGTTCTTTTGTGGTTTGCATGGCACTGCTCCTTCCTTATTATCTGTCGGCGTTATCTGCCGGCACGGTAATCGTCGTCATCCAAGCCGAGCTGTTTGTTTTTTTCTTTAAAGCGAATATTATGCGAGGATACATACGCCACCTTAGGCGCTTCCGGATCCAGATATAGCTTGGCGCTGTTGAGCGCTAGCGCGCCATCTGTAAACGCGCCTGCGATCAAGCGGACCTTGCTGTCATAAGTAACGAAGTCTCCCGCGGCGAAGACACCTGGAATGTTCGTTGCCAGCTTTCCGTCCACCACCGCTACATCGTCCTTCATCTCCAGACCCCATTCGGCAAGCGGGCCGTAATCACATCTCAAACCATGATTGACGATAACCGCGTCAACCTCGAAGCGTTCCGTTTCTCCCGTCTCGACGTTAGAAATGGAAACCTCCTCAATCGTATCCCCATTGTTGCTGTGAAGTTGATTGACAGCGTACAGCGTCCGCACGTCCACAGACGATTCCATCATCTTCACGACATTCTTCTCGTGTCCGCCAAATTGATCGCGGCGATGCACGACCATCACTTGCGAGGCAATCGGCTCCAGCTCGTTCGCCCAATCCACCGCCGAGTTGCCGCCGCCGGAGATGAGCACCCGCTTGCCCCGGAACACCTCCAGCTCCTGCACGGTGTAGTGCAGATTCGTTACTTCGTAGCGATCGGCTCCTTCGATCTCCAACTTCTGCATCGTAAGAATGCCGTACCCTATGGCTAAAATGATCGTGCGCGTATGATGCCGCTCACCCGTCGCCGCGGTCAACATAAACGTTCCATCCTCGAGCCGCTCCATCTCTGTAATCTGTTGGCCCAGCACAATGGTCGGGTCGAACGTTTTCGCCTGCTGCTCCAACTGGGCGATTAGATTTTCACATAATATCGGCGTCACTCCGCCGACATCCCAAATCATCTTTTCAGGGTAAATCAGCATGCGTCCGCCGAGCTCTGTCTTCGCCTCAATCAGCTTTGTCTTCAAATCGCGCATGCCGCTATAGAACGCGGTGTACATCCCTGCAGGTCCCCCGCCGATAATGGTCGCATCATACAGTTCCAGTTGTTCGGTCATGGTCTTGCCTCCAAGTCTCCGTTATTCTTGATCTAGTCGAAGCACGTTCTTCCTAACGAATTGCTTGTTATTCGCTTAATCATGTGCAGCTGACACACTATGCGCCAAACTGCGCCCGGTGCAAACGGCTGTATGCTCCTCCTGCAGCAAGCAACTGATGATGATCGCCCTGTTCGGCAATACCTTGCTCTGCCACCACTACGATGCGGTCGGCGTTCTTAATCGTCGCCAATCGGTGCGCGATGACCAGCGTAGTGCGGCCTTCCGACAATTCAGCCAGCGACTGCTGAATCGCCGCCTCTGTCTCGGTATCAAGCGCTGATGTCGCTTCATCGAGAATGAGGATCGGGGGGTTCTTCAGGAACATGCGCGCAATGGACAACCGCTGCTTCTGACCACCGGACAGCTTGACTCCGCGTTCGCCGATCATCGTGTCCAGCCCTTCCGGCTGCGACAAAATGAGTTCCTCAAGCTGGGCCCGCCGCGCGGCTTCCCAAATCTCTTCTTCGCTGGCCGTCAACTGGCCATACGCGATATTTTCCCGAATCGTGCCATCGAACAGGAACACATCCTGCTGCACAATGCCGATCTGGCTGCGCAACGACTCTAACGTCATCTTCCGGATATCGATGCCGTCGATCGTAATGCTTCCCGCATCGACTTCATAGAAGCGCGGCAGCAGGCTGCATAATGTTGTCTTGCCTGCACCCGAAGGCCCTACTAGCGCCACCGTTTCACCTACGCAGATCGTCAGGTCGACGCCATGCAGCACCTTGTCTTTGTTCTCGTAACCGAACGTGACGTCATTGAAGGAAATATTGCCGTTCAAATGCTCGACTGCTTGCGCGTCTGGCGCATCCGCCACATCTGGGGCGGTTTCCAGCAGCTCCAAATAGCGTTTAAATCCGGCGATTCCTTTTGGATACATCTCGATTACCGAATTAATCTGCTGAATCGGTCCCAGGAACACGTTCGACAGCATCACAAAAGCGATAAATTCTCCGTATGTCATGTTCTTCTGAATGACGAACCAAGTGCCGCATACGAGCACGAACAATGACACCAGCTTCATTAATATGTAGCTGAGCGATGAATTCCAAGCCATAATGCGGTACGTGAGCAGCTTCGTCAGCCGAAACCGTTCGTTGTTCTCCGTAAAGCGGGCAATTTCATACTTCTCGTTCGAGAATGCCTGCACGACGCGGATGCCGCTTACATTGTTCTCCACACGGGCGTTGTAATCGGCAATGTCCGAGAACATGCGCTTAAAGGCACGCGACATCTTCCGGCTGAAGTACAGAGACAAGTAAATCATGAGCGGGATGATGATAAAGGTCAGCACGGCGAGCTCCCAATTAATGCCGAGCATGATGCCGAATGCCCCAGCCAGCGTCATGATGGCAATGAACAAATCCTCTGGGCCGTGATGGGCGATTTCGCCAATGTCCATCAAATCATTCGTCATGCGGGACACAAGATGCCCGGTCTTGTTATTATCGAAGAAGCGGAAGGACAGCTTCTGAACATGATCGAACAGCTTCTTGCGCATATCGCTTTCGATGTTGATGCCCAACTTGTGTCCCCAATAGGTCACCACATAGTGCAAGGCCGAGCAGATGACATAAATCCCGAGCAGGGCGAGACAGCCCCATAAAATCCATTTCCAGTTGCCGCTCGGCAACAGATCGTCCACCACGCGATTCACGGCGAGTGGAAACGCGAGCTCCAGCAGCGCAGCGATAATCGCGCAGGAGAAATCCAATATGAACAACCCTTTGTAAGGTTGATAATACGCAAAAAATCGTCGTAGCATTGGAGCAACCTCTCTTTCTGTTTAAATGATACAGTTCCCTAGTCTTACTGTTTATGCTTTGGACCGAGCGAGCAAGTAGAGGAAGTACGGTGCACCGATGACCGCGACCACGATACCTGTTGGTATTTCTGATGGTTGCAAAATCCAGCGGCCCAGCGTATCAGCCGTAATGACCAAGAGCGAGCCGGCTAGAGCGGCTGCAGGAAGCAGCATCTGATGCTTCGGACCGACAAGACGGCGCGCCAAGTGCGGTCCAATGAGGCCGACGAAGCCAATGCCGCCGCTCACTGCGACGCAAGCGCCTGCGAGGCCAACCGCCGCGGCGATCAGCACGAGCCGCTCTCTCTCAACTGGGGCGCCAAGGCCGGTCGCCGTCTGATCGCCCAAGTTGAGTACATTCATCACGCGTGCCTTGTAGAATACAAAGGGCAGCAGCACGACGATCCATGGGAGCAAAGCGAGCACAAACTTCCAATTCGTGCCCCAAATGCTGCCTGCGAGCCACGTCGCCACAAATTGATATTTATCCGGACTCAGCTTGAGCGTCAGCACGATCATCGCCGCGCTAATCCCTGCCGCAACCGCGATACCGGTAAGCAATAATCGTGTGGGCGACAAACCTTCATGCCGCTTGTACGAAAGCGAATAGATCAGTGCGGCAGTCAGCCCCGCGCCGACCAAAGCTAGCACCGGCAGCAAAAATACGGGAGCGGCCGCTGTAGTCGGGTAGAAAGAAATGAACAACATGACCGTCAATCCCGCTCCTGCATTGATACCCAATATACCGGGGTCAGCCAGCGCATTGCGGGATATCCCTTGCATCACGCAGCCAGATACCGCCAGCCCGGCGCCGATGAGCACAGAAATTACAATTCGTGGCAACCGGAAATCGAACAGAATCAAATTCTGTTTGTCCGTGCCTGCGCCGAATAGCGTTCGGATTAAGTCCATCGGAGACAGCCGGATGTATCCGGTGTTCATACTCATAATAAATGCTATGCAAATTAAAATACTTAATATAATAAGGACGGCAATACCTCGTTTTTTTCTGCGGCGTTCGCTTAATGTGATTGATACACTCTCCATAATTACAGTTCTCTCCTTTCTTTACGCGCCAGGTAAAGGAAGAACGGAACACCGATAAGCGCAATGAGTGCACCGATAGGCGTCTCATAGGGCGGGTTAACCATCCTTGCCGCCAGATCGGCGAAGACAACAAGCAAGCTGCCGAGCACCGCCGAACACGGAATAATCCAGCGGTAATCTACACCGACCAAATACCGGGTCAAGTGGGGAATGATCAATCCGACAAAGCCGACCGCGCCGACAACAGATACTGCCGCACCAGCCAACACGAGCACAATGATCATGCCCGCCAGCTTGACTAGCTTCGTTCGCTGTCCGAGTCCCTTGGCAATGTCCTCACCAAGGCTGAGCATCGTAATCGAGCGGGACAATGCAATCGCTCCCACGATTGCAGCGGCAATCCACGGGAACATAATCTTAAGCTGGAACCATTTTGTTCCTGCCACGCCTCCCGCATACCAGAATGCCAAATCCTGTCCGATGCGGAAATAGAGAGCGATCCCCTCGCTTAGCGCAGATAGCAGCGCACTTAATGCTGCACCCGCCAGCACCAGACGAACCGGCGTCAATCCCCCTTTGGCAAGCGAGCCGATGCCGTACACTAACCCTGCACCTACCCCTGCACCTAAGAAGGAATACATAATCAGGTACATAAACGGCATACCGGGGAAGAAAGCAAAGCATACCGCCAGCATGAAACCAGCTCCTGCATTTAAACCTAACAATCCGGAATCAGCCAGCGGATTGCGGGTCATTCCTTGCATAATCGCTCCCGCGACGGCGAAGCAGGCTCCGACCATCGCTCCGCCAAGCACACGTGGAAGACGAAGTTCTTGAATAATCTGATGCTGCGTCATTTCAGGATTAAAGCGAAAGATCGCTTCCCATACGACGGAGAGTTTAATATCTGCCGCCCCGAACGAAACAGACAAACCGATTCCGAACACCAGCGCAATTAGACCGCCAGCGAGAATCAGCGTGGCCGCCCACGGACGAGACCGAAATTGGACAGTTGGCGATGCTGCCACTTCTTTAATGGAATTTGCAGTTTGACTCATACAGGCCACCTTTATTATCTATGAAATATGGATCTTATCGCCGTTCTCAGACGATGATATCGTGACGGGGCATGCCCGTTGCGTTGTAATAAATGACGTTCGCCCCTTTCTAAAACCATATATGCCATACTACTAATTACTGATATTGATTCTCAATCTCACAAACTAGATTGTATGCTAATCCGCACATAAATAGCAATGGACAAATACGAGTGTTTTTTTGTACAAAATCGAGGCTTATGTATTGCTCAACTGTTCATCTCCCTTCGATCTATCAATACAACAAATTAAATCATCACAGTAATGATAATCATTATCATATAAAAAGTACAGTATCCACTGCTCTTTTTCTCTCTCAACTTGAACTTTATCCAAAAAGATCGTGCGAAACCGCCTTCATACATCTGCGTCAGTTCAATCTGGTCACGCACGCCTGCCGAGCTGCAACACGTTTCACCGAACTTCCATGCATGCAAAAGCAGACCATCCCAATAAAGATGATCTCCAGCAGCTCCAATATAAAATGGTTTCATCCATTGGATTTTCTCCAATGAAACAGCGTCGCATGTCACCTTGCCGTCGGTTTCGTTGGAGTTCATCCAATAGTTTGACACTGCATCCACACCCATAGCTCAAAACCAGCTGGATTCATTGGACAATTTCCAGTCTACATGCCGTTTAGACACCGAGTCGGTGGATTTGACTGTATCATTTCCAATGGCGCATACTTCGGACTCCGATCTTGACTGCGGTCCGCAGAGAAGAAAACAGCGAGTTCCACGTCGCCACGCAAACCCGCTGCAAACCATTCATGTCGTTCACCATACAACATCTGCTGCCTTCAGATTACGGCCTAACTAATAAGTGAGCCTCGATAACTGTCCACTCTTTGCCCACATGTGAGCTGAAAAATGTCCAAGCCAATCACTGCGGTACCGAGTCATTTTTACGAAATCTGAGGCATTTCCATATCATTGAGATGGATCGTTCTCTCCCCTTCCTCGTATAAGCTCGTTCAGCTTCCTGCTTGTTCATACACATGCATATTGCAAATCGGTTCAAAGCCCAGCTTTTTATACAGGGGATAACCCATATCGCTTGAAGCAAGAATGCAGCTTTTGGATAGTGGCTGCGCTCTGTGCAGAAGAGTCGAGCATAGCACTTTACCTAACCCATTTCCTCGGTACGCAGCATCCACATATATGTTATCCATGCAAGCCACACCTTCCGCCGGGTTAAACGAGATTCTTCCATTTCCTGCAGGTTTCCCGTTAACGTAAACCGCATAATCCTCTATATCCGTATCCTTGATTCGTCTTGGATCGGCGATGGCAGCATTGAAATAAGCATTTAGCTCCAATGCCTCAGCCTCGTCATCAATTAGCTTCACTTCGGTTCCTGCGGCTGCCGTAATTTGATCTAACGGTTCTATTAACTCATTCACCATCAACGTTTCGCTGACTCTATACAGATATTGGGACAGGTTAAGCGGTTCACCCTCTGAAAAAACCGTGAGCCAATACTTCTGCTGCTCGTTCATATACTGCTCCACTTGTTTCAATGTCTCAGGCGCAGCTTCATTTATAAAAATCTCATCCGTCCGGCCCCCTACATGCTCGCCAAATTGCACATGAATAAATGCGCTCTCTTTATGAATTCGAGTATTTGGCACTCTTCTGCATATTACCCAGCCCTCAACAAACTGTTCAATTGTGGATTGAACTATCATCGATCGCACTCCCCTCCCATATGTAATTTTTCGAGATAATAGTACTGATGTTCCGCTTCTTATTCTACCATTTTCCAAGTTAGAGAAGTTCTTTTTCCCAACTCACATATCGACCCGCTTAGGAGGCTTAGGAGCGGCGATCGGCACTGCATAAGACGGTTGGGAGTAAAAACGTCTGGCGATAAAAAGCACAGCATAATAAATAATCAAAATAATGGCCAATACCAAAACAAATGTAAATACGTTATAGATGAGAGGAATAAAATCGTTGGTGCTGACCGAAACCATTTTGAGAATATAATTCACGAAAAATAGGGCAAGCGGCGTAAACACAATATAGGATATGACCACGATAACGGTATAAACATTCAACAGCATGCTTCCGATCTCGCGCTGTGTATACCCGATCATATGGAGAACGGCCATATTTTTTTTGTTTTCCTCTACCGTAATTAACGTAATGAGCCAAATCATAATGACGGCAATGACACAGCCTAAAATCTGATTCAATACGGCGCTTAGCTGTGAAGAAGACGCCTGTTCCGTCATTTCCTTGCGCATGCTCTCAGCAGAACTCATTGTATACCTGCCGGTCTGTTGGGGATCAGGGTCCGGTGAATTGGTGAACGTGCCGTTATAAATATCGGGTGAAATGCCGAGAGCGTTCGTCAACTGTGCCTTATCTATATAGAAGGCGGCTGGGTCTCCATTCGAACAGAATGCGGCAATCGGGATTTTAACTTCCTTGTCGCCAATGAGAACCTGTACGGAAGTGCCTGCCTGCAAACCAAACAATTGAGCCTTGGAGGAATGCACAATTGCCCCTTCCTTCAGCTTGGAATTAATCTCCTTTCCATTCTCGTCTACCAATGTCAGCCACTTGCTATCCCCGTCAAAAGCGAGCACATTGACTTTCGCCCCTTCGCGGCTGCCGCTGCTGCCGTCCCAAGACAACCGCTTGTCTTTCTGCAAGTAATAATCGTTGCGGTCTTCATTGTGTTGAGCAAGTCTGGCCTCTGAATATTGAATATCGTATTTGTAATGGACACCTTTAAAACGATGCTCAACAGCATTTGAGCTTGACTGATTCAGGGATATGCCGAGAATGAACAATATGGATGACAAACATACCGTAATCCCTAACAGAACGATCATTTTTATGCTTCTGGCAGACATCTGCAGTTTAACGCGCTGGATAAAAGGCAATCCAACCGTTAGGCGGCTTACCCATCTCGTCAGGAAGTTAACATGCTCGTTCTTCTGCCTTGCCAATAACATCGTCACCGTGTCGTTGTTCATAAATCGATGCAGCATCCAATACGCGGCCGCATTGAAACAGATGACAATGACAAGCACTCCCATTAACAAAGAATTGACACCCAGCTCCTTCGGGAACGCAGGCAGCACATATTGAGATTGAAACTGCTGAATAAGCAAATCAGCGGAAAAATAAGCTGCTACCAAGCCTAGAATAACTCCTATTACACATAGCAGCACATTGTTGATTACATAAACATTGATTAGCAGCGCACGCGGATATCCCATAGCTATCAGGCAGCCCCAGGCTTTTTGCTGCAGCCGCAGGCGGCGGTTCAGAAAAATAAGAAATACGCCCGTGCACAACAACGTCAACGTAATCAAAAATATCATCGACATCCCAGCGTTGGATGCAATGCCCTTGATAAGCTCCGTCGCCTCGGGATTATCTTGGACGGGGAGAAAGAAAGCAAACCGAGCGTCTTCGGTCATTTTGCGGACGACGTCCCCGTTATACGTTTCATTTTGGAATCGGCCGCTGTAATAATGAGTTTCGATGTCGTCAATCAGCGCATACTGCTCCGGATTAGCAAGCAAATATAAGGGGCGTTCCCCGTCAGCCGTGTTTTGGCGGATCTGGTCGGGCAATATAAAGCGCCCTACAATTTCGTAAGAGTGCCCCCGAATCGTCAACTCGTCCCCAACCTGCAAGGTCTGCATTCCAACCGCATTCGATGTAATAGCTATTTCCCCGCTGCTTGCAGGCAGTCTTCCTTCGGCAAGATAGATCTGATTGACGGTTCGCTTGCCTGTATCCCCGATCCATCGGTATAAGACCCCTTGCTCCTTAATCTCTTTGTACTTTACCTCTTCATAATGGAACTGATATTCGCCGCTCAATCGGGAGAGCGCTTGGTGTTCTTCGTCGGGCAGCTTCAGGTTGTATGTTTGCAGCAGGTTTTCAAAGCCCAATTGTTCAAGCTCTCGATTGGGAATAGAGGCCCCGCTAATAATTTGCTGCTGTGTGTCTCCGTTTATAAAAACGGCCAGATTGGGGCGGAATGCAAAATGCTCCTGTTGTTGCGTTTCTGCAAATCGCTCGTATTCTGTATTTATTCCATCCGAAGCATATTTGATAAAGAAAAAGATAAAGGACGTGGCTGCAATCAAGAGCAATACAAGCCATACCTGCAACTGATTCTTCACCATATCCCGACGAACAAATTTCAATACGTTTCTCATGACAACACATCCCTTAGCAAAGACGTTATCCCCAACTGATTTCCTCGGCCGTAAGCGGATGGTCGTTCATAATCTGATCAACCAGCCGGCCACTATTCAACTTGATGATGTGCCGGGCCATTTTTGCGATTCCGACATGGTGCGTGACAAACACAATCGTAAGACCGTATTTCCGCTGCAGATGCTGCAAGTAGCTCAGCACTTGCTTCCCGTTCTCTTCATCCAATGCGCCGGTTGCCTCGTCACAGAATAATATTTCGGGCTTCTTGATCAGCGCTCTGGCAATGGCCACCCGCTGCTGCTGGCCTCCGGACAATTCATATGGAAACCGCTTTTTCAGGTGCTGGATGTTCAGTTCCTTAGTTATTTCATCCAAATCAAGACTGTCGGCATTCAAATACTTCCCAATTTCGATATTTTCCTGAACCGTCAAGTTGGGAATCAGGTGGTATTGCTGAAAAATATACCCCGTATACTGACGGCGAAATTGGACCAGCTGCTTGTCTTTATAACGGGTAATATTTTCTTTTGCGAAGTAGATTTCCCCCGCATCCGCCCGCTCCAACCCGGAGATTACGTTAAGCAATGTCGATTTTCCTGAGCCGCTCGGCCCGAGCAGAGCCACAAAGTCATTTTTTTTGATTTGCAGCGTAATCCGATTCAACGCATGTACTTGACTTTCCTTTTCTCCATACGTTTTGCTTACATCATTGACTGTAATCAAATCCATCTCGTCAGCTCCCTTCAAAGCCATCAAATGCCGCGTGCTTCGCCTTGCTATCTGTCAAGTGAAGGACAATAAGAGCCACGCTCGTCAACACGAACAGAGCACTATCCCCCTGACCTCATTTGGCCGCTTTCAGTGAATGGGAGGGACTCTGTTCTGCTTTCCTCAGCTTCACATGAATGGACAAGTAAATTACACTGACCACTAGACAAAAGCCCAGCATGCACAATCCCGATAAAAAGTACGTCGTGTTAATTCCCAACCAGGCTACACCTGCTCCTCCGAAGAGGGGGCCCAAAATATAGGTGAGCGCCATTACCGTACCGAACTTATTCATCATTCCTCCAGCAGAAGCCATTTGATTCATCTTTTTCAAGTAGAGGGAAAAACCGATTTGCCAGCAAACGCCTCCGATAAAAAATAGTGCCAGAAACCAAATCACGTCAATTTGACGGTTCATAGCCCAGGTCACAACTAAGAAAACGAGCGACAGTCCGAGCGAAGAAAAGCTGAGTAACTTAAAGGGTGTCGTGTTGGTAGACGATTCGGATTCGAACCACATGCGAATCAAAAAGGTGCCCACGCCGGCGGCAGCCATTACAAAAGCAACGATAGCGGCATTATTCCATAGGTAAATATCCCGGAACAACACAACCAATTGAGAATCGCCGACCGTTACGAAGAAAGACATCGATGCAAGTATAACTAACCCTAACGTCAGATATGCGCCTGTAGACAAATCCAAGGCCGCATTCTTTTTCAATTCATCTGCTGCTTCATGGAAGGGTTCGTCACTTTGCGGCACCCCCACCTCTTCACGTCTGAACAGGTACACAATAGGTATGGCGGCAATTACGTAAATAAGTGCCGCTATCCACAACGTGACCTGCGGCTGCCACAGCATGACGCTTAGTCCGGCCGCCAGAGGACCTGCGAACTTGATGATCGCCGCAAAGCGTTCAAACCTGTTATCGATTGCGGCATATCGTTGCGGAGAGCACATTCTTTGCAGCAGCGCATTTTGTCCGTTGACGTAGCACCCGATGAACACCCCTTTGAGGAGAATCAATAGAATCGCCGTCATAAAAGACTGATTGGACAGATGGAGTATCATGATCACTCCGCTTCCCACAGCGGCCGTCATCATGACAAGTTCATTCCGCTTCTGAATACGGCCGGTTCCCAAAGCGGTCGCTAAGGCCATCGATCCTGAAAAGCTCATAACTAACACGCCCAGCTGCACTGGCGTAGAGGTATAGTAGAAGCCCCAGTAATTGAGCATGGACACGAGATCGACCCATACCGCCAAATTATAGATAACCGCCGACCAGAAGAGGATACGGATCATCATAGTTTTTGCGTCATTCTTTCCCATGGAGGCACGCTCCTTCTCTATTAATTGGGTTTGGATCCGCAGACCGCCATCATGATCAGCAATGCATATGGATGGGCAGTGCCCAGAAATGCTGCCACACCTTTTTCCACCGCAGCCACTTCTTCTTCCGTAGCAAAGCCATTGTCTACCATCGTTCTCATTTCTTCGGCATCCACCTGCGGCAGGAATGATCGGATGCCTATCTCATCGCTGTGCGCTGCTATCAGCTTCAGATCAAGATCCGCGTAGCCGTTTGTCTGCAAAATATGCCACAGTTGACGTCCAATAAATCGGTTGCCCCCTTGCGAAGATTGTTCCTTGGCATGCTGATTCAGTATATATTGCAGTTCCGGTATGACGGGATCGATAATGCCCCAAATGGCATCGTCCACATCCAAAACAATTAGTTTCCCGCCTGGTTTTAATAAGTCGAAGATGTTCTGTGCGGCTAAGATGGGATCGGGTAAATGTTGAAAGACAAGCCTGGCGATAGCAACGTCAAATTGCCCAAGAGACAGGCGATGATCCAAAATATCGTCCTGCATGATGCTGATGCGGTCTTTCTGCTCGGGGGTTATGTTGTGCTGTGCGTATTGAACAAAATACTCTTCAATCTCGATGGAAGTGATGCGGCTAGCAGGATACTTTTGCAGGAGTCGCTCTGATATGAACCCAGGTCCGCTGCCGACCTCCAAGATGGAATCGCCGTCCTTGACGCCGAACTGGTCTAAGACCTGCTCTTCCTTTGACCAGCTGATATCCATTTGCCCCTTCATCCGGTCCATTAAACGCTTCATTTTCCATTCATCCATCATCAGTTTATTCATTTACATCCACCCCTTTATATGGTAATAGATTCAAAATAACCGCTGTCGACAAAATACTCGATATAGGTTTTCAATCTCTTCTCATCCATCTGCGGGCAATCTATGTTCATATTTTTCAGGAAGGCAAACGTGTTGTTCGCGTTAAATATAGGTGCTTCTCCTTCAATCATGGACAGCTCCTCGATAAATGGCAGCACAGAAATATCCACTTGTTCCGGAGTGCCGGTCTCCGATAGATCAGACACAGCTCTTTTCCAGTTGTCCCAAGGCAGCTGTTCAAATGAATATCCCAGCTTCAACAACATACCGACGATTTCCTTGAACGAACAATCGTGATCATTCATGACGTGAAACGTTTGGTTCCCATAAAGGGGATCGTGTGCGAGTTGGACAATGATTGTACCGGCAAAATCAGCCGGAATCAGGTTGAACCGGAAATCAATATCCGGAAAGGCACCCAGTTGGAGACAGAACCGGACTATCTTCCAAAAAAAATCGCTATCCTGGCACACTCCGGTACGGCTGTCCCCCGAAATTCTGCCAAGACGGTAAATATTGATGGGGAGTCCTCGGTTTCTCCCTTCCCTCATTAATCCTTCCGCTACCCATTTGCTTTGCGTATAGCCCAATTTTAATGTTTCGAAGTAGATAGGGACATCATCCTCCAGGATGATTTTCTTGTTTTTGGCATCTTCTTCTGAGAAAACATATAAAGTGGAAATATAGTGAACCGGTTTCAAGCTGCCGGCCGAAGCCAATCTCAGAATCGATTCGCAGCCCTTGACATTGGCCGCCTCCAAGGCCGAATAGGGATAGGCGAAATTCACGGTGGCTCCGTTATGGTAAATGGACGTAATTTGCTTCGTCAAAAAGTTGTAGGTTGCCTCATCCAAGCCAAGCCGCTCGGTGCCCAAGTCTCCGGTAATGACTGTGATTCGGTGAATCAGGTCATCTTTCCACAGCAAATATTTCTTCATTCCGCTTATTAATTTTTGCATTCCCGCCTCTCGGTTATCGGCACGAACAAGGCAGTATACTTGTGTATCTGGTTTCTGCAAAAGCTCGTGCAGTAAGAAAGCCCCGAAGAATCCCGTGCCTCCGGTCAGCAGCACGGACTGGCTGCATTCTGTCTGCGGCGCCAGCGGGACGCCAGCTCCCTGAATCGCCGGATCCAATACCACTTTGCTTGCCAAATCCAACTGGACGCCAGGTGCTTCTTGCGCCAATGATCTGTCTATTTGCCGGGCGATGCTTTTGATCGTCGGTTCCAGCATCAACTGTATCAACGGGATATGCACCTGAAATTGTTTTTTAATCTGAAACATCATTTGACTGATCAACAGCGAATGGCCGCCGATTTCGAAGAAGTGATCTTCCATCCCAACCTGATCCACATCCAGCAAGCTCAGCCACATGTCTTGCAGCGCTTTTTCCGTAACCGTGTGCGGAAGCTGGTCATGTTCTGGTGTTTGACCCGCCCATGACCTGTTTGGTTTGAGCTCACGTAATTTCCCGCGTTCAATCTTGCCGTTCGCCGTTAACGGAAACTGTTCCAGCACCACAAATTGAGCAGGAATCATATAATCGGGAAGCCGTTTTTGGATCTCATCACGAATGATGGCAACAAGCTTATTTTCCACCTCCTGCTGTAATGGAACGCTTGACAGCTGCTGCCCCGCCTTCTTGGCATCCATGTTAGGAAAGGGCACAATCTTATCTCCCCCGATATTAGGTGTAAAAATAACGTCCAGACAGCCCTCATGCACCGCCTCTGAAAGGAGCATTTCCACATTGTGGCTATGTCCCCCCCACTGAACCATCGCCTCAGGCTCTATTCCCTTCGGAGAATCTCCTCCCTGTTGACTCCGTTTACGGTAATCCGCAATTTTGTCTTTGGGATTGGCTTGACGGCACCAGCGCAGGAAGCTCCACTCTTCCACAACGCGGGAGTTCGGTATTCCTTTAATAAGGAAGCATGCTTGCGGATGTTGTCTACACAGCTCGCCTCCATTCAACAATGTCTCGACGCCGGGACTCCAGTCGTAGCTGGCTTCCGGTTCCCACACCGCCTTCTCCCCGATATGCAGCACCGAATCGAAGCGGAATTTGCTCATCTCGTTGTGGAAGGCTCCTTTTTTATACAGCACTTCCACCGCTTTGATCTCAGGCAAACGCTGCTGCAATTCAAGGAAATATCCGCTGTCCAGCATCAGCTCGCTATGTTGCTTCATTTTACGCTGCACCAATCGGCTGAACTCCGACATTGTGGTCTGATCGTCCACACCATTCAACACAACAGAGGAATGAAACGCCTCCCTGAACATGAAGCCGCAAATGTCTCCCATAAAAATGCAGCCGCCCGGCTTCACTCTTCCGGCACTATGCTGCAGCACCGTATGCAGATAGGACAAATCAGGGAAATACTGCACCACCGAGTTCAAAATAATCATATCGACCTGTTCCAGGTCGGGAAGTTCGTGAGCGTTGCATTTGTACAGTTCCACCCTGTCCCGGGCATCACCCAACACATGCAAATGACTGTCCACATATTCGATCGCCTTCTCGGATAAATCGGTGCCAATATAGGATTCGCAAAATGGGGCGACACGGAAAAGCAAAAGCCCGGTGCCGCAGCCAATTTCCAACACCCTCTTTGGCTTGTATTTCAAAATCCTTTTAACCGTTTCATTCGTCCATTCTTCCATCTCAACCGCAGGTATGGGTTGGCCTGTAAAAGTGTCGTTCCAACCGACAATATGAAACGTTTTATCGTCATGTTCATTCCCCTTGGTGTAGTAACTGTCAAAGACCGTTTCCCATCTGTCAACCATATCGTGTGTCATCTGCACCAATGGACCGATCGTATGCAGCCGGTTTTTTTGAGGGATCAGATAACAAGTGATTTTGGGATCTCCATGTTCGTTCCGGTCGACTACCGCTACGTTTTGGGAGACAAGTTCGTGCTCCCCGACCACTCCCTCGATTTCTCCGAGCTCGATGCGGAAGCCGCGAATCTTCACTTGCTCATCCCGGCGTCCCAAATATTCGATCTCTCCCGCTGCCGTCCACCTAGCCAAGTCTCCAGAGCAGTACAGACGCCCGGACTGACTTCCCGCCCCTGCAAACGGATTCGCGATAAACCTTTCCTTGTTCAACTCCTCGCGCTTCCAATAGCCGCGTGCCACTCCTCGTCCGCCAATGTACAGTTCACCCGCGACTCCAACGGGAACCGGCTGCTGGTGTTCGTCCAGAATGTACGCCTGCAGATCCGGCAGCGGCATACCGATTACACTTCCCGATCTTGCTTCCAGATCAGCCATGGATAAGGGCCTGTAAGTGGCATGAACCGTTATTTCAGTGATGCCGTACATATTGATCAATTGGGGATGCCGGTCACCGTGAATGTCGAACCAAGGACGCAGCGACTGCAGTTCCAGCGCTTCGCCACCGAAAATAATGTATCGCAATGACAGAGCGGTGCTTCCTGCCATCCCCGGATGCTGTTCAATAAGCATCAATTGCTTGAAGGCGGACGGCGTCTGATTGAGCACGGTAACCTGTTCCCGGACCAGGAGCCGGTAGAAGTCTTCAAACGAACGCGTGACGTCGAACGGCACGATAACGAGCCGGCCTCCATGCAGTAGAGCTCCCCATATTTCCCAGACCGAAAAATCAAAGGCGCACGAGTGATATAGTGTCCATACGTCTTGATCGTGAAATTCGAATAATCGTTGCGTCGAAATGAATAGGCGGCTCACGCTTCCATGTTCAACGAGCACTCCCTTCGGAAGCCCGGTTGAACCCGACGTATAAATCATATAAGCCACATCGGTTTCACTTGTTTGAGTATTCAAATTCTCTGCTGAATATTTGGCTATCTCCAGTTCCTCTGCCGTAACTTGAATCCGCGTACAGGACGCTTCGGAGAGCAGTTCGTGCGTATCGTCATCCACCAGCAGCAGCGAACATCCAGAATCGCTTACCATCCAGCGAATTCTTTCTTCGGGATACGCCGGATCGATGGGAACATAGGCACAGCCGGCCTTAAGAACCGCCAATATACTTGCAATCAAATAGGGGGATCTGTTCATGCATAGACCGACAAATTGCCCATGTGACGCCCCTGATTGCCTCAAATGACAAGCAAGTCGGTTCGCATGATCATTAAGCTCGCTGTAGGTCCATATCTCGTCGTTCCATTTCAGCGCCGTATGTTCGGGAAATTGGGCGGCAATTCTTTCAAATTGCTGCTGTAAACATTCCGGATCTTTTTCCTGAACTGCCATCCTGCCCGAACGCTGTATGATTTCCGCCTGTTCGTCCTGTTGCAATAAGTTCAACAGGCCAATAGGCCGATCCGGGTATGTAAGTGCCGATCTTATGAATTCGATGAAGTGGTTGGCAAAATTCCGCATCGTCTGCGGAACAAATAAATCTGCGTTATATTCAATGCGCCCGGTAATTGCCCCTTGCATCTCCGTCATGGACAGCAGCACATCCGATTTTGACGTGCGATTGTGCAATTTCAGCATTTCTGCTCGAACGTGCGGAAGCTGAATTTCAACAGCCGGGGTGTTTTGGAACACAAACATATTTCGAACTAATGGGATCGACCAGCCTTGGCGGTCCGGCTGCAATTCTTCGATTACCCGATCAAAAGGAAAATCTTGATGATCATATGCCTCTGTCGTCGCTTTCACCACCTGATGCAGCAAGTCATGGAACGACATCTCCCCGCTTATATCCAAGCGCAGCGGCAATAAATTAACGAAATAGCCGATGACCCCTTCTATTTCGGTGTAATTGCGGTTGGCAATTGGTGTCCCTATCACCATGGTTTGTTCATGGGTATATCGGTACAGCAGACCTCCAAACATGGATAATAGCACCATGAACAAAGTCGTTTCTGTTTTTGCGCAAAAAGATTTGAGCAGTTGAACCCATTCATCAGGAAGGTCAAACAGCACTTCTCCGCCTCGATTTCCGGCCGACTCTGTTATTTTTCTGTCTGGCAGCAAGGCAACGCTGGGGCATTGATTCAATTTCCCCTTCCAGTAGCTCAAATGCCCGTCCCACTTCCCTGAACTCAACTGCTCCGACTGCCAGTACGCGAAATCCCCATACTGTATCGGCAAAGGAGTCAAAACCGGAGCAGCACCAGCCAAATACGATGTGTAGCATGTCATCCATTCCTTCACCAACAAGCCCATGGACCATCCGTCCGAAATGATGTGGTGCATGCATAGCATTAAAATATGCTCTTGGTCCTTCAGCCGGATGAACCGGGCACGCAATAACGGCTCGCGTTCCAAATCAAACGGCTCCGAGATCGCACGTTGAATGAGGACGTTCGCAGCTTCTTCAGCTTCATAAGCCTGTAATCCACTTACGTCTTCCACTGGCAGATCGAGCGAAAAGCGCTCCATTCGCTTGATCTGTGGACTGCCATTCACATTGGTGAAGTTGATGCGCAGCGATTCATGCCGGTCGATGATGAATTGAAATGAGCTGCGTGCCGCCTGCAAATCAACCGTTCCTGTTAGCCGCACGGCAAAATACATGTTGTACGCAGACTTGTCTGCCAGCAGCTGGTCCAAAAACCATAGTCTTCTCTGAGCCGGGGACAGCAACAATCGGTCCTCTTCTTTTCTGGGGGAAATCCACTGTTTTTTTCGATTGGTTCCTTGCTTCCATTGCTCCAAAAGCAAACGCTGCTTGTCCGATAAATGTGAACGTCGTGTTTCCAATTCGTTTTTTTTCGACATAGATACCCACCGTTCCGCCGAATTTTGTTAATGGAAGTTGCTTTCCAAATGCTCAATCATTTGCATCTCTATTTGCTCCGCAATCCCCTCAATGGTCGGGTAATTGAAAATCCGGTCGAACTGAATTTCAATTTCCGGGATCAGATTCCGCAGCCTGGAAATGAGTTGTGTCGCCAGCAAAGAATGGCCTCCCAATTCGAAAAAGTCATCCTTGATGCCGATCGGTCGAATCCCTAGAACCTGCTCCCATATGTCCACCAGATTTCCCTGCAAGCCATCAGCAGGTGGAACATATGCTGTCGACAGATGCGCCCTGTCCGCTGATGACCGCACAACTTCCGAATCGCCTGCCGCAGTGGCAAGCCCTTGTTCTTCAACCCATTCGCTGTCCTGCTTGCCGTCTATCCAGCACCGTCTTCCCTCAAACGGATACGTTGGCAGCGATACACGTCCAGGCAGCGCAGGATGAAGCTTCTCCCATTGGATATCCGCCCCGGATAACCAGCATGCAGACAAGCCCTTCAACAAGGCGGAAACATCGGACTCGTCTTCTTTGCCGTGCCTCATCATGTTGAGCACATTTCCCTTGAGCGATTCGATGCCATGCTGGTGAACAAGCTGGGTCAACGCTTTTCCGGGCCCCACCTCCAGCCACATCAGATTTCCGCTCTGCCGCAATGTTTCGATTCCTGCGCTGAAGTTGACGGTCTCTCTGATATGATCGCTCCAATAACGAGGGTTCTTCACTTGCGCTTCTGTCATGTAATCTCCGGTTACATTGGATATGTAAGGAATGTGGGGAGCATGCAGCTTGTACTTCTGCATCACCTGCTCGAATGGCTCCAAGACGGGTGCCATTAGCGGACTGTGAAACGCATGCGATACAGGCAGAAGCTTATGCCCGATTCCGGCCGTCTCCAATCGCGCCGCCATTCGGAGAATCGCTTCGCCGTCACCCGCGACCGTACAGGAACCGGGATTGTTGACGGCAGACAGATGAATACCTTCGTCCGTGAAGCCCCCGATCTCTCCAAAAGAGGCCGAGACAGCCAACATGGCTCCACCAGGGCTCTGCTGCATGAGCTCTCCTCTCTTCACGATAATTGCCAAAGCATCCTCCAGCGATATAACGCCTGCGATGCATGCGGCGACATATTCGCCGAGGCTGTGGCCGATCATCGCATGCGGCTCCAGACCCCAGTCTATTAAGCAGCGGGCAAGCGCATATTCTATAACAAAGAGAAGCGGCTGAGCGATGGCGGTCTGCTCCAGCAACGCTGCATTGGCTCCGCCCTCCGGCGCTCCGAACAGAATAGGCGCCAAGTCCGTGCGGAGATGTTTATTCAGTTCGGCAAAGCACTTGTCCGCCCAGCGGCGGAACAAGGGGATGTGTTCATATAACCCGGCTGCCATGTTGATGTACTGGCTTCCTTGACCAGGGAACATAAATATAATCTTCGCCTTGCCTTTATCCGTTTTGTTCTTTCCAATTAATTTCAGTCCGCCGTCAACGCCGGATAACGCCGCATAGCGGTACGGAAATGCTTGTCTGCCGACTTGAAGCGTATACGCGACATCCTCCATTGCCAATTCCGGATGCAGTTGCAGGTGCCGGTGCAAAGCCGCGGCCATCGAATCGAGCGCCGTATCCGTGCGCGCAGACAACAGGAGCACCTGCTCCATCCGGGATCCCGTCTTCGGCGATGTTGGCGCCTCCTCCAAGATGAGATGCGCATTTGTGCCGCCGATCCCGAATGAGCTTACCCCGGCGCGGCGGGGGTGAGCCGCAGCGGCCCAGTCCGTCAAAGCTGTGTTGACATAAAAAGGACTCTCCTTAAAATCGATGGCCGGATTGGGCCTATGATAATGCAGGCTCGGGGGAATCTGCTTGTTATACAGCATCAACACCGACTTGATCAGCCCCGCAATGCCCGAGGCCGCGTTCAGATGGCCGATATTCGTCTTGACGGAGCCAATCGCGCAGTATTGCTTGTCGCCGGTATCTCCGAATGCTTCCTGCAGTGCCGCAATCTCGATGGGATCGCCCAATACCGTCCCTGTTCCGTGCGCCTCGATGTAACCGATCGTCCGCGGGTCTGCTTCCGCCATCATCATCGCTTCCGATACGACGCGCCGCTGACCTTCGACACTTGGGGCGGTATAACCCACCTTGGACGAACCGTCATTGTTAGCGGCGCTGCCTTTTATCAGGGCATAGATATGATCGTGATGTTCCAGGGCGTCCTCCAGACGCTTCAGCGCCACGATTCCCGCTCCACTGCCGAATATCGTCCCTTTAGCTTCTGCGTCGAACGCTCTGCAGTGCCCGTCAGGGGAGAAAATCCCCCCTTCTTGGTACATATAGCCTTCCAATGCCGGAATACGCAGCGAGGCGCCGCCTGCCAAGGCCAGATCCGACTGGTACATCAGCAAGCTTTGACAGGCATAGTGAACGGCAACCAGCGAAGTGGAGCAAGCGGTCTGAAGAGTGACGCTTGTCCCGCGTAAATTCAGCTTGTAAGAGATTCTCGTGCTTAAATAATCGTTGCTGTTGGTCTGCAGCACCATTTGCAGCTCTTCCTCAGAAAAATCGTCCTTGCGTGATAAAATTTCATTCACTAAATAATTGTTAAACCCGCATCCGGCAAACAAGCTGATCAGTCCTTCATATGAATCAGCTACGTATCCCGCATCCTCAAGCGCTTCCCATGCACACATCAACAGCAGGCGGTGCTGCGGATCCAGCATGTCTGCCTCCCGCTTGCTCATTCCAAAAAAAGGGTAATCAAACTTGTCGATATCGGTTAATACAGGGGCAGCTTTCACATAATTCGGAGCGTGAAGCTTATCCTCCCTTACGCCAGCCTCCCGCAGCATATCGTCAGTGAAAAAAGTGATCGATTCTTGGCCGTGCTTCAGGTTGTCCCAAAACTGCCCCACATGGCCGGCCCCGGGAAACCTCCCGCTCATCCCGATAATGGCAATCGTGTTCTCCGTTTCGCTCACCGTCACTTTCGCTCACCCTTTCGCCGTGATTTTTGTGCCTGCTGTGCCGCCCGCTGCTTGCTTTTCCTGTGTGCGGTTGTATGACGCTCCTCCTCCGCTTCGCCGCTTCCCTCCAAATAACGGGCCAACAAGTAAATCGTCGGATACTTAAACAAATCGACAATATGGATTTGACGCTGTAAAGCTTCTTCAAGATGCTGTTGGACGCGAATTAACAATAGTGAATGACCGCCTGCTTCGAAAAAGTTATCGTGAATCCCTACTTCTTTTACATTCAAATGGTGTTGCCACACCTCCGCAAGCTTCTGCTGCAGCGCCGTTTCCGGCATGGCAGTTGCTTGCTGCTCATCTCTGTAGTTGAACGCATCCGGTTCCGGCAACCTTTCAACATCTATTTTCCCGTTGCGGGTCAGTGGAATTTGTGCCAATTCCATATATACCGCAGGCAGCATGTAATCCGGCAACTTTTCTCTCAGGTGCAGCTGCAGACCAGAAGGATGAAACGGTTGTTGGGCCGGCACCACATACGCGATAATCCGGTTGTCCTGATGGACTTGGCACAGCATGAAGCAATCGGTTACAGATGGATGCTGCAATATGAGCTGCTGAATTTCACGCAGTTGAATCCGATATCCGCGAACCTTGACGATATCTCCTTGTCTGGCGATGAATTCAACGTTGCCGTCCGGCATATACCTGCCTAGGTCACTCGTTCTGTATATATAATCGTCTTCTGCAGAGGTATAGGGATTTTGCACAAAAGAGGATGGATTGCCGTCCGCGTCCGCTGCTGTAAGATAGCCAGAAGCCAAATAAGGCGAGCGGATGCATATTTCTCCTGTTTCCCCAATCCCCTTCTGCCTAAGCTCGGAGTCCATTATGAGAAGCTGTGCTCCTTCTCTTCCTTTCCCAATCGGGATAAATGGCCCCAGAGGCGCTGGTATGGCATATATCCCCATAATTTGCGGCGTTTCCGTCGCTCCGTAACAATTATAACAGCGGATTCGCGGTGCGATAGCACGCATATTTTCAATGTGGGATGGCACCAACACATCCCCGCCAAACAAGGCGTACCGCCAATCGCCGAGCACACATCCGTTCCGTTCATGCCCGCTCCATCCTGCTATGACCATGCCCATCGCCGGCGTTAAATGCGAGACGGTAATCTTGTGGCGTGCCATCCATTGGTTAATATAGCTGGGAATGACCAGCTTGCTTCCATCTGGAATACAGACCGCGGCTCCGATGGACAAAGGAACGAAAATATCCCTTAATAATGGATCGTGTCCCAGACCGGAAAACATGCTGAATCGGTCCTGCGAATCAAGCCGAAATTCATTCACATACCAGCGAATAAAATTCGAGAGCGGTTCATGAGTGCATGGAATTCCTTTCGGAACGGCCGTCGTGCCCGAAGTGAACAAAATATAAGCTGTGTCGTGCAGGGAGATGCCGATCTGTGCCAGCTTCTCTGAAGATGAATAATTCGTATTCGTACAACCGGCAGTGCCATCGTAATGCATAGTAAAATAAACCAGATTTGTTAAATCATCGTATAGGCTGGTTGGCTGCGCGTTCCCGGTGTCGAGGAATACAATACCATTCGCCGAAGAAACCTTGATCATCTCTGCCAAACGCCCGGATGGATGCGCCGGATCCAATACAATAAATACGGACCCGCTCTTAAGCACGGCCAGCAAGGCGACGATTAAGGAGACGCTTCGTTCCCCGCATACGGCAATAACCCCGCGTTTTTCTTGCGTATGCTGAATCAAGTTCGAAGCCAGTTCATCGCTTAATCGATCCAGATCGCGGTACGTATATACGGCTTCGTCCCGGTCAATTACGGCGGCGGCCTCCGGACATCGTTCCGCCATGTCCGCAAACAAGACATGAATCGGTTTTAATAGATGGTCGTCTGCATGTTTTAACCGCAGGGCCGGATCGGGCAGAAGCGCATTGGAATTCTCTGTTAGGAGTGAATATTGCTCGATGGACCGTTCCGGATTTTCTACGACTTGATGGCATAGGCATTGGAATTGAGCCAGCATTTCCGCGGCCCTTTCCTCCCGGAACAGATCGGCTGCATACACCATTTCCAAATGAATGCCATCCGCATTCTCCTGCGCATATAGAGTTATATCGCATTTGGAATCATGCTCGTCCATGTCTACGATCTGCACTGTCAATCCGCTGAACTCTGCCGTAACCGGCGGGATATTGAGCATGTTGAACATGACCTGGAACATGGATGAACGGCTGAGATCGCGGTCTGGCCGCAACGTTTCCACAAGCTTCTCAAAAGGCATGTCCTGATGCGCGTACGCGCCTATGGCCGTTTCACGAATCTGCATCAGCAAGCGGGTAAAGTCGGGCTCGCCGGATAGATCGGTACGCAGGAGCAGCGTATTGACAAACAGCCCCACGACTTTATCCAGATTCTGCTGATTTCGACCCGCAATCGGCACGCCGACCGCAATATCGGACGCGCCGCTCAAGCGATATAACAGCAGATTGAAAATGGCGATTAACGTCATAAACAGCGTACAGTTGTGCCGCTGTCCCAGTGCCATTAACGGTTCGCTCAACGCCTGCGGGAGCTGCAAGCAAATGCGCTTGCCGCGATAGCTTTGCACTGGCGATCTTGGATAATCGGACGGCAGAGTCAACGGCGGGATTGGTTTACGCAGCATCCCTGTCCAATATCGAAGCTGCTGCTGGTACGAATCGCTGTCCAACCAGCTTTGTTCCCAAAGTGCGTAATCGGAATAAGCCAGCGGCGGATATGGCAGCTCCACACGCTTCTTCTCAACCTGGCCTGCGTATAACTGCCGCAGTTCGTTCATGATGATGCCCATGGACCAGCCGTCCGTCATGATGTGATGCAGAACCATCACCAAGTAATGACGGTTGTCACCGGTATGCAGCAGCGTAATTCGATATAAGTCGTTCGAAAAATAAATCGGGCGGCAGCATTCCGCATGCATCCATTGCCATGCGTCTTCCTCCGTGCAATCCTTAACCTCTAGCTGGAACGTCACATCAGCTCTGATGGCAGCAACGGGACTTCCGTTCTCCAAATGAATAGAGGCCCGGAGGGAATCGTGTCTGCGAATAATCTCCTGTAAAGACAGCTGCAGCGCATCCATATCCACAGGTCCTTCCAGAGACAAGACGCCCGGAATCAAATAAGCGGTCTGGGCTTCGTCAAGCTTTTGCAGGAACCACATTCTCTGCTGCGCGCTCGTTAAAGGAACACGATAGTCACCAGTGCGATTCAAGGGGATGATTTCTTGCTGGACCACGCCGGTTCCCGTACCCTCCTGCAACAGTCGGATCTCATGCGCCATCTCACGCAGCACCGGCTTGGCAAAAACGGTGTGAATCGGCAATTCAATCGAAAACACGTCGTGAATGTTGGATATGAGCTGGGTCGCCAGTAATGAGTGCCCGCCGGCTTCGAAAAATTGATCGTCAACCCGCACCTGTTTTTTGGCCAACAGACGTTTCCACATTTCCATCAATATTTCTTCGACAAAATTGTTGCTATAGCTTCTCTCTTCCACAGCATCGTGCGCATGGTGTTCCAGAGAAGCCTGCAATGCTTTGCGGTCCACTTTTCCATTGGGCGTCAAAGGCATGTCGCCGATGACAATAAATCGGGAAGGGATATAATGGCCCGGCATCCGTTCTTTCAAAAAGTTCCTTACACCCGTTTCATCCCACAAAACGTGTGGTTGCAGGACAATAAAAGCGGCAAGCGCCGCATGCTCGGGCAAGACCCCCGTGACAAGGACGGCATTGCCCGCGATTCCCGCGTGCTCCGACAAATGATGCTCGATTTCACCCAGGTGAATCCGGACCCCTCTGATCTTGACCTGATCGTCTTTTCTGCCTACAAACTGCAGGCTCCCGTCAGACAGGCATCTGACCAAATCCCCTGTTTTGTACAATCGCTTTGCCTGAGGCTGTTCCGCGTCTGGATAAGCAATGAATTTCGCTTCCGTCATTTCCGCATTATTGTAGTACCCCCGGGCTAGGCCCACACCCCCGACATGGAGTTCTCCTATGGCGCCCGGGAGAGGATGCTGCAAGTACTCGTTGAACACGTGTATCTCTACATTGGGAATCGCTTCCCCCAGATCAATGACAGACTCCTGAGCGAAGCACTCCTTTACGGTAACCCAGACGGTAGCTTCCGAAGGTCCATAAGCGTTGAAAAATCGGCGGCCGGGAGCCCATCGTGCCACGATCTCTCTGGTGCACGCTTCACCGGCTGAGATGACGACTTGCAAATCCGGCAGGTTCACATCCGGGATAAGGGAAAGGACAGACGGCGGGAGCACCGCATGCGAGATCCGTTGTTCCTTCATCCATCGCACCATCGGTTTGCCGGGCAGCAGCGTTTCTGCAGCAGCCATACACAGCGTCCCCCCACTGCGGAAAGCCATGACGATTTCGAAAATCCACGCATCGAAGCTGAACGAAGCGAATTGAAGTATTTTACTTGTGTCATTTAAGTCAAAGTATCTTCTCTGCGCCTCGGCCATGTTCCAGATGCCACGGTGTTCGACAAGCACAGCCTTCGGTTTGCCTGTGGAGCCTGAAGTGAAAATGACATAAGCCAGATCGTGAATGCCGATGTTTTCCTTTACAGCCTGCACACTTTGACAAGCGATTTCTTCTTCGTTCAGGTCTAGCAACACGAGTTCGACTCTATCCCCGAACGAATGGGGATCCACTGTCGAGGCGCTGATAATCGCCGCCATGTTGACCAGCTCCACCATATACGCTTTGCGCTGCGGCGGATAGGCGGGATCAATGGGAATGAAGACCGCACCCAGCTTTAACACGGCGAACACCGCCGCAACCATATCAGGAGAACGCTCCAAGCAGACCCCTGCAAAATCTCCTTTTTTCACGCCTCTTCGGGCTAACAACCGAGCAATTTGGTTGGCTCGTTGATCCAATTGACGATAGCTTACCGTTTGGTGCAGAAAAGTAATGGCGGCCGCTTCCGGCCGGTACTCTCCTTGATATTCAAGCAGATGATGCAGACAAATATGCGGTTCTGCCGCCGCTGGCAGCACGTGCTGTTCCTTCTGTCCATATGGGTTTTGATAGAACCTCAAATTTCCAATCCGTTCCTGCGGATTCCGTACGATGTGCTCCAACAAATCCGTAAACAGCCGAGCCATCGTTGTCATAAAGCTGTCGCTAAACAGCTTCGACCTGTACATAAAAGAACCGTGAATGAATGTTTCCGTCTCTTCCATCATAAGAACGAGCTCGAACTGCGTATCTGCCGTCTCAAGCGGAACAGGCTGCAGAATCATGGATCCCAGCTCTACCCGATCTTGATCGTTGCTGATGAACAGCGGGGATCGACGCCCCTCCGAGCTCTGTGCTCGCTCCATGACAAAGGCAACCTGAAAAATAGGTGAAACCCTTGCATCGCGCTCTGGCTGCAATCGTTCAACAACCAGAGGAAATGGATAGTCCTGGTGCTCCATGGATTCGAGCACCTTCCGTTTGACCTCATCCGATAATTGCTGAAATGAGAGATCCCCTGAGCACTCGAGACGTATGGCAACGGTATTCACAAAATAGCCGAATATGCGTTCCAACCCAGCTTCGCTCCTGCCGGAAGCAAACGTGCCGATCACGAGATCTTCCTGCTCCGTGTACCGATACAGGAGTGCGGCGAAAGAGGCCAGCAGCAACGAATTTAACGTAATGCCGAGCTTTCTGCTTAATTGAATGATTTCCTGCGACAAGGATTCGCTGAATCTGAAGGTGCAGCTGCTTCCCCGATTGCCTTCTATCATCGCCCCGGGGTTGTCCGCAATAAGCGAACAGACAGGCAGCGGGCCCGCCAACGTTTTTTTCCAATATAACCAGTCATGCTCTGCACGAGCGCTTTTCAAATAACGGTCCTGCCATTCCACAAACGCACTATAGCTTCTCTCTTCGATATATGGGTGTCCCTCCGAGATTTCCTGCTGGTAACGGTCCATGAAATCACGCAGAAGAATAACGATGGACCATGCATCTGTAATAATATGATGCAGAGACAGAAGAAGGCGGGGTGGACGCTTGGGAGCGCAGTACAAGTTGACACGGAACAGCGGTCCTTCATTTAATGAGAATGGCATCTTCAGATGTCTGGCGAACATGGCTTCCGCCTCTGGTCCCCATTCGTCCAGACAGTGCACCCGAAAATCGACTTCGCAATCCGGCTTGACAATCCGCTTAATGTCTCCGTTTTCCATCATAAATGTGGTGCGAAGTGAACTATATGTATCGGACAGGCTCTGAAACGTTGCTTGCAGCTTGCGCTCATCTACCGGTGATAAAATATCCCATGCCGCTTGAATGTGGTAGGCACAATTGTCTGGATTGACATGCTGCAGCAACCAAAGCGCTTTTTGCCCATACGATACCATAGTATCTCGCTTCTCCGAGCGCTGCTGCAGCAGCTGTTGGATCAGCTTTTCTTTTTCAGCGCGGGATAAGCCAGCGACGACAATCGAATCATTCTTCATCTTCATTCTCCTGTCATTGACTTCCTGAAATCGTAATCATTCAGATCCTTTTTGCGTTAAAAGCAGCAATAATCGATCCATGTCTTCGTCGGACAGCTCGCTCACATCGCGCTCCATATCATCCGATGCTAGTAAATCGTCTATCTGCGAATGTTCCCCAGCATCCTGACATCGGGTATCCTGCAAAATCTCATTCATTTTTAGCGCAGCCTGCCGCGTTGTTGTTCCTTCCAGAAAATGAACGAGCGGCAAAGATACTTGGAACTCCTGCTCGATTTTGTGCTTAAGCTGCAAGGCCATAATGGAATCCATACCAAGCATGACCAAGGGTTGGTCCATGGATAAGTCCGCAGCCGGAGTTATCTTCAATATGCTTGCAAAGAGGGTCTGTAAATGCTGTTCCAACAGCGGCAGAGCCTGTTCGCGCTCGTGAGCAACCTGAATGATTGACTGTACGGACAGTGCGGCATGGTGGCCGGTCAGGCTATCTTCCGTAACGGGAGGCGCTGCAATCGTCCCCTGAAGAGGCGCATCCGAATCGTCGATCCAGAATCTTTTTTTCTCCCAGGGATAGGTCGGAATGGAGACGCACTCACCTTTAGGTCCCATGTTCCCCCATTTCAACTCCACACCGTGCTGATACAGCTTGACAGCGGCCTGCAGCATGGACTCCCCGCCGTCACCCTTGCGCATGGAGAACAGCGCGAGCTTCGTCCTGCAATCCTCAAAGCATTCCTCTACATTTTGAATTAGCACTGGATGCGGTCCAACCTCCACAAATGCTTCGTACCCGTCCTGCTTCGCCTTGACCAGCGCATCCGCAAACAAAACAGGCTTACGCATATTGTCCAACCAATGATCCGCATGAATTCGCAGACCGTTCTCTACCTGGCCTGTCACCGTCGAATAAATACGCAGATGTGCCAATCGATGTCGAATTGATTTGACTTCGGAATGGAACCGATCGCATAAAGGCTCCATTTGTCTGCTGTGAAAAGCGAACGAGCTTGAAAGCGGGTAGGTTTTGACTGTATCGGGCAGATTCTGAATAAAGCGTTCCACTTCATATTTGTCTCCGGAGAGCACGATAGACGCTGGTCCATTAACGGCAGCTATACACAGGCTCGAATAGCTGTTGTCCGCCAGCCGCTGTTCAATATCAGCAAGCGGAATACGGACGAGTGCCATGGCTCCCTGTCCTTGGGTCGTCTGCATAAGCTTACTGCGCCAATATACAATCAGCAGCGCGTCTTCCAAGCTGAGCACGCCTGCCGTATAATGCGCGGCAATCTCACCCAAGCTGTGTCCGATCACGGCCTTCGGCTCAACCCCCCAGCTTTTCCATAAGGCTGCTAGGGATACCTGAACGGCGAAGACCAGCGGCTGCGCCGCATCGGTACGATCAGACCAGTCATCAACTTGGTCACGGTGAATCTCGTCCCAGAGAGACCATCCCGCATAGTTGTCCCATAACGCATCGCATTCTAAAAACACGCGTTTAAACTCGCCTTCATGTTCAAGGAAATATCGCCCCATGCCTGGCCATTGGTTGCCTTGACCCGAGAAGACGAACACCATTTTGGACACATCGATGGTTCCGCAGCGTGCGTCGAGTCGTTCCAACTCCCCGATGAGCTCCGTACGATTGCTGCCGATAGCGGCCCCGCGCCATGCACGATGCGTCCTTCTTCGTTGAGCTGTATAGCAAATATCGGTCAGCGGCATATCGGGATGTTCATGCAAATATTGCTTCGTGTCGGCTGCCAATCGGGCCAAAGCACTCTCGGTGTTGGCTGACAGAGGCAAGAAATACAGCTTCGGGTCTTCCCTCTTCTGTGGAACCGTCCCTACAGGGACATATTGTTGAAGTACGACATGGGCATTCGTTCCTCCGAAGCCAAAGGAGCTTACTCCGGCCAAAGCGGGTCTGCCGCCTGCCGGCCGTGTCGTTGACTGCCTCACCACTTGAAGCGGCAGGTCTTGGAACGGGATATATGGGTTGATTTGCTCAAAATGCAAATTGGGCACCCACTCCCTGTTTTTTAAGCAAAGCACTGTTTTTATAAATCCAGCAATTCCAGCCGCTGCCTCCAAATGTCCAAAATTGGTCTTTACGGAACCGATATAACACTTATCCAGCATGGAACGATTGGTTGACAGCACCCGCCCTATAGCCTGGACTTCAATCGGATCTCCCAAAGCGGTGCCCGTCCCGTGCGCCTCGATGTAGTCTATATGTTCCGCGTGAACACCGGCAATACGGTATGCCTCCTTCAGCACCTCTTCCTGAGCCTGTAAATTGGGAGCGGTCAATCCATTGCTCAAACCATCCTGATTGATAGCGCTGCCCCGTATAACGGCGTATATCTTATCTTGGTCACGAAGAGCGTCGGACAGCGGCTTCAATATGACGGCACCCGCTCCTTCCCCGCGAACGTAGCCGTCCGCCCGGGAATCAAACGTTTTGCATCTGCCGTCTGCCGAGAGCATACCCGCCTCGAAGAAGGCCTTGCTTATTCCTGGGTTTAATATCACATTCACTCCGCTGGCGATGGCCATGTCGGATTCACCCGTTCTTAGGCTTTGGCAAGCCAGATGAATGGCGACCAGCGAAGAAGAACACGCTGTATCCACAGCCAGGCTGGGACCACGCAAGTTCCATATGTAAGAAATTCTGTTGGCAGCAATGCATTTGGAATTTCCCGTTACTCTGTAAATACTGCTCTGCCCGAAATCCGATAGCTTGCTGTAGCCGTAATCGTTGCTGGAAATTCCCGCAAAAACCCCTGTCCTCGAGCCGCTTAAACGTTCGTTCGTCAGTCCCGCATCCTCAATCGCTTCCCATACCACTTCCAGCAGCATCCGCTGCTGGGGGTCCATCTGCTCCGCTTCACGCGGAGATATGTAAAAAGCCTCATTGTCAAACCGATCGATGTCGTCCACAAGACCGGCGTAGCGCATTCCGTCCTGTGCAAAATGGACCGAGCGCTCTGCTGGTATTTCCGAAATGCAGTCCAATCCGCTGTGCAAATTGCGCCAATATTCGGTGATGTTTTTTGCTTTTGGGAACCGGCATCCCATTCCGATTACCGCAACACCATCCGCATGCTCCTGCACAGAACCTCCAGACCGGATATAGCCACGTTTGTCTTCACCGCGGGAAGAATAATATTGGGCCACGGAATGAATGGATGGATAGTCCCAGAACAAGGTCGGATCGACAGCATGACTGACAAAGCTCTCCAATTCTCCAGACAAAGACACCAATTCCTTGGAATCGAGTCCGTAATATGAAAACGGAACCGACGCTTCTATTTCACTTGGCGAAAGCTGCTTCACAGCACTGATTTTCTGTACGAACCACCTGCAAATGTCGTTGTAACGGCTGCTCTGTTCCCCGCTCATTCAATCACCCCACACGATTAAACTTCCGTTCAGATACATGTCTTTGCATTTGCGGCGTTGAATCTTGTTGCTGGATGTTTTCGGAATATTTAGAGGTTTAACAATTTTGATATCGTAGGTATGAAGCTGGAATTTTTCGATAATTTCTGCTTTAATATGACGGGTTATCTCTTTCAGACACATTTCCATGTCGAGCTGTTGCCGTTGAACGATATGTTTGAACTCCCTATTCATTTCGCACAGCACGACAAGTTCCTCATTGCCTTGTACGTCAATTGAGAAAGCAGCCGTACTGGCGACATTGATTTCCGAATGACAACTTGCGGCAATTTCCTCGATATCATGGGGGTAATAATTTTGCCCGCGAATAATGATCAAATCTTTCAACCGCCCGGTAATGTACAACTCTCCATCGCAGATAAAGCCAAGATCGCCTGTCCGCAAAAAAGGGCCTTCTCCCGTATCTGACAGGCAAGCGGCAAACGTTTCTTTACTGCCTTCTGGAGCCCCCCAATACCCTTTGGCGGCACTATCGCCTTTAATCCAAATCTCGCCCGCTTTCCCTGCCGCACATTCGATCATTGTGAGCGGGTCTACGATTATAATTTGCTGATACGATAAAATTTGCCCGCAGCCGACTTGTGCACGCGATGTATTGGGCGAACAATCCTCAATGACAATATCGTTGCTTTGTAGCCCCTTTTCATCAATATGCAAAAACTTGGGAGCAGCTTCTCTTTCCCCAACCGTTACGCACAGTGTTCCTTCAGCCAAGCCGTAGCTGGGCAGCATAGCCTCTTCACGAAAACCGCATTCCCGAAAAGCATTGCAAAACTCCCGGATTGTGTCCGCTCGCACTGGTTCAGCCCCATTAAAGGCGTTCACCCAATGGCTCAAATTTAAATCGCTTTTATCTTCATCCGATATTTTTTGGACGCACAGCCGATAAGCGAAGTCCGGGCCGCCACTGAAAGTGACTCCATATTTGCTGATCGTCCGCAGCCAACGGATCGGTTTTTGCACAAAATCCAAAGGCGACATAATATAACAGCATCCGCCATTGTATATATTTTGCAAAACAACTCCAATAAGACCCATATCATGATAGATTGGCAGCCAAGTTGCCATAACGGTGTGATCCGAGTGTTGAAACCGTTGTTTCATCATCTCGAAATTGTGAAGTAAGTTGAGGTGACTCACCATTACCCCTTTTGGGGCACTGGTCGATCCGGACGTATATTGGAGAAAAGCAATTTGATCAGAGAGAATCGTGTCGACCTGCGGCATATATTCATAGTCGCTCTGTAATATCTCTTCAAGCTTGATCGAGTGGACGTTGCGCATCATCTCAGGAAGTTTTTCGGAATCTTGGAGGGATTGCACAATTACCAGAGCTGGCTTGGCATCGTTATAGATCGATGCGATCCGCTCCGCATTTCGTGATTTACTAGGAGGGTAGACCGGCACCGGAAGTGATTTTGCATACATGCATCCGAAAAAAGCAATGATGTAATCAATCCCGCTGGGCAGCAGAATCATGATTCTCTCGCCTTCCAAATTCAGAAGCTGAAAATAGGCGGCAAGTTTTTGGGATTGGCGGCACAATTCGCGATATGTGCAGCTGTCGCTCTCCACTTCCCCGTCTTTTAAATAAACAAACGCTTTTCTATCCGGGTGCTGATGAGCCATTTTTTCCAACACTTCCAGCAAATTTCGATACACTCTTATTCCTCCTACCTAGTTTTGGCTATTGCCAAATGCAGATACTTAAGAAGCAGAGTTATTGAATTGCTAATAGTATATCAAATAATCTACCAAATACAATATTATTCATATAATTCTAATATTTAATAATTATTGACACTAATTATTGACACCATATTTTTTACTGATCATGTTCGAGCGCTCCTTACCTTCCTCAATTTCACATATTTCATGTGCAGATGTTAGTTTGTTGCAATATACTACCATTGTCTTTTTATGTCAATGTATATTGATAGTTTGGCAAAGTTTAAGCCTTAAGCCATTAGCGCTGCAATTATATTTAACATTATTAAACTTCGGGGAGCTATTCCATTACGCATAATGATAAAGAACTCCCCCATTTCGTTAGAGAAATGGAGGAGTCCGGTGGGTCTAGGGCGGTGAAAGTTGTTCAGGCCGTCGTGTACCATATATAAAGATAAACAATTTCCTCGTTATGCCCTAATAGTTGAAACAAATTCCAGTCATCAAAAATAACAACATTGTTGGAATCATTAGCAATTTCATGCTCGAGCTCAATATCTGCATTCATTTCATTCATCTTTTTTACAGCGGTTGTTCCGCTTATTTCTTCGAAAAGTCCGTTTTTCATCACATAATATACTGCCTTATAAAGGACATTGATTCTGTTATGTTCCACAAGAGTCTTATCCCATTCCCACTCTTCTTCTATATACTCAAGTCTTTCTAGAAGTAATATAAAGCCTTCTATAATGGTGTTAACATATCCCCTGTTCAACGATATAAAATAAGATGAAACTTCGCTCGCCGGGTCGATGTATGCTTGAATGCGGAATTCGTCTGCAAACAGAAACTCCTTTGTATGAAGATGATGTAGAAATGAAGTGACTTGTTCTCTATTTATAATTATATTCCCCCCCAATACATTAGCTCGCAGTCAGGTGGCGTGACCGGCGTTCAAATGTCTTCCAAGGTCCGAATTTTCGCCGGATAGTGCGTCCATATTTCAGGATGCTTAGAGTATTCGTACAAATTCGGGATATGATCGAATTCGAGCGGAATCAGCTTGATGCGTTCACCTTGCAGTTCATGAAATTCCATACCTAACTCTCCCTATAAACAATTTGGATATGCAGCACTCGATCGGCTCGAACAACATATGTCATTTTATGTATTCGTGAAATTGTGGAATTCTCCTCTTTCAACAACTATCTTAACAACTCGAAAGGATGAAGAAAGAAATAAGACCCTGAATCACGACAAATTCGTCATTCAGGGTCTTCCCTTAAATATAGGTTACTCTTCAAACAGCTTCCGTTGGAATTGCGCGATCGCCTCATACTCCTCTTCCAGCTTGCGCGAGATCGAAATATAGATGGGCAGAAGCTCGTGGTACAATTCTGCGTTTTCCTTGATCGGCTTATGCTCGTGAATCGCCCCCACCATATCGGACACGATATGCAGCGAATCACTGCGGCCAATCGCGTATAGGCCGAGCACGACAGCGCCCAGACAGGAGCTTTCGTAGCTTTCAGGTACAACGACTTCCTGGTCGAAAATATCCGCCATCATTTGGCGCCATAATGCCGAGCGGGCGAAGCCGCCTGTGGCGTGAATTTTGCGCGGCCGTCCGATCTGCTCTTCCATTGCCAACAGCACCGTGTACAGGTTAAAAATGACTCCTTCCAGCACGGCGCGAATCATATGCTCTTTCCGATGGTGCATCGTCAGTCCGAAGAAGGAACCGCGCGCATCCGCATTCCACAGCGGCGCGCGTTCGCCGGTCAAATACGGGTGAAAGAGCAATCCATCTGCGCCCGGTCTTACCTGCTCTGCAATTTTCGTCAACAAATCATAGGAGTCCACCCCAAGACGCTTGGCTGTTTCCACTTCCGCGGCCGCGAACTCATCCCGCACCCAACGGAACAGCATGCCCCCGTTGTTGACGGGACCACCGATCACCCAATGCTTATCGGTCAAGGCGTAACAAAAAATTCTTCCTTTCGGGTCCGTGACCGGACGATCCACGACCGTGCGAACCGCTCCGCTCGTGCCAATGGTAGCCGCGACCACGCCGGGTTCGATCGCATTCACTCCCAAATTGGAGAGGACGCCGTCACTCGCTCCCACTATGAACGGCGTGGACACCGCCAAGCCCATCTCTTCTGCATATGACGCATCCAACCCCTGTACCTGATGCGTCGTCGGGACGAGCTTAGACAGCTGATTACGGGTAATCCCGGCAATTCGCAGCGCCTCTTCATCCCAATCCAGATCCCTTAAATTCAACATGCCGGTCGCTGAAGCGATCGAGTAATCCACCACGTACTCGTTGAAGAGCTTGGCGAACACATACTCTTTAACCGAGATGAATTTATTAGTCTTTTGAAAAATCTCAGGCTCCTCATCGCGCATCCACATCAATTTCGTAATCGGGGACATCGGATGAATCGGCGTCCCTGTCCGCAAGTACAGCTCATGACCGTTCATGTCCCGCTTCAACCGCGCGGCATATTCGCTGCTGCGGTTATCCGCCCACGTCATACATGGCGTAAGCGGCTTGCCTGCGGCATTAATAGCAATGACGCTGTGCATCGCCGAACTGAATGCGACGAACAGGATGTCCTCACGCCGAACTTCGCTGTGCGCCATCACTTGCTTGACCGCTTGGATGACCGCTTGGAAGATATGCTCCGGATCCTGCTCCGCAATCGTCGAATTAGGCGTATATAAAGGATACCCCTCGCTCCCCTTGGCTACGACCTGTCCGTTCTCTTCGAACAGAACAGCCTTGGTGCTCGTTGTTCCGATATCGATACCGATCATGTACTTTTTCATGCTCATTGGTAAACCTTCTTTCTCGAAATCCTGCTTGCCATAATCCTGATTCACTTACACTACTGTACTGAGGAGAAGTATAAAAATCAATCCTACAACTGATAGCAGCGTCTCCATCACCGTCCATGATTTCAATGTCTGAGGCACGGACATATTGAAGAACTCCTTCACCATCCAGAAGCCAGCATCATTGACATGGGACAGCACAATCGAGCCTGCACCTGTCGCTAACACGACAAGCTCTACATTCGCACCAGGATTCATCGCAAGGACAGGTGCCACAATTCCTGCGGCTGTCGTCATGGCCACGGTTGCAGATCCAGTGGCGACCCGAATCAATGCAGCTACAAACCAGGCGAACAAAATAATATTCACATTGGCTTGTGTCGCAATTTCGGCAATCGCTCCCCCTACACCGCTATTAATCAACACTTGCTTGAAGGCTCCGCCCCCGCCAATGATGAGAATAATCGTGGCAGTGGGCGCTAAGCACTCACTTGTAAAGCGGGATACTTCTTCTTTCGTAAATCCTCTCGCAAAACCGAGTGAGAAGAACGAGAATACAACCGCAATCAACAGCGCTATAATTTCGTGCCCGATAAATTCGCAAAATACAGTGATGCTGCTAGTTGCTTCTGGATCCGCGATATCTGCCACCGAACCAACTAGCATTAAGATGACCGGCAGCAAAATCGTAAACAAGGTGATGCCAAAGCCCGGAAGCTTACGATCGCTCTGCAGCGCAAATTGTTCAGCCAATTTGGCCGGTGGTTCCACCTGAATGCGCTTACCAATGAACTTGCCGAATAAAGGACCGGCAATAATTGCGGTTGGCAAGCCAATCAAAAGAGAATACAGAATCGTTTTCCCGAGATCCGCCTGATAGGCATCAATCGCAATCATCGGTGCCGGATGCGGCGGGACAAGTCCATGCACCGTCGAAAGTCCAGCTAAAATAGGAATCCCAATTTGCAAGAGCGGCATTTTTGTTTTACGTGCCACAGTGAACACAATTGGAATCAAGAGGATAAGACCCACTTCGAAGAACACCGGAATCCCTACGATAAAGCCAACGATCATCATCGCCCAATGAACTCGCTTCTCTCCGAACTTATCTACCAAGGTAGAAGCGATTTGCTCCGCGCCTCCGGATTCTGCCATCATCTTGCCAAGCATCGTTCCGAGAGCGATGACGATCGCGATTGTCCCGAGTGTACCGCCTAGACCGCCTGTAATCGAGCTCACCACATCAAGCGGCTTCATCCCTGCAAGCAATCCCAGCATCAAAGCTGAGAGGAGCAGTGTGACAAAAGGATTCCATTTATATTTAGCAATAAACACAACCAGAAATACAATTGCAATCAATGTCCAAATGAGCAACGTTACATTGTGACTGAGACCAAAAATACTGCTCATATATAAATCCTCCCTGCGATTCTGACTCTTTTATAATTCCCCTTAGTTTTTCCATTCCACATATTGTATACTTGTCGACAACTTTAAGCGAAAAGAAAATACTCTTCTCCTTCCCCTTAAAATTGAGGCAAGCTCGTATGCAGTGTCTGGCGCGAATCCGCAAAATATTCCCGAACTACGTTCTGTATCGTGTCGGCGTTCTTGGACTCCAGCCCTTTCACAATCGTACGATGCTTATTAATGACAGAGCTGAGCTTCTGCTCTCCCTTGGAAAATACCTCTTCGGTTGTAATCAACATGACCGTCATTACGATGTGGCGGATGCTTGTCCATAGATGAAAAATTCTTTTATGTTCCGCCGCTGCCACAATCGCTTCATGAAAGGAAAAATCCTGATAGGCGAAATCGACAACATCGTTATATTTGACCGCTAATTCCATTTTATCGATAATTTGATTGCATTTTACAATTAACTTTTCTTGGTTGCCATGGGCCAGACGCTGCTGAACAAAGCTTTCGATGAGAAAGCGGACATCATACAATTCCTCGATATCCTTTGAGCTCAAACCCAAGACTACCGCTCCCATCCGTTCTAACCGGATCAGACCTTCGTTCGATAGCGTTTTCAACGCTTCCCTTACCGGAGATCTGCTCGTGCCGAAGTCGGCGGCCGCTCGATTTTCAGAGATGACCTCACCCGGTTTGATCGTTCCATTTATAATTTGCAATCGTAATTCACAAGCAATCGATTCCCCAAGGGAAATTCCCTGCAGCCATGCGGATGGATAATGCATAAAGGTTCAACTCTCCTAATGAATGGTAGTTCGCCCGTTAAGGTGACATTTAGACTCATTCTATCACATTCTCTTGACGATTCCATCAGGATGAGGAGTTGTTGCGCCCTCAGATGTTCTTAACTACCCCATGACCGCCAAATTCATTCCGCAGCGCAGCGACGATCTTGCCATGGAACGTATCGGCTTCAAGTGAACGATATCTCATGAACAAGGACATCGCGATGACCGGTGCGCTCGCTTGCAAATCCAGGGCCGTCTCCACGGTCCATTTCCCTTCGCCGGAGCTCTGCATGACACCGCAAATCCCTTCTAGCTTCGGATCTTTCGAGAATGCATTTTGTGTCAGCTCCATTAACCAGCTGCGAATAACGGAACCATTCGACCATACACGCGCCACATCTTCATAGTTATAATCAAAATCGCTCTTGTCCAGCAGTTCAAACCCTTCAGCGATCGACTGCATCATGCCATACTCAATGCCATTGTGAATCATTTTCAGAAAATGACCGCTGCCGCTCTTACCGGCGTACAAATATCCTTGTTTTACGGCGATATCTCGGAACAAAGGCTCAATCGATGCAAAAGCTTCCTGATTCCCGCCAATCATAAAGCAGCCGCCCTGTGCCGCGCCCTCGGTTCCGCCCGATGTCCCGACATCGAAGAAATGAATCCCATGTGCGTGCAGCTTCTCGCCCCGCGCCAACGATTGTTTATAATGAGAATTGCCCCCGTCAATAACGATATCCCCTTGCGACAGGAGCGGAATGAGCGTGTCGATTACACCATCCACGATCTCGCCTGCAGGCACCATCATCCAGACTACTTTAGGGGATGCCAAGTTCGAAACCAGATCCTCGATAGAACCCGCAGGTACTGCCCCCTGCCCTGCCAATTGCTGCCTTGGCTCTGTATTCACATCATATACGACTACCTCGTGCTGATGACGAAGCATATTTTCAACCAGATTATATCCCATCTTGCCAAGACCAATCATGCCTAACTTCATGCTGTCTTCACTCCTCTTAAAAGACTACAAGTATACTTGTATACAACTTTGTTGTTTTTATATTACTTCTTTCCCTCGCATCTGTAAAGAAGAAATTTGAAAGCGCTATTTTATGTCATTTTGTTCTTGTCATATATGAGGGGAAGACAATGAAGACAAGCTCATTGCCTGCCCCGGCGCTTTATCTGCATTTATTCATTTGCTTTTTCAGAAAGTATCTGTTTTGGTTTTTTACGGGCACATCTTTAAGTTCCCCAAACTGCTCATATCCGTTTCTCAGATAGAAACCCGGCGCTTGAAAACCAAACGTATCCAAATGTATCGTGTCTACTGCACGTTGTGCGGCTATCTCTTCTATTTTTTTCAGCAGATTCGTTCCGAGTCCGCTGCCGCGCAATCTTTCATCAACACATAAAATCTCGATAAAGATACTTTGTCCGTATCTATAGCTTAGCAAACCGCCGACAATCTCATTGTTTTGTGCTTTCAGAACCAAATTAATTGGCTCGAAATCCGCATCCACACTCTTCATATTATACGAGTATAAATGATTCCTTACTTGCTCCAACTCTTCCTCATCACTTGTCATTTCCAATCGCACATTGTTTTTATTCATTCCTTCGGCACCTTCTCCATTTAAACTTGTATTATAATTATTATAGACTCAAATCCATAAGTAATTGTGACAAAAAATAGCACACTGTATGTTTTCTAATTAGGGGCTGCCGTACGCAAAAAATCACTGATGCAGCGCTCTCTGCGCATTATAAATCGCTCGTGTCGTCAAGCTCGTGGCAGGCGGCATAATGCCCCCGTTCCCTCAGCTTTAACTGCGGTCTGACCGTCCTGCACAACGGTGTGCCGAATGGACAACGTTGATAAAAACTGCAACCGCCCTCCTCAGATGTTGCTTTGTCGTCCTTCTCTGTCTCCGTTTCTTTCCATTGATGGCGTTTGAGAGGGTTCGCAATAAGTATGGAGGAAAGCAGCAGCTTCGTATACGGATGATGATGGATGACGGACATTTGGGAGCTGTCGAATATTTCGACAATGGCTCCTCTATACATGACAGCAATCCGGTCGCACAATGATTGGACAGCGAGCAGATCGTGGGAAATAAACAGATAGGATAAAGTACGCTGATCCCGCAGTCTTGCCAGTAACGTTAGAATTTGTGTCTGCATGGGGGCGTCGAGACTGGACAGCGGTTCGTCGCACACAACTAACGAGGGCTTACAGACCAGTGCCCTGGCTATATTGACCCTCTGATTCTGGCCTCCGCTTAATTCGCTCGGATAGCGTGACGCTAGCTTTGGATCCAAGCCGACATCCTTGATAAGCTCTTGAACCAGGATATCGCGCTCGGAGCGAGAGCCTAGACCAAAATTTCGGAGCGGCTCTCGAATGGCTTGCTCTACCGTTAGATAAGGGCTCAGACTGGATACCGGATCCTGAAAGATCATCTGAATATGCTGCCTGAAGCCTTTCAACCGTTTGCCTCGCAGTTCCGTGATGTCTTCCCCATTCCACAGGAGTTGCCCAGCTGTAGGCGTGTCCATCCGACAAATCAATCTAGCTAGTGTGCTCTTCCCGCTGCCACTTTCTCCGACGAGCCCGAATGCTTCACCTTTGCCTATAGTAAACGAGACGCCATCAAGAGCGGGAGGAGACGAGCCTCGACGCTTCTGCTTCAGGCCTAGATTTATTGCCCCCGTTAGAGTGGGTGTCCCGTAATGTTTTAACAATCCATTCACTTGCAGCAATTCCATTCGTATGTCATCTCCTTATTACTCTCTCCCCTAACATTGCGCAGTAATTTTTTTGTGTATGGATGATGCGGATCTTGAAAAAGATCCAGTGTTTTTCGATGTTCGACTATAATTCCCGCATGTATAACTGCTACCTCATCAGCCATTTGAGCCGCTATACTGAGGTCATGTGTAATGAGCAGAATGGAGGTGTTCCAACGTTTCTTCAATTGCAGCAGCCTGGACATAACTTGTGCCTGAACGGTAACATCAAGAGCGGTCGTCGGCTCATCGGCGATTAGCAGCCTTGGCTTTAAGCTCAGCGTCATGGCGATCATGACACGTTGCAGCATTCCACCGCTCAACTGGTACGGGAATCGATTCATCGTTTCCTGTGGACGGGCAAAACCGACTTCCCGCAAGCAGTCCAATGTACGCTCATCCGCCTCCACTCTTGATAGTTTCTCATGACTGCGGATAGTCTCCGCACACTGAACGCCAATCTTGATGACGGGGTTCAAGCTGCGCGATGGATTCTGGAAAATCATCCCCATCTGCTTGCCGCGGATGCGGGTTAACTGTTGTTCTGACAGCGAGAGCAAGTCTTCCCCATCCAGAAGAACCTGACCGTTCGAAATCTTGCCCGGTGGGTCGATCAACTTTAGCAGGGAGAGCGCTATAGCACTCTTGCCGCTGCCGCTTTCTCCCACAATACACAGTACACGACCGCTTCCCATTTCAAAGCTGGCATCCTTAACTGCATGCACCATCCCGCGCCGATTTTCGTATATAACATTCAATTGATTTACTCGCAGCAAGTTGTTGGCATCGTTTTCTCTTATCGTCATATCCATCCTCCAAAACGCCGATAGCGGTTACCCTTTAACATCCAACGCATCTCTTAAACCTTCACCGAGCAGATTGCATGCCGCCATCACGAGCAAGATGGCCAGACCGGGAGACAAAAGCAGTCGTGGCGCGGTTTGCAAATAATGCCGACCGTCGCTGAGCATCGCGCCCCACTCTGGGGATGGAGGCGTAACGCCGAGACCGAGGAAGGCCAGACCGGAAATCGCAAGAATCATTCGGCCGACATCCAATGCGGAGAATACAAGCACGGTTGGCATCGTACCGGGCGCAATATGCCGGAACATCAGCCAGATGTCCGACGAGCCACAGCCCCGGCTGGCTTTGACATAGGGCTTCTCCTTCAATGACAACGTCATCCCTCTCACAATTCTCGTATACTTCGCCCACCACACGGCGACGACCGCGAGTAAAATATGCAACGTTCCCGGCCCAAAAAATCCCGTTAGTACAATGGCCAGCAGTAAATTCGGGAAGGAGAGCATCGTATTCACCACAACCATGATGATCCGATCGAGCACGCCCCCATAGTAACCAGCAATAACGCCAAGGGGCATACCGATGAGAATAATAAGTGCCATCGCAGTCAACGGCATGACGAGTGAGGCCATGGTTCCGCTAATGATTCTTGAAAAAACGCATCTTCCCATTTGATCGGTCCCAAGCGGGTATTCCAAGCTAGGCGGCAGCAGCTTCGCAGTCAGATTGACCGCGAGCGGATCGTGAGGCGCAATCATGGGTGCCAGAATACCGACCACGATAACCATTAACAGGATATACAAGCCGGAGCTGGCAATCTTGTTCCCTAGCGGATTTCCGATTGCTCCCGCCATTTTTCTGATACGCTGTATGTTAAAGTTCCTCATAACGACCGCCTTCTGCCCGAATTCTCGGGTCAAGCCAATAATAAATGAGATCTACTGCCAAATTCACCACGATAACGCAAGCGGCTGTCAGCAGTATAATTGCCTGAATGACCGGATAATCGCGGTTAAAAATAGCATCAATCATTAATCTGCCTACCCCTGGCCATGAGAAAATCGCTTCAACAATAATCGAGGAACCCCAGAAATAACCAAAGCTATTCCCGATTACCGTTATAAACGGCAGCAATGCCGGTCGAATCGCATGCTGGACGATCAAACGGTTTTGCTTGATTCCCCTAGCCCGGGCCGCTTTATAATGGGAATCTGCCATCGCCTCCAGCATCCCGGCTCGCAACATACGAGCATATACGGCCGCCATGCCCGCCGCCATCGTTATGGACGGCATTATATAATTCATAATTCCTCCGTCACCCATCATGGGGAGCAGGTTAGTTCGGATACAGAACAAATAAATAAGCATGGCTCCTATCCAGAAGTGCGGCAGCGACGCGCCCAAAATAGATAGGAAACGAACGGCATGGTCGAGGTGCTGCTGCTTATACCATGCGGATACGATGCCGGCTGGAACCGCAAGAATACACGCGACAGCGAAGGAGGCGCCCATCAGTCTCAAAGTCGCTGGCAACCGCGCTGCGAGTTCCTTCGTAACCGGCAGCCCGCTTTGAAACGATAGTCCCAGACGTAAATGAAAAATTTCATTCAGCCATGCTCCATACTGTGCAATCAGTGGTTGATCAAGCCCCATCTGGCGCCGTATTTCTGCTACGCTGACGGCGTCAGGAATAATCCCCTTGCTTCTCAGCCATATATCCGTCGGATTTCCAGGCATTAATTGAACGAGTGTAAATGTTACAACAGTCACGCCTAGCAGGGTGGGAATTGTCCAGATCAGTCGCTTAAGCAGACCTTTATTCATCGTTGTTCATCCAACCGAAGCTTTTCCCATACAATCGGTCTGAATGTAGTCGCTCCTAACTGTACGTCAGAGATACGATTGTTCACTACAAACAAGTCGTCGGGGTAAAACAACGGCACACTCATTGCTTCTTCATTCATCAATTGAAAAATATCATTGTAAGCTTTAAACCGTTCTTCGTCAGTAAGAGTCGCGGCCGCGCGGTCAATCAAGCTGCTTAACTGCTCCGTGCCGAAAGCGACCGCTGGAGCCTCATTTGTTTTATAAAAAAGCGCCATCAGGAAGCCAAGTGGATTGAAGGCATCGGCATACGTCCTGTAGATGAGCAAATCGTACTCTTTGTTCTTCCACAAAGCATCGTAATACGAAGCCTGCTCCAGAACCTTGAGCTCTACTTGGATGCCAACTTTGGACAATTGGTCCTGAACAGCTTCAGCCAACGGTTTCCATTCAGGATACTCCTCGGTTTGCAGCACAAGTGAAAACACAAGATTTTCTCCTTCTTTTTCAACCGTTCCATCCCCATTTGCATCCTTCCAGCCAGCCTCGTTAAGGAGCTGCTTGGCCATCTCCGGATTATATGAGTAACCTTTATTACTGTCCTCGGAGACGTAGGCATTAGTTGTCGGAAGTATGCCGGTAGCTGGACTGCCCGTACCGTCAAACAAGTCTCGTGCGATAGACTGCTTATCAACAGCATAATTAATCGCTTGACGCACCTTTTTATCGGCAATTGCCGCATTTGCATCATTAACAACAAGGAAGTAAGAAGCGGTGCCCTTTTGAGTGGCCAGCTTCGTCTTCTCTCCATTTTTCAGTAATGATAAGCTTTCCAACGGAATTTTACTAACTTCGCCTCCCGCAATATCAATAGTGCCGTTCTGGGCGGCTAGGACACGCGATTGGGAATCCGGAACCACTTTGAACGTGAGCTTATCAATTCCGGACTTAACGCCCCAATAGGTAGAATTAGGCGTAAAAACAGTTTGTACATCTTGTTTATATTCTTCCTGTACCCACGCTGCTGTGCCGATCGCCTTTACAAATTTGCCCTCCGGATCGCCAGCCGGTTCGACGGAAGTCGGACTCATGATTCGAAACGGCCTAGGGTAGGAAAGTTCCGCAAGTGTCAAATAATAATGCTTCGTAAACGTAAGCTTAACGGTAAACTCATCTATCACTTTGATTGATGTTAGATTTTTCGAGGTCAACAGCCAATCATGCTCAGGCTTATTCGCCCAACGATCCACGGAGAACTTTACTGCTTCTGCATTAAAAGGCGTTCCGTCAGAAAATTGGACATCCTTACGTAAATGAAACGTATACTCTTTGCCATCAGGCGAAATATCCCAAGACTCAGCTAAAGCGGGCTGGATCTCCCCTTTTTCTCCATACTCAACCAGAGAATCGTAAATTAACGGGTAAGCTTGCATCATTCCTTCATAAGAAGCTGCATCCAGTCGGTTGATTCCACTATCCGTACTGCTTGCGACGGTAATCTGTTTGGCTTCGGATGGAGCAGCCTCGGAGGATTCTTTTGCACAACCGGCAATGACGATAACCGCCAGCATCAGAATAAACCATGGTTTGAGCATTTCTATGGGTGCTTTGTATCTTACAGCAATTTTTATTCTCACAATCTCTCTTCTCCCCGCGATATTGAATTACTTGAATTAAGTTTTGATACGGCTTCGTTATTTCTCAAAATATTTGGAGAGGCGATACTCTCCCCATTTGGCGTTTCCGCTCACTCTCCCCTTCTGTCAGTAACCACGATTCCCGCATGACTCAGGCGCTAGGCAGTGTAATCTACCGGTGATGCTGCTGCATCATCCGAGAAGCCATGTTACTAGGGGCATGCACAGCAAAGTCAATCACCCATACGAAAGATGCGCCTTCTGAACGAGAGGGAGAGTGGAGAGAAGGACTTGACAGCGTATCGATACTGACTGGAAATGTGATCTTTCTCTACTTCAACTTATATTATTTTTTATGTGTGATGAAAAAAAGCTTGCCCTCCTTAATCGTAATGATTACTATTATAGGAGCGCGTTTGCAAAACTGTCAATATAAAATAGACAAGATCAAGGAGGGTATGATGGAAACGAAAAACCGTTCTCAACAATATTGGGATGAAAGCGCCGAGGTTTATAATGATATCGTTTTGGATGAGCTTAACAGCTTTAAAGCGCCGGCATGGAGGGCCATAATTGAGCAGCATATCGGCAGCGGATCGGGGCTTGATGTGCTGGATGTCGGTACCGGACCCGGTTTTTTTGCGATTCTGTTGAGCGGTATGAATCATACGGTTACGGCTGTCGATTCATCGCCGCTCATGCTCAAGCAGGCGCAATTCAACGCCTTCCGAGCGGGGGCTGTCGCTCAGTTTATACAAGGAGATATTGGCGTTCTCCCTTTCCAGGAAGCCAGCTTCGACGTCATTATAAGCCGCAATGTAACCTGGACACTGCCGCAGCCTTTCGCAACATACGATGCATGGCACAGACTGCTGCGTCCGGGCGGAAAAATCGTTATATTTGATGCGAATTGGAATAAACATCTTGTAGATGAAGAGCAGCGCAAGCAGTATATGGAAGATTGTGAAACCGCGAGAAGGATGGGTTATGGCATTGAGCTGGAAGAAAGCCTTGAGCGCGAAGGCGATGAAATTACGAGTAAGCTTCCGCTTACCTTTGAGCATCGTCCTGATTGGGATGTGCAATCACTGGAGAAAATCGGTTATAGGGAGATTGTCTGCAATTGGGGATTTGACGAAGCTATCTACACAGAAAGCGAAAAAGTGCTGAACAGGACGACGCCCATGTTCTCCATTGTCGCGGAAAAGTAAGTTAGCCAGTCAGATTAAGGGAAGAACAGCTTGTCCTTCTTCTAGGGACAAGCTGTTTGCGATCTAATAGTTGGGCAGTGTGTCGCATTCCTACGCTGCTTCATCTACACTATCCAATAATTTTATTCATATGAATTCTTGCCTTGTCGGCAGCGTATTCCGTGTATCCATTTGAATGATAAAATGCAATGGCATCCTTCCACGCATGGTTCGTTTCTAGGATGATTCGTCTGTAGTTTTTCTGAACTGCCCGTTTCTCCAGCTCGTAAATCATCTCTTTCGCATATCCCCTTCTTCGATGTTGCTTTGCTACTGACATACGAACAATTCGTACGGTATGATCACCTTCATGCTGGAGCGCCCCCGTACAAACGACGCGTGATTCATATAGCCCAACTAAAAAGACATCCCCTTTTCCGATATAATTCAAGATAATATCATCCAGATCAGGATTTAAGGTGTTATCTAGAAAGCCGAAGCGCTCTGCTAGCCCTTCTAATATTACGCTCTTCGCTTGGTCTTGTATGTTTCTATTAACCTCTTGGATATTCAATTCCGGCAACACGTATTTCATAGTCAAAATTCAAACCGCCCCCCGTTGGTTGCCTGCATAAATGTATTCAAGGCTGCAAATCCCGCTTTTTTGTACACCTTGATCGCTCTTTCATTGAAAGCAGCGACGGCAAGCGTCAGCACTTTCGGACAAAAGCCCTTACCGGAAATGTGCCCCTGACTACTAAACCTTCTATACCTGCAAAGGATTGCAGTTCCATCTCGGATAAATCCTAATTTGTTTATAGCATAAATTGGATTGCAAAATACGTCAAACCTAATAGAATCCCGTTTTTTTCGAACCTATCCTGTCACTTGGAATTTACCTTCACAAGTTCCTCTGCTTGAAGCTGAAACCACCAGAGAAAGGCCGCCCATCCCCTCCACGGTGCCCATCGTTCCGCCAGTTGCCGCACCTGCTCCTCCGTAGCCTTTTTTCCGATACCATAGGTTCGGCCGATTATCGATTGCAGCCCCACATCGGCTGCGGGAATTGCGTCTGGAACCCCAAGTCCACGCATAAGGACAGACTCTGCCGTCCACCTGCCCACACCCTTGTATTGCATCAAAGTCTTGCACGCAAGGCTATAATCAACGTTACGCAGCTCTGGCAGGTTCAAATCACCGCCTGCAACCGCTTCAGACACGGTTATAATGGTTCTCGCCTTTTGATGACTCATTTGAATGCCTCGTAGTGATTCTTCCTTAAGTATTGCAGCGTCTCCGGGCTGCGGAAACACCCCGTACTCCGTTCCGTCATACGCAATCTTTCGCCCGCATAATTCCACAAAAGCGAGCTTCAGCTTACGCGCAAATCGCACATGAACCTGTTGTCCAATAATGGCCCAGATGAGCGCTTCATAAGGGTCCGCGACAAGCACCGGACGCAAACCTCGATAGTTCTGTATGAGGCGCCCAAGTATCGGGTCATGAGCGTACAGCTTGTGAAAAGATAACGGATCTGTATCTAGCGTAAACGTCCGTTTCACCCATGAAACGGCTTTTTCTGCGATTTCCTTACTGATTTTTTCCCCCGTTAATTGTAGATGCAGCGTCGTATGTTCGATTGACCCTGTGCTTGTAATCTGAACGAGCACATCCGAGCCTGCAAAAGTTAACGCGCGGGAATACCGCTCTTGATTCACTCGTTCTAATATGGCAGCAGTCGACGAGCGAAGATGGGCCAAAGCCAACCCAAAGTTGTACGGACGCGCAGGCGCAAGGTCAGTCTCAAAAATGTCCATTCCTCTTTACCTCCAGATGTGGTGCAGCAATTTTCCTAAATTTGCCCAGCATCGAAGTATAATTTCAGGTAACAGTGAATGCTGGCTACCCCAGTATAAGATGCAGTAGCTTCGACCAGCATCGAAATGTGGATGTTCCTACATTAAAAGGCCGGAATACGCTCCGAGCCTTGAACCTTTTCAAGAATAAAGTTATGCAACTCGTATTCCAGCTTCTCATTCGTTAGCTTTGTCTAGCATTAGTACTGTCCAATTCTACCTTTTTGTATGAAACTGTGTTAAATTAAGCACGTATAATTATTAGCTTTCTTTATTTTGGAACGACGTTCCTAGAAAGAGACAACCTATACATCGCAAAAGGAGTGGTATAAATCTTGAAAAAACATTGGCTGTGCGCTAGCGTGCTTGCGTTAACGCTGAGTGCCGGATTAACAGGTTGCACCCCGCAATCAGAACAACCACTGCAAGGAGCACAGGAAAAAGAAACTCCCGTTCAAGTCGCTCCGATTGAGATTGGAGCTCTTAGCTTGCAGAATGAAATTATCGGAACAGCCAATCCGAACAAAACCATCGACGTCATTCCGAAACTCAACGGCGAGCTGAGCAAATTAAATGTGAAAAAGGGGGATTACATCAATAAAGGAGCCTCTCTGGGCAGCATCAACGCGGAGGACTTGGAAATCCAACTGCAATTGGAACAGTTCGCCTTAGAGCAGGCGCAGGATCAATATAAAAACACGCATAACGCTGCACCGGCAGAAATGGAACTGGATCAAGCGAAGCGCAGCGTCGAGCAAGCCCGGCTGCGGGTGAAACAAGCCCAGAACCGGATAGATGACGCTTATCTGAAGGCTCCGATCAGCGGGCAAGTCATTCGCGTCGCGGCCGAAGAAGGGGGATTTGTCACATCAACTTCCCCACTGTTTACTATCGTGTCCACCAATCCGGTTACGTTAACTGCCAATGTCAGCGCCAACCAAATGCTGCTGCTGCAGGACAGGAAGGAAGCAAAGGTGGAAATTCCTGATCTAGGAAAATCTTTTTCCTCCAAGATTACCTACCTTTCCCCTATAACCAACGAATCTGGCTTCTATACATTGGAAGCGCAGGCGGACAATAAGGACGATGTGATTAAGCCGGGAATGATTGCGAAATTCATTGTCGATCAGGAGCTGCTGAAAGACGCTCTTCTCATCCCTACCGAATCCATTGTAGAGAAAAACGGATCGGCACATATATACATAGTGAAGGACGGCCGCGCAGTTGAAAAAGCTGTCGAGGTATTGGAGTCGCAGACGAAAATGTCTGCCGTGAAAGGCGATTTCCATAAAAACGATCAAGTCGTCGTGAAAGGTCAGATCACGTTAAGCGATGGCAACAAAGTGAAGATTATCGAGGGGGCACGATAACGTGAAAATCATTGATCTCTCCGTTAAGCGTCCAATCGGCGTCATCATGATCGTGCTCGCCATTATTGCGCTCGGCTTGATCAGCTTGCGCAACCTCGCGATCGACTTGTTTCCGAAAATCGATCTGCCGATTGCCGTCGTTGCGACTTCTTATCAAGGCGCGGCGCCCGAGGAAATCGAGAAACTAATCTCGCGGCCGCTGGAATCCTCCTTAAGCACCATCCAAGGGATTAATACGGTCTCCTCGCAATCGCAAGCGAACTCATCCCTAGTCATGCTGAATTTCAAAACCGGCACCAATATGGATAACGCCTTAATTGACGTGCGGGAAAAAGTCGATCAAATCAAAAGGATGCTGCCTGAAGCCGCCAACGATCCGACCGTGCTCCGCTTTGACCCGAACCAAATGCCCATCATAACTCTGGGATTGACGGGAGCTCAGCCGGAGAAGCTGCAGGAGATTGCCGACAACAGCATTATCCCCTTCTTTGAACGGGAAAACGGTGTCGCCTCCGTCTCCGTCCAGGGCGGAAAAACACGGGAAATTCTCGTTGAGCTGGACCGCGCCAATCTGGCTCGCTACGGCATTACGCCTTCACAGGTTGTGCAGGCGCTCAATATGGAGAACAAATCCGCGGCGGCAGGAAGCGTCCCGAAGGGTGTGCAGGAGCTTCAAATCCGCATCAAAGGCGAATATTCATCTGTAGATGAAATTCAAAAAACCTTGATCCATTTGCCTAACGGCGGGCAGATCCAAGTGAGCGACGTGGCTCAGGTCACCGATACATTCAAGAAGCAAAATTCGCTTACGCTGGTTAACGGCAGTCCTGCGCTAGTGTTGTCGGTGCAGAGACAATCAGACGCGAACACGGTTGCGGTAGCAGATCATATTTACAAGGCGATGGACAAGCTCCAAGAGAAGCTGCCGCAGGGAATCGAGTTAAAGATGGTTTCCGACACCTCTATTTTTATCCGTCAATCGATTGATAGTGTCGTCAGCAATATGCTCAGCGGCGGCGCGCTGGCGATATTGATTCTGATTCTATTTTTGCGAAGCGTCCGATCAACGTTCGTTATCGGCATTTCAATGCCGATCGCCATCATTTCCACGTTTACGCTCATGTATTTTACGGGGCAAACGCTCAATGTCATTTCCATGGGCGGCCTGGCGCTCGGAATCGGGATGATGGTGGACAACTCCATTGTCATATTGGAAAATATTTTCACGTATCGGCAAAAAGGAATGCCTATGAAAGAAGCCGCGGTCAAAGGCGCTTCCGAGCTGGCTTCCGCCGTAATCGCGTCTACCTTGACGACGTTGGTCGTGTTTTTACCGATTGTGTTCGTGCAAGGAATTACGTCGGATATATTCCGGCCGCTGGCTTTAACGGTCTGCTTCTCCCTTATTGCTTCTCTCGTCGTGGCGATAACGCTGATTCCGATGCTGTCTTCCAAGCTAGTATCCGAGAAGAAAAAGGAAAAGACGGAGAAGCAAGGCTGGTACACCCGCTTTTTTGGTCTCTTTATTACGTTCTACAAAAAAATACTGCGTTGGGTGCTCGGACACCGCAAAACGACGGTATTCGGCACGTTCGTGTTGTTAATCGGGAGTTTCTTCCTAGTTCCATTCATCGGGATGGAGTTTATGCCGGGTGGCGATCAGGGCCAAATCCAAATTACCGTTCAGACGCCAAGCGGCACGAATCTCGAGGAAACCAAAAAAATGGCTGACAAAGTGTCTGTATTGCTGAAGCCGTATGAAAAAGTGATCGACACCGCGTCGGAATCGATCGGCGGTGGTGGCGGTCCGTTCGGAGGAAGCGCCAATTCAGCGACATTTATGATTCAGCTGATTCGGGCAACCGAACGGGATATTACAACGGCCGAGATGATGCGGCAATTAACGGAAGCGTCCGGAGATATCGCCGGAGCGGAGATTACCGTATCCGCGATGGAATCCGGGTTCGGAGCGGGAGCTCCGATCCAAATCAAATTAAACGGGCAGGAGCAAGATGTGCTGGAGGAAGTCGCCAGTCAGGTCGTGTGGCTCATTTCAGAGATCGGCGGCGTCTATAATGCAGAGTCATCTGCCGCGGAAGGAAATGCCGAGTTGAATATTACGATCGACCGCAGCTTGGCAGCTAAATACGGGTTGACCTACCAGCAAATCACGAATGAAATTTCGCTTGCGATTAACGGGCAGTTAGCTACGCAATACCGGGAAGGCGGCAATGAATATGATGTAAGAGTCATCATGCCTGAAGAGAGCCGGTCAAGCATTGCGGCGCTAAACACGTTAACGATTCAATCGCAGAGCGGCAGATTGGTCCCGCTGTCCGACGTGGCTGAATTTAACCAGCTTCAAGGTCCTGTCATGATTCAGCGTGAAAATCAGCAGCGGCAAATCAATGTTACCGCCGACATTTCAGGAAGAGATTTGGGCAGCATCTCCACCGAAATTGAACAGGCGCTATTGACAATGAACTTTCCGGAGGGGTATTCCTACTCAATGGGCGGCCAAACCGAGGATATGATGAAGTCCTTTGTCGATCTCGGCATCGCTCTCATCTTTTCCATTTTCCTGGTTTATGTCGTGATGGCCGTTCAATTCGAGTCCCTGCTCTATCCGTTCATTATTATGTTCGCTATGCCGACAACCTTTACGGGTGTCACGCTGGGCTTGTTCATCACCAAAACTCCGTTAAGCGTAACCGCCTTAATCGGAGTCATTATGCTAGCGGGTATCGTCGTGAACAACGCGATTATTCTGGTCGATTACATCAATATCATGCGCAGAAGCGGACTCGAGCGGACAGAGGCAATCATGCAAGGGGCGCCAAGCCGGATTCGTCCGATTTTCATGACAACCTTGACAACCGTGCTCGGATTGCTGCCGCTCGCGCTCGGCATCGGCGAAGGCGCAGAAATGCAAGCTCCTCTTGCGGTCGTCGTTATATTCGGCTTGTCTTGCTCGACCATCTTTACATTGCTGCTGGTGCCGGTCATGTATACGTATCTGGACGATTTTTCGAACTGGATCAAGCGGCTGTTCACCAGAAAGAATAAAGCAGACAAAACAACCGAAATAACCGCATAAGTTATTCGATTGAAATGTGAAAACCTCCAGCACCGCTATACAGCAGGCTGGAGGTTTCCTTGTATCAGAACATTAATTGATATGCTCGCCTTGCACCTCATTTAACTTACCTGCTATCAGCTGTATGTATATCATCTGGATTGGACCGTTTGTAGATTCTCACGCGCGGTTCATTCATACTTCGCAAAATCGTTTTTCTCTTATCAAGTTATTTCTATTATGATAGCCCCGATATAGGAAGTCTTGAAAAAACGGGACCAAACACCAGCTTAATTTATACGAAATGCGTTTGTATGGAACGAATACGTTTCCATTCGCATATATACTCTCTTCTGATGGGATCGGCCTCAAACATCCGACCAACACTGCTGGATTCACGGGATCATCTGAGTTGCGGTCAATCTTGCCCCATTTTTCGAATGCGATTTCAATCTCTCGTATATCTTGAGCGGTCGCCCGCTCGGCTGCCAGTTCGACGATGCCGGTCACGAAGATTTCCCTCGAAAACTTAAGGTTTTGTTTAACAGAAAGCCTGGTTATAATAGTAAGAAATCTGTTAGGAGGCATAAATTATGGAATCTTCTGTATCGAACGAAGTCCGCGCACTCTATCAACAACTAATAGACGCTTGGAACAATCGCAGTGCCCGCGCAATGGCTGAGCTGTTCGCAGAGGAGGGCGAGATTATCGGTTTTGATGGGAGTCAGGAGATTGGACGCGATGAGATCTTCACGCACCTCAAGCCCATATTTGAAAACCACCCAACTGCTATATTTGTAAGCAAAGTGAAAAGTGTGCGTGTTCTAGGCTCTGAAATCGCCATCGTACGAGCTATAGCAGGTATGGTGCCGCGTGGACAATCAGAGCTCGATCCTAATGTCAACACGCATCAAACACTAGTTGCCGTTATAGACGAGGGGAATTGGCGGATCCAACTTTTTCAGAATACCCCGGCTCAGTTTCATGGGAGACCTGAGTTAGTCGAACAAATGACAGAAGAGTTACGGCAGCTGCTTAAATGAGTCCGCAGTTCTGCTCTGGTTAGGGTCCAGTCCCCTCTTCATAGGATTTTGTACAATCAAAACAATAGGCGGGTTGAACTAAAAAAAGTGCATATTCCAGCCAATAATGATGAGCTGCCAACTACTTTTCTCCACTCTCCCTCCCGTTCAGAAGGGGCATCCCTCCAACCATTTGACCACATCACAGATCGCTTGGGCGATACGGGAATCGTTGATACTGAGCTGTATTAAACCCGAATCGCACCAACAATCGAACTGCCTTAATTAGAGTTGAACAGATTTATCCTGTGAATATCCTGTCAACGTATTGATTTACTTGCATGCCTAGACGTTGCGTTTACAACCCATAAACAACATGGTAAAATATAGGTGGTCAATTGTTTGAGATTCAAAAGGAAGGTGCGGGTATGTGTGAATGATGTGATTCAGATTCAGACTATCGGGGAGTTGATTCACCAGTATAGGCGCGAGTCTGGCATGACGTTATCTCAGTTATCAGACATTACAGGCAGTCATAAAGGTACGATATCAAGGATTGAAAACGGAGATGTCAAGAGACCCGAATTTGAGACCGTACATCCACTAGCGTCTGCATTAGGAATACCCTTCGAGGACATCGTCGAACGTTACATAGAGATTGATAAAAGGGCCGATTCCCTGCAAACCATTTTGCAAACTGTCATTCAGTCAGGCAATATTGAACTTATTAACAAGGTTGCCTTGAAGTTTTTGGAATCCCCTAGCGAAGACAGCTATAGTCTTGTTGAGCGTCTTTATACGCTGGCCGATGCAATCGAAGACAAGCCAATCAGACTATCGTTGTACAGGCTGCTGATTCATTACTCGCGTAACCACGGCATGATGCTCTTTCTGGCAAAAGGACTGTACGCAGCCTACTTAATTGAACGAGACGATTTCAGCAAATTAGAGACCACATACCAGTCTGGGAAGCATATTTTGAATTACACTAATTTTTTGTCTCATGAAGAGAAGATAACTCTCTATTATAAACTTGGCGTTCATGCGTACAACTTGATGAAGTATGAGGAATGCGTTGATTTATGTGAGTATGTCATAGAAAATGAAAACACTCAGATTAAAATAAAAGCGAACGCTCTATATGCATCAGGTCTTGCACATTACTATCTCGGTAATTATGAAAAGTGGGAATACAACTTAAAAGAATATGCCACCTATGACTTTACTGGTATTGAAGAAAACAAAAAAGTCACAACTGCGTTAGTCAATAGTAAAACGGGGAAAATAGACTTGGCAATTGAGCAGCTTAATAAATGCTTAGCAGAGGTATCTGATCAGAACCTTATTCATGTCGTAAATAAGCTGATTGAGATATATCTGCAAAATAATAACACCTACATTGCACAACAACTTCTAATTTATGAAACTAGAATTAAAAATGTCCCCTTAACAACACCAATAAAACGAGTAGGCTTTGCGTATTATTTTCGACTAAAAGGGAAACTGCTTTATGCAATAGAAGATTTCGAAGGTGCTTTCGATTGCTACCTTCAAAGCGCATTAGAATATGCCCAAATATCTAAATATGATGAATCATTTGAGAGCCTAAGCTTTGTTTCAAAAGCACTCCTTGAAAACAATTCACTTTTTGGCTTGGATTCTATCCGCAAAATTGACTCGGTTTATAACGAATTAAGACATAAAAAGGAGGAGTAAGACTATGAAAAAAAGGTTGTGGACAGCAGTTGTTCTTTTCTTCTCTCTATATTTAATAGTATCGCCGACGATGTCAAATGCAAACTCTTTTGACCCAGCCATCACTAATTATTCAATAGGGGATCCCGAATGGAAACCAAATTAATTCTACGATAATTCATTGTCATTATTCGAGTGGTTTACAAATGAACGAAGTTGGTATTGGAGAGTACCTAATTAGGTACTCTTCAATTTTGTGGTGATATTTGTAGAATACCGTCGAAAGTTACATGATTATCTAAATACTGGATTTTGTACAACGTATATTACAATGGGTACAACTATAACAACAATCATGGATATGCGTCATCAATGTGCTGAAAATGCGAGGTGACAAAAGGTGTACCTGTACGACAAATTAGACGATAATGAGCTGTCAAAGATGATACTAAATCTTAGACAGCGACTTGTCCTTGCAGTTAGCGAGAAGAATAATTTCACGGACACAGAAGTTGTATTGCTAAGCCAAGAGCTGGATGTTTATATTTTGGAGTACCAGAAAAAAACCTTTCACAAAGAACTACAAAAGATCAAAATTAGCCATTGAGTTTTACTGAATGAGATCTACTCTTTCCATAGTCGCTTTACTTCTTTCAATTGATTATTCACGATTTCCATTCGATATAGGGAGACTCGGCATGCCGAACCATATAGATTACGCTGTTCATCTGAACCCCCTGCGGTTACTCGTTATGCATTTTCAATGTGGCATCAATTGCCAGCTGCGTTGACTCGATTAACTCCGAATTATTTTTCACAAGCCTGATTTCTAACGTCTTATAAAAGTGAGTCGGCGCTTCTTCATACTCCCCTTGCTCAAATTTGTTCTTCCCCATATGTTGATATAGAAAGTCCTCGATATCCTGCAACGATTCATCAGCTTGATTATGAAACTCTCCTACCAGAACATCAAATATCTCATTTGATTTCTGAAATTCTTTATTCCATTGATATGTATTTGCAAGTCTAATTCGATTAATAAACTGGCCCCTCGCATGATTGGCTTGTTTCTCCATATGATAGGCCATTTCTAAAAAGCGCTTTGATAATTCCTTTTTTCATTTCGTCCATGTTTATCGGTACTTCGTGTAACTTTTTATCAAATGTAAAATTCATATTATATGGAATGTTAGTAGATTTATTCATAATTGCATCCTTTCAGGTTACTAGTCTGAATCCACTTTGGACTAGCAATATAACACAAAGCCACGCCCGGTTTCCATTAATCCAACCCCCGGCCTACCGCTTTTACGCGAGAGCCTGTCCGTCGCCGGCCATTGGCTGTTCGGGCAACCTAATATTACGTTTACACTTCGTCCATTGGAAATCATCCAACAGAAATGCTCTATTTAAGCCAAAATGGGGCGTTCTACTGTAAAACATCCAATCAAATCGGCCCTTCTCCAGCTACACAACTGTATGCAGGTCCATTCCACTGTACTAAATCCAATGGCGGCCTCTCGCCGCTACTCTTCTTCACCAATCTGCTGTATGAAATCCAATGGCATGAGTCTGCGAGCATTCAAACACCCGCAAAGACAACAATGCAACCCATACATTCTCCCATTAAGTGATGAAGCTGCCTTCATTTCATTATACAAATAGGAATCGAGCATTTCGAGCAAATTTCCATCCAGCAAAAGAGGACAGAACAGTCATCGTTCCATCCCCATCATCTGCTGCTCTCCATTTTCTTATACCGTCTACATGAAAGGCTTGTTAAGCTAGTTCGGCTGCGGCCATCCAATAATCGTTAGTTATCCTTGACTGTTATACGAAAGGAAGCAACAAAGCTTAACAGTATAAAAAGCAATTGAGCGGTTAATGCCAGCATAATACCGGTAAATATTCCCCACTCAAGCGTTTCGCTAATGGCTATGAGAGCACCGCCTACACCAATGCTTAATCCGGGGCCAAACGCATCAACGAATTGAAGATTGGCGGACACCTCTCCTTCTTGGCCTGGCTCGGCATGCTGTAGTGCAATGGCTCCCGTTGTAGGATTGGCCAACCCTATGCCGAACCCAGTGAATATTTGCGAAATGACCGCCCATACGATTCCACTGCTTGGTAACCCGATTACGGTGATGACTAACGCTACCCCGACGATCATCACACCAACACCGATAATGACCCGCTTTTTCCTGCCCTTGCCATAGTCTCGTTCATCAAGCTTGGATTGCAGCCAAGCGGCAGTGGACCAACTTAATGCTCCAGCGGCCACGATCAAGCCGGCAAGGCCTGCCGAGAAGCCTTTCACCTCGGTTAGAGCCAGGACGACGTAGCTTTCCGTTGCGACGTAGCAGGCAACATAGAACCCTCTGGACACAACGGTGGCCGGCAAGCCTTTTCGAACGAAAAAGGTCCCTGCTGGAAGCAGCTTCCTCAGCGGCTGAATCATCACAATAACTCCTGCTGCCGATAGCGCCATTCCCTTCCAATCGGATATAGAGCCTAAGCCGGTGAGCAGCACCCCCGTGCCAAGAGCTAATAATATAGCGTATATTTCTTTATGTCTGCCTTTTGCAGCTGATGTGCGTTCGGTTTTTTGTAATTTACGAAATGAAGGAAGCGTTAAGAATACAGCTAGAACAATGAAAGGGAGCACACACCAAAACACAAATCTCCACGATGCAAATTCAGCGATAAGTCCTGCCAAATAAGGACCAATTAAAGCAGGCAAAATGTAAGCGCTGGAAAAAGCGGCCAGAATTTTTGTTCGCAACGCATCAGGATAACGTAATGTAATGCTATAGTACACACAAGTTATAATGGCACCTGCACCAAATCCTTGAAACGCTCTCCCTGCAATAAGCATGTGCATGTTCACCGAAGTCGCTGCAATAATGATGCCTATAACAAAAATAAAAATGGATGCAATAAAGGATGGAGCGACACCCCGCTTGCCAATTTTCTGCCCCATAATCATCGTACCGATAATTTGAGACAACAGAAAGGCAGTAAATATCCAGCCATAAAGATGGATGCCATCTAAATTTTGCGCCAATTTGGGAGCAATCGTCGTAATGGCCAGCCCTTCAAATGCCACGGTTGTAACGACCAAAATAATACCGATTGTCAACGCCCGGTATGGAGCGTCAAAAATCCCAACCTTTTTCGAATTCGTTATCATCGCGCACCTCCATACTTGTCACAACCGTAATTGCTATAGCAAGTATTATGATAAAAAAATGTATGTTCCTTGTTTCCAATCCCTCCTTCGTTCCAACTATAATACGGAAACTGCCTCCTTTATATTTATTTGCTATGATGATAATAGTCATGGCAACTATATGTCCATAAAATGAAGGATCCCGGCAAGCAAATCGAGCTAAAGATCCTTTACATTGTTATACATGATGGAAAGCGTCCTTCTGAAAGCTTCAACTTCCTCTTCGGTTAATCCTTCAATCGTTTTCTTATAGGCTTCAATCGATGGGGCCAGAATTTCGTCCTCGATTTCTCTTCCTTTGGAAGTCAAATATACACGCAAGGATCTTCTATCCGTCTCATGAATGACACGGTGGATAAAGCCCTTTTTCTCCAGCTTGAACAGCATCCGCGCAATATTCGTTTGATCCTTATACAGTCTTTCCGCAAGCTCTTTTTGCGTAATGCCCTCCTGCTCCCACAGAACCACAAGAATTTCCCATTGATCAACGGTAATATCGAAGGGGTTCACTACTTTTTGATAATAATTGTTCAGTTTTAAATCAGCCCGGTGCACCATGACGCCGATATACTTTTCTAATTCCAAGGTTAGCCTCCATTTTAGTAAACAAGACGATAGTTGCTATGACCATTATAATTGCGCCCTTTTATGATGTCAATACGACGACCTATAATCGCAGCTATTCAAAATATAGGTGATTATGGTTCGAGCATCCTGGATTAAACTGAAAATGACATAATGGACATCTATAATGACAGTTTAAATATTCTTTGATGGTTAATTTCGTATAACAATTTCCGCAAAGGATAGCCTTTGTATCCCACTCCGCTTTTGGCCATACCTTTGATTTGTGATCAGCCGCTTCCTCATGACAGAAATAACATCCATAATACGTGTCGCAGCACTTAAACTTTATAGCTACGACATCGATTTCTTTATGATAATGTTTACATCTTCCCTGTTCATCTATAGCTCCTGCAACATGAATCATATAATTACCTCACATTTCTAGGTCATGGTAAAATCCGCCGAAATCCGCCCTTCTATATGAATAATATCACAAAGAGAGCAATATTTTCACACGCTGTGCATCAGATTAAGGCAATACACATAGGTTGTGTGTCATCCTGGTTATGGTTTTTTACGGAACAAAAGCGGATTTAGCGTCATAACCTGAAAGTATATTTTTTAAGCCAATTACATTTTAAAGGAGTAGTAGCTGTGGAACAAAACTCCTTTGGTCAAGGATTGAGCGAAGACACCTCCTCTCCATTATCACAAAATGTTCTCAGAAAATACGCTGCACAGCTCCAATTTTTAAATAGCTTCGGCAAGCCGGGCGCTCCCCTATTTAAGTCCTACCGTCAATCCAAAGTGTTGGCCATCGGCTCCGGTCCCTTCTTGCTCTCGCTCGCAACGGCGTTGTTCGATTCTGGCTTGTCCAGATTCCATGTATTGGTCACGGACGCGGCGGCGACCGATCAGCAGCGTTTAATAAAGTTGCAAGACCGCGCCAGCCGATTAGATTCTGGAGCATCGATAGATGAGATGAGCTTGCCTAAAGAGGGGAAAAGCTATTGGCGGGAAGCCATCTGTCCGTTTGATTCGATTTTATATGTGTCGCAGAAAGGCGATATCGAGGAGCTCCGGGCTATCCATGCGGCTTGCAGGGAGGAGAAGAAAACCCTGCTCCCTGCCCTATGCATTGGACGGAAGGGGCTGGCAGGTCCATTGATCCATCCGGACTCCGAAGGTTGTTGGGAGTCTGCGTGGCGGCGTATACATCGGTCTGCGTTAGGCTATGACAGTCATCCTCAGCCTGGATTCTCCCCCACTGCCGGTGCGCTGCTGGCAAATGTGATCGTCTTTGAATGGTTCAAGAAGGTTACGGGAGTAACTGAATTAGAAAGGAAGCATCCATTCTATCTGCTTGATCTGGAAACATGGGAAGGATCCTGGCATTCTTATTTCCCCCATCCGATCGTGACCGGACGCGCTGCGGCCAAATGGGTTCAACATTGCGAGCCCAGGCTGAGGCAGACTTCGGGCGGAAGCGAGCCGGATGAATGGTTCCCCTACTTCAAGCGTCTGACATCAGCGAGCTCAGGCATTTTCCATATCTGGGAAGAAGGCGACTTGAAGCAGCTCCCGCTCGCGCAGTGCCGCGTGCAGCCCGCCGATCCGGCAACTCATGGACCGGCCGAGCTGCTGCCAGATATCGTCTGTTCCGGAATCACGCACGAAGAGGCCCGGCGGGAAGCTGCTCTAGCTGGAATAGAAGCTTATGTGGCACGAATGGCTGGTTCGCTTATTACGGCGCTTCCCCCGCCTCACGGAATAGAGTGGAATGAAATAGAAGCGAAGGAATACATCGGCGTCGGAGCAGGAGAAACGTTCGCGGAAGGCGTCTGTCGCGGATTGCAAAAGTGTCTGGACGATGAACTAGGCAAGCGGCAAGCTCAGTGTATCCTTTCCATCGTACCAGTGCATTTACATGAGGTGGAAGATGAACGTTGCCTTTTTTATTTGCAGGCTCTGACCACGCTGCAGGGAATGCCAGCGATCGGCTTGGAAGAGAATATATGCGGCTTCCCTGCCGTATGGGTTCATGCAAATGATCGTTGGCATGGAAGCACAGGCTTGAATACGACAGCGGCGCTGCGGCGGGCTTTGCAGCAAGCACTGCAGCTGGCGCAAAATGAAGTGATTGATCAGGCGGCGAACAGCTTGAACGCCCCTCTCATTATGGAAGCAGACAGGATTCCGCTTCATCTAGCCGTCCCTGCCAGTTCATGCGCATCACATGTCGAAGTTCTAGGGTCCGCCCTGCAAATACTGGAACGGAACCGCAAGCGGCTTATCGTGTTCGATTTGGAACTGGAACCTTTTGTAACAGGAGCTCCAATAGAAGTGTTCGGCGTGCTGATGCACGAGGAGGTATCGCCATGAATCCCGTCGTAGCAGTTGTAGGCAAGGGCATGTTGGCGGAGCTTGCATGTGAAGAACTATTAGAAATGCATACGATTGTCTGTCTATCTGATGTCGGAGCAAATGTTCCGAAGTCAGTCGAATTGATTCTGATTCTTGACGACGACTCAGACTCCTCCATCTTTCTTGAAGCCGAAGGAGCGCTCCAGCAGGGGGACATCCCATGGCTATGCGCGTTTGTGTCATTCGACGAGGGTGTAGTGGGACCTTGCGTTCGCCCGAGTACGCCGGGCTGTTCCCAATGCGCTGATCACCGCCGCCTCTTGGCGGGACGTGACTCCGAGGAGAGACTAGAGCAGCTTTTGAACAATCTGCTGACGCCTGGAGAAAGAGCCCCTAACCCTTATGCGTCAATAACAGGACTTCGTCAAATGGCTCTTCTGATCGCGGCAGAGGCGCAGAGAATTCTTCAGGGCAGCAGGGCACATACGGAAGAACGAATATATTTGATCAATCTGATAACTTTAGCGACCTCTCTTCACACTTTTCTGCCGAACCCGTTATGTCCCGTGTGCGGACAGTTGCCCGACGACTCGCTAGAAGCCGCCCGAATTTCGCTGCATCCGCGTCCCAAAATAAGCTGTGAGAACTACCGTTCCCGTCCGCTCGACGAGCTGAAAGAAGTTTTAATTCAGGATTATGTGGATGGCCGGACTGGACTTTTTAATGATAAAAAGCACGACCTTTTGTCACCGTTTGCAGGCTCAGTCGTGAATTTGCCATTGTTCTTCACAGGAGACGAGGTCACAGGAGGCCGTGCCCATTCGTATGCGGAGAGCGAGCTGACTGCAATTTTGGAGGGCTTGGAGCGGAGCTGCGGTCTGGCTCCCCGCGGGAAACGAACCGTGATTCGAGACAGCTTCCGCAATCTTGCGAGTCAGGCGCTCGATCCGGTCAAGGCAGGAGTTTACTCGCAGAAGCAATATGGACAACAGGATTTCCCGTTTGAACCGTTCGATCCCGACCAACCAATCGACTGGGTGTGGGGCTATTCGTTCTTGCAGGAACGTCCAATCCTTGTTCCGGAGCTGCTCGGCTACTACAGCTTGGGCGATCAAGGCGGTTTTGTCTACGAAACCTCTAACGGGTGCGCGCTGGGCGGAAGTTTGGAGGAGGCGATATTCTATGGCATCTTGGAAGTGGTGGAACGCGATTCATTCCTGATGACCTGGTATGCGAAGCTCCCTGTCCCCCGCCTCGATCCTGCTTCAGCTAATGATCGGGAGCTAAGGCTTATGATCGAACGGCTGCAGGCCGTAACCGGATATGAGTTGCACTTGTTCAACACGACTATGGAGAATGGAATTCCGAGCATATGGGCGTTGGCGAAGAGCACAAAATTTGAAGAAATGAACCTTATCTGCGCGGCAGGAGCCCATTTGGATCCGATACGGGCCGCAAAAAGCGCGATTCATGAATTAGCAGGCATGATGTTGCCGCTGAAGAAGACTTTCAGGGAACGCCACGAAGAGTGCGTTCAAATGTTCTACGATCCATCCTTGGTACAGCAAATGGGGGATCATTCCCTGCTATACGGTTTACCACAAGCAGAGGAACGTTTGCATTTTTTGTTGGACGAACGTCGTCCATTGCGATCGTTTGATGAGGAATATAAGCGGAAGCCGGGACATCGGGATCTGACCGATGATGTTAATGAGATGCTCCAAGCATTCCGCAGGCTGAGCCTCGATGTGATTGTGGTAGATCAGACGTCGTTAGAAACGCTGCGCAACGGGCTGCATTGCGTAAAAGTGCTCATTCCGGGAATGATCCCGATGTCGTTCGGGCATCACCTTTCCCGCTTGACAGGGCTGGAGAGAGTTCTTAATGTGCCAGTTGAACTTGGGTATGCGAAGCTACCACTGACGCTTGCACAACTCAATCCGCACCCGCATCCTTTTCCATAGTCAAAAATATATATGTGCTTGCCTAATGGCACTTATCTATACGCATATCCATCATCCGCCATACAATACACCATCTGTAATATAAGGAGGAATAGAAAATGGGTTTCGCTCCATCCTGTGGTTCTTGTGCCGGACTCTTCACGTCTACTGGTGTAATCCTGGTGCTCTTTATTTTATTGGTCATTATAAGCCGTTCATTCATCTAATTACTGAAAATCAGTTCCACTTGGTGCACACCCTTTTAGGAAATTCAGCAGAGGCCATTGTCCGGTATCCACACCGGGCAACGGTCTCATTTTATAATAGTCCTCCGTGTTCCTGTTATTCAATCTTATCCCTACATATAAGGGGCTTCCAGCAATCGCGTCGTCCCATGTACAAAACCGAATGACTAATGGTGAGCTTTTATATAGAAATGTGCTAGCTATCGTTTTTTTTGTATAAAAATGGAGCACACTAATACAGAAATATGCAAACATCAAGGAGGACAAGATGAACAAACTTGCTATTACATGCTTGTTGGCAAGCGGCCTTATATTAAGCGCCTGCGGCACCAACGAAGCCTTTGCTGAAGAGAAAACTCCTGACGTGACGGTCAATATCATCAACAGCAAGGGCGCTGATATCGGAACGGCTCGACTCAGTCAAATCGGCGATAAAGTACAGATTCTTATCGAGGCGCACAACCTGCCCCCGGGAATACATGGCACTCACTTTCACGCTGTCGGCCGATGCGATACACCAGATTTCAAAACGGCAGAAGCGCATTTGAATCCGAAACACAAGCAGCATGGCTTTGAAAATCCTAAAGGGTTCCACGCTGGAGATTTGCCGAACATTGAAGTCGGTGCTGACGGCAAAGTGCGGGCAAATATTACAACCACGACGGTAACTCTAGAAAAAGGCAAGCCCAATTCGCTACTAAGACCCGGCGGAACATCATTGATCATTCATGACAAAGCCGATGATTATATCACGGATCCTACAGGCAACTCCGGAGATCGCATTGCTTGCGGTGCAATCAAAGAGTGAGCTGTACGCTGTCACACGTAATCCGAGCAGGCGCATACTAATTTATGCGCCTCTCACCAATCCCTGACTACAATTGATTGTTTTTTCAACAAATTCGATATCACTATTCATATCTATGTTTGGGAATTCGCTTTGCAATATTATTAATTCATTTAAATACTGTTGGCTTGAAAATATGTATGCCAAGTCATCATATATTTCCCTTAACCAGTTTATGATTTCATATTTCATCATTTATCAATCCCTTTAGTGTGCCGAGAAAATAAAGTATTAGACTGCCGCTGTTTTATTTAACTAACGTTCTCCGTTAGTTCAACTACCTACGGATTTCTGCAATACAGAAATACTTTCCTTGAGGAAGATCGTTTGTATTAAGTTCAAAGCGCACCTCACGTGTTTGGAATGATATCTAAATTAGTTTAAAGATTAACCATAACCATATGTAATCAAATGTTCTCATTGTCTAATTTTTCGTTTTGTGACTGCACAGGGAATTCCATAACCGCTGTTAGACCTCTTTGGTCCACACCACTTGCAAGAACGAGACGACCGTGATGCGCCTTCGCAATCCTTGCCACCATCGGAAGCCCCAGGCCTTGACCTTGCTCGATAGGGCGCTTTCTCCTTGTTGAAAAGTACAATTCGGTAATCTCCGCCAATTGCTCCTGTGGGATTCCCCGTCCATTGTCCCTTACGATAAAGAGATACTGGGAGCGGTCCTTGGATAGAGAGGCTTCTATTATGATTTTGCATCCCTGCGAGTTATGACGCACACTGTTCTGGACAAGATTACTGATTGCACGTAGCAGTAATTTCTCATCCCCATGGATCTGAACCGCTTCATCGGCCAGTTTCAATTCAATATCATATCGGTCATCCAATCCGTTATTTAAAAATTCCGTGACAACCTGTCTAGCTAAAACCGATAACCGGATGTGCTTCAAATGCAAAGGCTGCATTTCATACTCGAGCATGGAGACCAGATTCAGGTCACTTACAAGTGAGCGTAACTTCTCGCCTTGGCGCCGGATAATACCGGCCTGATGCCTCTGCTCCTCTGGCAAGTCCGAATGATCCTCCATTTCACTTGCATAACCGAGAACGAGCGAGAGAGGCGTCCGAATATCATGAGAAATCCCGGCAATCCAGTTGGAGCGTGCTTCATCCCGATCTTGCAGCGCGGCTGTCTTTCTCTGAAGTATAGCTGACGCGGAATTAATGCTCTGGGCTAAATCACCGAATATACCTTTGGCGTCCAACTGAATCGCTTGCTCCCTGGCTAGGTTGTGAACTCCGTCCACCAGAGGGCGTATCTTTCTTATGAGACGCGTGCCAATGACAATAGATATCAGCAGAGCCAACGCTAAATTACAAAGTAGCAGTAGTACAATCCGCAGAGGCAACGAGCTTATCCAATCTGGAAGAAAATCCAATTGATACTTCCAGTGGCTTTCCTTGGGATACCCTACCACCATCAGGCCATCCGTATGTTCTGACGTATAAACCGGATAATCCATAAGGTAATACCGCGAGAACTTGGCTACATCGACTAGATTGTAGGATTTAGGAACATCATTAGGTAGATGGTAGTCCCATCTCACATGACCTTTATCACCGAGAAGCATGGCCCAGGCATGATTCTGCTTCAGAAGCTCGGTAGCCTGCTCGTCCAGTTGAAAGCTGTCGTCCTGCTTCTCCAAGCCTTGGGCCACTTGCTTAATCATGCCTTCTGGGGACGGGTGCTTGTAGTTTTCTGTGAACACCAGCGTGCCCAGTAGTACGAAATTAAAAATAAGCAGAAATATCGAGATAAAGATGGTCGTGGCGACAAACCGGCGTAATATGCGAATAATTCCCTCCACTAACGTATCTCCTTCACCAGCAACTTATATCCCAGTCCCCTGACGGTGAGAAGATGGATCGGTTTGGAGGGATCGAGCTCGATTTTTTCTCGTACCCGCCTGATATGGACCATCAATGTATTTTCGTAACCATAGCTGTCGTCTCCCCAAACAGCCTGGCATAAGGCATCACTTGTGACAATTCGATTCTGGTTTTCGTACAACTTTACAAGAATCGCATGTTCCTTTGCCGTCAATGGCAGCTCTTTCTGATTCCTGTGCACAACAGCGCTATCCAGATCAATGCTCTGTTCTCCCAATCGAAAAGCAAACAAACGCTCCACCATGGGAGAGGAGTAGACCCGCTTCAGTATTGCCATAAGCCGTAATACCAGCTCCCGCGGTAGGAACGGTTTCACAATGTAATCATCTGCCCCCAAACCTAGTCCAAGCAATCGGTCTTCATCCTCACCCCGTGCGGAGAGAAAAAGAATCGGAGTTTCCGAGAACTGTCTAATGGAAGACAGAAGCGAGAATCCGTCGCCATCAGGCAGCATGACATCGAGAATCGCGAAATCCGGCTTGCCTGTGCGGCAGATCGACAGAGCTGAAGCACAGTCGGCTGCTGTGTAAATGCGGAAAAAGCCCTCTTTTCTTAAAAATCTTTCTATCATAGTTCTGATTTCCGGTTCATCATCTACAATTAATATTTTTTTGTCTTTTAAATTCTCCATGCTGCACCACCCTGAATTTATTATACATGAACAAGGGGATAAACCATGTTTTTCAGATTCTATTTAAGGTTGGCGTAAGGTCTTCTAAAGATTAAGGAAAGGTGGATTCCTTACTGTTGAAACAGAGGGGAAATATTTAAAATGACTTGAATGGAGCTGACTTTCTTATGAGTGCATTAGCTATTGTGCAAACGCAAAATCTGTCCAAAACGTACGGGGCAATTAACAGTGTGAATAAGGTTGATTTACATGTGCAGGAGGGAGAAATCTATGGGTTTCTGGGTCCAAACGGAGCGGGGAAAACAACTACGCTAAAAATGCTGCTCGGACTCATCAAGCCTACTGAAGGGACAATCCAAATTTTCGGGGAAAGCCTGAGCAAACATCGGCCATCCATTCTGCAACGTACTGGATCACTGATTGAATCTCCCTCTTACTACGGACATTTGACAGGGCTTGAGAATATGAAGGTCATGCAGCGCCTGCGGAACGTGCCAGATAAAAACGTACATGAGGCGCTTCGTATTGTACGGCTGGAAAATCAGAAAAACAAAAAAACTGAACAATATTCGCTAGGAATGAAGCAACGGCTGGGAATCGCAATGGCCCTGCTAGCCTTCCCCAAGCTGTTGATCCTCGATGAACCGACGAACGGACTTGATCCCGCAGGCATTGGTGAAATTCGGGAGCTCATCAAATCATTACCCGAACGCTATGGAATAACGATATTGCTCTCCAGCCACCTTCTCTCGGAGATCGAACAGATCGCTACCTCAGTAGGCATTATCAGCGAAGGGAATCTGTTGTACCAGGGCAGTATGGCAAGCCTGCGGCAAAAAAATAGAAACGCCATTTTTATGAAAACAGGGGACAATGCCAAAGCGGAGCAGTTACTATTCACTAAAGGATACAGTCCAACACAAAGTGGCAGCCGGCTTGAGCTTAGCAATCTTCAGGATACGGAAGTGGCGGAAATGAACAGATTGCTTGTTGAGCATCAAATCGCTGTCACTCGGATCGAGGAGCAGAAGAAAAGTCTGGAGGATATTTTCCTGGAATTGACAGGAAGGGAGCGGAGCTTGTGATCAAAATATTAGGACTGGAATATTTCAAAATCCGCCGCAAAAAAATATGGATCATGATTATCTTATTTCTTGTCGTAGAGATGCTATGGGCTTTTATGTCCATTAGCCGGTCCATTGCGAGCAATCCGGATCACGCCGTTTGGGAATCTATTATTTTTAGTATATCCTCCATGAATGGCTTTTTTATGCCGATTATTTCGGCCGTTGTTGTCTCACGTATTTGCGATATGGAGCATAAGGGAACGACCTGGAAAATGCTTGTTGCTACCAATGTGGGGCGCGGGCATCTCTACGCAGCGAAGTATATTTGCATCAATAGTCTGCTTCTGTATGGCATCTTTGTACAGGCCTTATTCATCATCGTGTTCGGAGTCATAAAGGATTTTCCCGGTACGCTTCCTATCGATTTACTGATTCGGTTCATTGGGGGTACTCTACTGACGACTCTCGCTGTCACAGCACTTCAACAATGGATTTCTTTTGCTATTAAAAATCAGGCCTTTGCGCTGTGCTTGGGCATGCTGGGCGGCTTCATCGGAATGACCGCCGGATTATTTCCGGCTGCTTTTAGACATATTTTTATTTGGTCTTACTATTTGGATCTCAGCCCGGTTACTTATCTATACGCTGCGAACACCTATACGGTACAGCCAGAAAGTTTTGGAATTGTACTGGGTGCGTTGATTATGACCGTCCTGTTCTATATCGCCGGGAACATCCATGTAAGCCGGCAGGAAATCTGAGGAGGGAAGTTAATGAAACGAAGTATTTCTGCTGAATGGCTCAAACTGCGTCATTCCCGGATTGGTCTTGTAATCGCTGTACTTCCAATTATAAGTCTGTTGATTGGATGTGCGAATTATTATTTTAACCAGGGTGCCCTGCAAAATGGTTGGTACAGCCTGTGGACCCAGGTCAGCCTATTTTACGGTGTGTTTTTCCTGCCTATTCTGATTGCCATCTGTTGTTCCTATATATGTAGACTAGAGCATTTAAACCGAAATTGGAATATGGTTATGACCTCTCCTGTATCAGTTGCCAGTGTATTTCTTGCCAAATTGATTGTCGTTAGCATTTTAATCTTGTTCGCGCAAGCGCTGTTCATGGGACTCTACTGGCTTGCAGGTACCTTGTTCTCCTTACCTGGGCCTTTCCCTGTAGAGACTATAGGTTGGACGATACGCGGATGGTATGCTTGTATGTCCATTAGCGCTCTTCAATTGGGACTTTCGCTGCGGATCCGCAGCTTTGCTACGCCTATCGGCATTAGTCTGTGCGCGGTCTTTATCGGTCTGGGCATGTATATTGCCAAGTTGGGAATGTTTTTCCCGTTCTCATTGCTCAATATTGGCATGCGTGTGATGAGTCAGGATAAGTTGACTGACATGCAGAACTTTCTGTTTTGGATGATCAATTTGGCTTTCATCATTATTTTTGCGTCGATGTCTATTCGCCGGTTGAAGAACAACGATATTGTCTCATCCTGATTGCGTTAGGAGGAATTTATCATGAAAAAAATATTGCTTGTGCTGGGGCTCATACTCGTGGTTGGGGCATGCCTATTGATGTTCTTCTTCAACTCGGAGAAGCTGACGCCTGAAAATTCTGCGGGAAAAACGATCTATTATACGATGATAACCGGCCTCGGTGTTCAAGATGAGAACGGGCGTTACAACTATGAGCTGACTTCATATAACGAGAAAGGAAAGGAGAAGAAGCTTGGTTTTTCGGCCGGAAAGCAATTGAGAGAAGGCGCTTATGTTCAGCTATATAACACGTTGATTCGGGGCGTCACGTACTGGGAAGAGGTTACCTTCGAGGAGCTACCAGAGGCGGTTCAGCAGCAGTATCAAAAATAATACGAATTTGAAGGAAGAAATCGGACCGTAGATCCGACTTCTGCGAGCTTGTCGAGAAAGTGGTTCATTCTGAGAATAGATGTTACAGGGAGTCGGTTACCTACTTCCTGTCACTGTTGTCTGCGGTGTGTCAGAACTATATATCCTCTCTAACATGTTCAACTTCCTTTATCCATCCAATTATTTGATAGAAACTTGCCCGATCTTGACCTGTTTTGGTGCTACACAATCCTGCCCGTAGCTTAATCGAGTAGGAGGGGGTGCCTAACCCCCGTCCTCTCACACCACCGTACGTACCGTTCGGTATACGGCGGTTCATGTTATATTCCGCAGAAGATTATATCTATACATTAGACTTCTCAGCCCTTGCTTTAACCAGTATTCGTTACTCAATGTACGACTGAGAATTGGACTGTACGCACTACGCCAATATTTCTTCCGCGTATTCCCCCATTCCCATGCTTTCCCTTTCGGAATACCTAATGCTATCAGGTTCCTAACCCTAGTCCTTGGCAGTTTCCACTGTTTCCAGATGCACATTCGCAATCTTCTACGTATCCATGAATCGAGTGCACTAAAGATAGATGGTGTATCAGCTAACGCGTAGTATCCGCACCACCCCGTCAGATACTGATTCAGTTCTCTTATCCGCTCTTTCATTGAGATTGGACTTTTCCGCGCGGTGAGTTCCTTTATCTTTGCTTTTACTCGCTGCAAAGATGTCTGGGATATCCTTACCTTCGGGTTTGCTTTATCCGCACTAAAACTGAATCCGAGAAACTTTCGTTTCCATGGACGGTCTACCGCACTTTTCGCTTGGTTCACCTTTAGCTTTAGCTTCTTCTCAATGAACTGCGTTATCGAATGCTTTACTCGGTTTCCTGCCTTCCATGTCTTTACGTAGATATTACAATCATCTGTGTACCTCACAAATTTTAAGCTTCTCTGTTCCAATTCCTTGTCCAACTCGTCTAGTACAATATTGGACAGTAGCGGACTCAGCGGGCCTCCTTGCGGGGTTCCTTCTCGACTCGATTGCACGAGTCCATCTTGGAGTATCCCCGATTGTAGGTACTTTCGAATTAGCTTTAACAGCATCTTATCCGTTATTCGCTCTGCCAGTCTCGCCATCAGTCGGTCATGGTGAACCAGGTCAAAGAATTTCTCTAGATCAATGTCTACCACGATCCGATATCCTTCTTGCATGAATTGTTTCGCCTTCCTTACTGCGTCATGCCCTCGCCTTTGTGGACGAAATCCATAACTATGTTCGGAAAACGTAGGGTCGAATCGAATACAGGAGTCAATACCTGCATAATCGCTTGTTGTATAAATCGGTCTGTCACGGTTGGTATACCTAATAACCGAGTTCCGCCGTTCGGCTTCGGGATTTCGACCCGACGGACTGGACTTGGCTCATAGGTTCCCTATTTCAAGCTTTGACGAATGGTTCGCCAATTTTGTAGAATGTGGACTCGTAACTCTTTTACGGTCATTCCATCTACGCCATGGCTCCCTTTGTTCGCCTCAACGCGTTTTAGCGCTGTCAGCAAGTTCTCCCGTGACAATAGTAGTTCTATCATTCGTCCTTGCGTGAATTGTTCTTCTGTTCATGCCGCTGTAAGCTCAGCCCTTCTGAATACCCTCACGTATTCACCGCTACTTTCTCCAAATAGGCCTCCCAAAAAAACAGGAGATTGTCTGCCTTTATCGCTTACATTCGAAATCCAAGTCGTTCAATTCCTATAACATGTTCGGCCCTTCCGACCGTTGTCGTCACAACTGTCGTACTATGACCTCTGCTGACTTCTGTATGTTCAGTCTGCTTTCACAAGCAGATTTACAGAGTTACTCTGCGTTCATACAGATCTCCCCAGGTAAGAGCGCTATCTTCCTCTCCATCTCTCTGCTTCATTTACTCTCGCATGCCTTTGGCAGTAAGGACTTTGGTTTGTTATGCAACCTCATCCAACATACGCTAGCCTTATATGAAGTTCGTGTTCCTCAGACCGGAGATTTGCTGCCGACTTCCTTCAGATTCGACCTCGCGGTCGACACCCTTGTCTTAAGCTACGGCTATTACTGCCTTCACCGTTCGGGACTTGAACCCTAGAGATAGCGCCCATGCTGGGCGCAAATAAAAAAGGACAGATACTTTAAAAGGTATTCCGTCCTTTGTGCAATCTGCTCATAGTTTGCCTGTATTTATCCTTTGCTATAACGTTTACAATAACAATATCACCATTTTTCCTTAAATTACCAGATATAAGCGTAGTAACGGTCAGAACCTTACCATGAGCACCCGCGCAGACGATAGCGAGTCGCCATGGTCGCTCCTTGTAGAGAGATTCCATCTCCTTGGTCGCATGGAGTGTAGCTGCCCAGTTCGAGCAATCGACTGTTCCTACAATAACCTGTCATCTGTATCGGCGTTCCAAAACCTCCTTGTACTGTTCAGCCTTGGCTCCGCAGAGAAGGATAGGCATGTCCATAAACATCTTAAAACGTCCTGAAACGGGCAATGTAGTTATTCTTGAATCATAAAACGTTTCTTAGGTACTACTCCGTAGTAGCGCAAACACATATCGGACAGCGGCCTGAAGTACCAGTGATCGGTATAAAAGCCAGATACGCAACAGCACTCCTAGGTACATGGCTGAACAATTGACGCATGTAATGGGGCAGGCCGGACTGCTTGCACACCTTCCTTCCGTTCTGTCAAGTTTCATTTGGATTATTCTTCTGGACGGCCATCTTTCCTCGATCAAGCCTTAGCAGCTTGTTGGCGTATTTGTATATCGTCTTGGACTCTTTGGTGAGCAGTGGACCCAAGATGGCCAGAATCAAGACATACAACGCCGCAAACGGCTGAATGATCTGAAGCAGACCGCCGGCAAGCCCGATATTTGCCATGATGATAGAGAACTCTCCGCGCGATACAATGGTCAGGCCGATGTTGGTGGATGCTTTGGGGGACAGTCCAGCGTACCTGCCTGCAAGCAGTCCGGCGGAATAATTTCCGAACAGGGTAATAAGAACGGCACCCAAGGCAAGCCAGACGGCGCCTCCGAGTGTAAACGGATCGATTGTGAGGCCAAAACTGAAGAAAAATAAGGCGCCAAAGAAATCCCGGAACGGTATTATAAAGTGCTCGATCCGTTTTAGGTGTTCCGTTTCCGCAAGCACCAGACCAACAAGCAGCGCTCCGATTGCCTCTGCGACATGAATCGTCTCCGAGAATCCCGCTGTGACGAACAGAAAGCCGAAAATGACAAGCAGAAACAACTCATTGGAGCGCATATTCAACACCCGGTTAAGGAGTGGAACCGCCTTTCGGCCGATAATGAGAAAGGCGAGCATAAAACCGAGCGCGTATAGGGCAGATAGCAGGACGCCGCCAAGCGAAGTGGAGCCGCTTAGTACAAGGCCGGACAGAATGGAAATGTATACGGCAAGGAAGACATCTTCGAACATAATGATCCCGAGGATCATCTCCGTCTCCGGATTGGCCGTTCGTTTCAAGTCAACCAGAACCTTGGCCACAATGGCACTGGATGAGATCGTTGTGATGCCGGCCATGACAAGCGTTTCCTCGATTGGGAATCCCAGGGCCAAAGGATAAATAACGCCAAGGGTAAAATTGATGACAATGTAAATTGTGCCGCCGACGGCGATCGAACGTCCGGATTTGATCAGTCTCCCGATGGAAAATTCTAGTCCCAGATAGAACAGCAAGAACAGGACACCCAGTCGACCAAGAAATTCGATGAACGGCGCGCTCTCGATAAAACGGAAATCAAATACACCGATCTTGGGCGCATGCGGTCCGACTGCCATGCCGATCAAGATGTAGAAAGGGATTACGGAAAATCTAAGCTTGGTTGAAAAAATGCCTACAACGGCTATGAGCAGAACCGCAAGTCCGATTTCGAGAACGAGATGATCCATACTACTCCCCCCCGGTTAAGAGCAATCTTTTCAATGCACTGATGTGGGGGCGTTCCCCGGCTACGACTAGGATGGAATCTGGTTTAAGCACATAATCGGGTCCCGGATTGATGCTTTTACTATCTTTTTCAACCACGGCAATGATCGTGGTTTCCGTGCTCTGCCGAACATCCAATTCACCAATGGTCCTGCCGATGCACTTCGCAGCTGGATTTATTTTGTACCATTCAATCGTAAGGTCTTCCAATACGACTTCGGCGGTCTCCAGTGCCTTAGGTTTATAGGTCATGCCGCCGACAATGGCCGCGATTTGACGTGACTCGTCGTCATCCAGCGTTACCATTGAGATGCTGTCGTCCGAGTCTTCATATTCGAAGTGATACATCTCTCTTCGACCGTCGTCATGCACGATGATGACGAGCTTGTCTCCTCCACGTGTCGTAACCTGATATTTGTGGCCGATACCCGGCAAGTCAATTTCTCTAATATTCATGGATGTATTCTCCCTTAAACCGTAAATAGGCATGCGACAATAGCCAGTAATGTGTTTGACAAAGTTTTACCAGATTATTGGCTGCTTATACACAGAGAGCATGAAATTAGTTGAACGGGATAAGCAACAAGCGTCTCAGACAAGGCGTTCAATTAGCAGAATCGTTAATACGGCCACGATTATGCTTACATTGGCGGAGTTAATCTCTTTATCAATTCCGATTTAAACAATTTTGCAGGATAACTTAATTCTCTATTTTTATGAATAATTAACCCATGCATGGAATAGCTATCCGGACTGATGGGGAGCACTTTAAAATGGCCTTCGTCGAGTTCTTTTTTCACACCGATTTCTGGGACCAGCGCAAAACCAATTCCACATGTAACGGATTCCTTAATCATTTCAAGACTCGGAAGTTCAAGCGCATCCTTCACATAAATCCCTGCCTCCTGCAACACTTTGCTGGCATGTGTATGGTACAAGCAAATGGTTCCGAAGCTGATCATTACTTCTCTGCTTAATCGATTCAGACCTTCAGTCTCTATTTCCTTCATCAAGGCATTTGATGCGATAAATATTAACTTTTCTTCAACCAATGGATAAAATAAAATGTCATTACGCTGCGGATCACGCGGCACGATTCCAAAATCTATCGCATGTTCAAGCACTTGATTTAATATATCTTGATGGAAGCCTGATTCAACCCGCAATTTCACTTCTGGGTATTCCGCAACAAAATGCTTCATAATTGAAGAGATTCGTGTCAAAAAGAAGGATTCTTGCATACGAAGGTAAACCGTGCCTCGGGGCTGTTCTATCTCATTCATAGCTTCTTCGATAGAAGCCCCCAAATGAACAAATTGATATGCAAATTTCACGAGTTTTTCACCAGCATCTGTAGGTTTTACCCCACGAGACAATCGATGGAACAATTTCTGCTTGCACGCTTGCTCCAAAAACTGGATATGCGTTGTCACTGTGGATTGAACATACCCCAGTTTATCCGCGGCCCGGCTAAAACTTTTCTCTTCCATCACTGCAATAAAGGTTTTGAAGAATCTTCCTTCCAATAACTCAATCACAAGAACTTCCCCCTCCTGATATCATGAAATGAAATGGATCATATCGCTTTATATCATAACTACGATATCTGATACCATGCTATCATAATTTATGTAATAACGTAAGAAATAGATTCGAAAATTCGATATCAAAGCAGGAGGAATTTTTATGAGTAAAAAGCAAGGTTTTAGAGTGGGTATCTATATTTTCAAAGATGCTGAAATCATTGATTATGCAGCGCCTCACGGAGTATTCTCTGTCGCACGGAGGTTGGATCCTGAACTGGATGCATTTCTTGTCGCTGATTCTTTAAGACCAGTCCAGACACAAGCTGGGTTCACTGTGCATCCCAATTACAGCTTCAATGAAATGCCGGATATGGATGCATTTCTGATTCCTGGAGGTTTCGGAACTCGCCAGGAAACATATAATAAACGATTGCATCAGTTTATCGTATCTCTGCCGAAAACAACTTTACTAACCAGCGTTTGCACGGGATCTTGGATATATGGACAAATGGGGCTTTTGGATGGTCTTCCCGCTACTAGCAGGAAAGAACCGGATCGGCTGGAAGCATCCAATATGGGCAAGGTGCCGATAGATCGCCTTGCCGAAATCGCACCCGCTTGTACGATCAGCAGAGCCCGAATTGTTGATACCGGCAGAATGATTACTGGAGCCGGTATCGCATCCGGCATGGAAATGGGATTCCATTTATTGAGACGTGCCGGTTATGATGACACCTTCATCGCGGATGTAGCTAGGGTGATGGAGTATTCAGCAGCGTACAACATATACAAAGATGATATAGAGTATTTCACTCAAGTTGGAAAATAAAAGAGACAAGAGCCGTCCGAGATGTGAAGTGCTCCCTGTCAAGT
>NZ_ALKF01000194.1:0-143610 GCF_000283315.1 Paenibacillus sp. OSY-SE | reverse complement strand
ACTTGACAGGGAGCACTTCACACAACGGGCTGCGGCTCTTTTTTCATTTTCTTCGCATGTTACAGCGGTGTCGGTTCCGATATCTGTTCGTCAAAGTTAAGGTGCACAAGCTGCCCTGCATGAACCAACCCGGCGCCAAAACCGTACATAAGCGCCCGATCTCCATTTTGAACCTTGCCATTACGGATACCCAGATCTAGCGATAAGGGAATAGATGCAGCCGAGGTGTTCCCGAAGTTGACCAAGCTATATAATGTTTTTTCCATTGGGTAATTCAACTTCTCGCAAATCGGCTCGATCAAACGCAAATTAGCGCTATGAGGGATGAACCAGTCTACTTGATCCAAATCGGAGTGAGCTTTATCCAACAGCTGATGAATACCGGAAGGCACCGTTCGAGCAACCCACCGCAGCACCTCTCTCCCATTTTGAACAAGACATTGAGTATCCACTAATTCAATCTCATTTATTTTGTTGGCTAGACCTGTGCGATATACGTGCTGTGCCCCTTTCCCATTGCTCCCCAAATGGAATCCGATGAAGCTCTGAAATTGATCATCTCTTTCAACCAGCACAGCGCCAGCGCCATCACCAAATAATATGCAAGTGCTTCGGTCCGAATAATCCGTAATCTTTGAAAGCGTATCTGCTCCAAGCACTAATATTTTCCGATGCAATCCAGACGCAATGTAACTGTGTGCCGTATGCAATGCATATACAAATCCTGCACAGGCCGCACTGATGTCAATCGCCCCAGCCGTCTGGGAAATTTGTAAACGTTCCTGTATCAGACACGCTACTGAGGGAAATGAAAAGTTAGGTGTGCTTGTTGCAACTATAATCATATCTACATCTTCAACGTTTTTATTGTATCTTTTGATCAAATCTTTCACAGCAGCCGCACATAGATCGCTTGTAAATTCATCAGGTTGACTCATTCTGCGCTCCTGAATGCCCGTTCTTTGCAAAATCCACTCATTGCTCGTTTCAACCATGCCCTCAAGCTCCACATTGGTTAGCTTTTTTTGTGGCACATAAGTTCCGATAGCCGTAATTCTTGCTTTTATCACCATTCCCACCTCGCCATGTCTGGTAATTGGTATTAATACTTGGTACTAATATTAACAGTAACTTTTGTCATAATCAATTGAATGATTCCAAATATGTCCATAACGGAGATATCTTGGATCTGAAAAGTTGCTTTATTAAACAAGCACTTCCATACAAGTTATGCAAGTTTCCAACTTGGCAGGAATATAGTCTTACTAAGCATGATTTAAAACGATTCCAATATAAAACGGAGGCGTTTGCGATGAATGTGTTGAGCGCGCTCGGGTATCAAGCGACGGATCGGCTGCTCATAGTCAATGCGGATGATTTCGGCATGTGCCACGCTACGAATGAAGCCATCAAGCAGCTTCTCGACGAAGGCGCCGTATCGTCCGCTACGGTGATGATGCCGTGCGGATGGGCTCAGGACGCGGCGGTCTGGAGTGCCGCCCATCCACAGGCCGATGTCGGGATACACCTGACATTTACAAGCGAATGGGAAGGCTTCAAATGGGGGCCGGTTAACCGCCGCGGCGACACCTCATCACTCGTCACGGCAGAGGGGTATTTTCCAAGCGACTGTCTAGCGTTCGAACAGCAAGCCGACCTAGAACAAGTTCGCGACGAAATCATCGCCCAGCTCGAGATGGCGTACGCTATCGGAATGAATCCTACGCATCTCGACAATCATATGGGCAGCTTATACGGCCTCGCGACAGGCCGGGATTTTCTTGACATCGTGTTCGATGTTTGCGCAGAATACGGCTTGCCCTTCCGCCTGCCGAAGTCGATTGAAGGCATGCAGCTTCCTCCAGAGATGGGGCCGTTAGCACTGCAGCGGGCCGAACAGGCCGCAGCCAAGGGCGTCGTCATTCTGGATGAACTGCTTAGTCTCCCCTATGCAAGTCAGGAAGGGCAGAGCGAGGAACAAATGAAAGCAGCGATGATCGCGCTGCTCCGCAGCTTGAAGCCGGGGCTGTCCGAAATCATCATCCATCCTTCGTTCATCACTGGGGAATTGCAGGCGATTACACCGCATTGGGAGCGGCGCGGTATCGAGTTCCAGCTCTTGCTTGATCCAGTCATGAAGCAGATTATCGCCGATGAAGGCATTCATCTGATACGCTGGGCCGATCTGCGGGACGTGCAGCAGGGCATGCCGCCGCCGCGTCAATAGGAGGCGGTAGCATATGGGCATTCACATCACTCCAGCCCGCAAAACGGCGTTTACGTCCGGGAACTTATCCTCCAACCTAATGGCACAGATGTTCTCGGCTTACATTGTGTATTATTACGTCGACGTGCTCGGCGTCCGTCCTGGCCTTATCGGAATAGCGATGGTCATCCATGGCATATTAGGGGCCATTCTCAATCCTCTCTTCGGTTATGTATCCGATCGATTCCGCACGCGCTGGGGGCGCCGTGTCCCTTATATCGCGTTTGGCATGATTCCGCTGGCGGCGGTATTTACGCTGCTATGGTTCCCGCTCTCCTCCGGCATGGGTCTGTTCTGGTACTTCCTCTTCATCGTTCTGCTCTACGACGTGCTCTACGTGCTTGTCATTCTGAACTACTCCGCCTTGTTTCCCGAAATGTTCGTTACCATGAAAGAACGCGCCTCTGCCTCGTCCTGGAAGCAGATGTTCGGCATCATCGGCATGATTGCCGGCGTGGCTGTGCCGCCGCTCATCTACGACCGTTACGGTTGGGGAGCGATGGGAATTATATTCGGTATCACTGCCGCACTGTTCATGGGCGCGCTGGTCTGGGGTTCGAGAGAAAACGAACTGGCGGCCCCGGACACATTCGGCTTATGGCAATCGGTCGTGCATACCTTTTCCAACCGCTTCTTCGTCATTTACGTCCTCGGCGGCTTCTTCGTGCAGTTGACCTTCGCCCTCCTGCCCGCGGCGATTCCGTTCTTCACCAAATATGCGCTCCATGCAGAGGAAAGCGCCAATTCAATTCTGCTCGGTCTCGTCTTCGTCACCGCCATTCCATGCGTCTATGTATGGGCGCGTTGGACGAACCGCTTCGGTCCGCGCAAGACGATGCTGGCCGCCATCGTATGCTACGCTGTGGCGCTAGCCCCGCTCTTGTTCGTCATCTCCCCGGCTGCTGCCTATGTGACGGGAGCGGCCATCGGCTTCGGTCTGGCAGGCATCATCATGCTGCTTGACGTCCTGCTTGCCGAAGTCATCGACGAGGATGAACGCAGAACGGGAGCGCGCCGTGAAGGCATGTATTTCGGCATGAACGGCTTCATCATCCGCTTCGGCGTGTCGCTGCAGGCAGTCGTTATGAGCCTTGTGCTGGAACAGAGCGGTTATGTCGCCAACGCCCCGACCCAGCCTGAAGCAGCGATTATAGGCATCCGCTTAATGTTGGCGGGCATTCCGATTCTATCCCTCGTATTAGCCTTCATCTGCTTCTACTGCTATCGCCTTGGCGCAGCACGATCGTCGAATGGGCATCCTCTCGGATAAAACCGTAATCATCCATTTGTGAAATGAAGACATTCTCCCCGGGGAACGGCACGCCTTGACCGAAACGATTGAATAGCAGACAATGGAAGCAACAACTACTGATAACCTTTTGAATCGGAGCGTGAAAGGAACTATGGAACACATCGGCGCACTCAAAGAAATCGTAAGACACCCGGTGAAATCCTTCCGGGGAGAGCGAGTTCAACACACGAAGTTGATGGATTATGGCTTATACGGGGATCGAAGCCACGTCTTCTTGGATGACACGCGGCCAGGGAAGTATGTAACGATTACCCAGTGTCCGAAAATGGCACAATATGAAGCCCGCTTTGCAGGACCGGACAATACGGAGCAATATCCACGTGTAGAGGTTCGTTCACCGAATGGCATCGTATATGATTGGGAGGATGAGGCGCTGAAGCTGGAGCTGGAACAGGAGTCAAAGCGAGCCATCTCGCCGCATAGCTATACGCCGCAGCACGTCCCGTTCGGCGCCCTTGAGGAAGCTCACATCCTCCTCGTGACCGATGCATCGGTTAGAGAGCTGGAACAGCTGTGGGGAGGCCACATCGATTACAATCGTTTTCGGCCGAATCTATTCATCCAATTGGATGACCCCATTCCGTTCGTCGAAGAACAATGGCTCGGCAGAAGGTTGCGCATTGGAGCTGCAGAGTTAGAATTGAACAGCTTGTGCGAACGGTGCATGATCATTACGGTCGATCCGGACAGCGGGGAACGGGATGCTTCGCTGCTGAAGACCGTCGTGCAGGAGCGGAGCAGCAACTTCGGCGTGTACGCCTCAGTCTTGAAGACCGGTGACATCGAAGCAGGACAGCCTATATATTTAATATAGAAGAAGCGGGATAAATGACATCGTTCATCTATCCCGCTTCTTCTATCGATGGGCTCTCGATTGTCGCGCCGCCTGCTCCAGCAGGCCTTCATCCGCTTCGAGCAGCTCGTCCGGCAACTTTTTCAAATCGAGACTTAACCTTCGCTGCTGCCGAATCGCTTCTCCAGCTTTTCTATATGCGCCTGCGCTATTTCACTCAGCTCGATGTCGTATTTTTCCGACAAAACAATAAGATTGGCAAGCACGTCGCCCAATTCCCCCACAAGCTCTTGCCGCAGTTCCTCACCGCTCTTCTCGCCTTCATCCGGACGATCGCGCCCGATCTCAAGCGCCCGTACGACCCTTGCCACTTCCCCGACCTCTTCCATCAGGAAGCCCACGCGGATAAACGGATTGTACTGCGACCACTCCCGCGCACGGTAAAATTGCTGCACCCATTCTTGGAACGGCTTCATCTCCATCGTTTTTTAACTTCCTTTCCCCTTCCATGATGTCTATACTTAGAACAGTATAGCAGATAAAGGAGGCACTCTATCATGAAAAAAATATGCGTTTATGCCGGCTCGAATCTAGGCAACCACCCAGACTTTGCAGTGAAGTCGCAGCAGTTGGGACGTCTGATGGCCGAACGGCAGCTGGAGCTTGTATACGGTGGTTCCAATGTCGGATTGATGGGCGAGGTCGCCAATGAAATGCTCCGACTCGGCGGCAAAGTGACAGGCGTCATGCCACGCGGACTGTTCCGCGGCGAGATCGTTCATACGCAGCTGACGGAACTGATTGAAGTGAAAGACATGCGCGAACGCAAAGCGACGATGAGCGATCTGGCCGACGCCTTCATCGCCCTGCCGGGCGGCTTCGGCACGTTCGAGGAGCTGTTCGAGATGATTAGCTGGGGGCAGCTCGGCATTCATAAAAAACCGATTGGCGTGCTCAATATCGAAGGCTACTATACACCGATGATGGAAATGGTGCGTCACTCGATTCAAGCAGGCTTCGTAAAGGCGGAACATGAGCAATTAATATTGAACTCGCCAGAACCTGCCGAGCTGCTGGATCAATTGAGCAGCTACGTGCCGCCAGTGTTCGGGAATAAGTGGAATCAATTGGACTAATTCCTGATTTCACCGCTGCAAGCTATGCTAGTTCATCTGTGGAGGCCTTCGGATCATCATCCACCAAGCTTCTCCACAGATAGAACGCCGCATATGCTTCCCATCCGCTCCAGCCTCGCTGCCATCCGTTCGATTCCTGACTCCTTCGACAGCCCTCCGCTAACCGTTCGCCTAGCCGCCTCAATTCCCCAATGACATGCTCCATTTTTTTGACCAAAATTTCAGCGCCATTATGTCGTCTACAGACAGCCCCGCCGATTGTGATCCGTCATGACTAATCCGGTCTCTAGAAAGAACGTATGCTCTCACCGAAATTTTGCCGCTCCATCGATGTATCTACGCTCTTAGCACCACTATCCCCGTTACTCATATTCACCTTTCACTTCAAGCATATCGTTTGACTAGTACCTAGCAGCTTTTTTATTATGGGTTTGGAAAATGTCGATATCCGTAATAATGGCGTGACTGAGCTGGGAGGAGAGTGACTATAAGCGCCTGCATTCAAGATACTCTCCAGCAAAAAAGTTAAAACTCCTTACGTTAATTATAAGTGCAGAATATATGCGACATCAGTATTGACGACATACCTGAACCGGGGGGAGAATGACTATAAGAGTCTGCATTCAAGATGATGCCCTCACACCTTTGCCGTTCCTGCGCGAACGGGAGAGTGTGCATAAGCACTTAAAGAATAGGATCAGGCAGTCCCTCGCAATTTCATCCTTTTTCTCATATTAAAAAGCTCCCCCTATAAAAAGAGGAGCTTCTAATAGAGCTTCTATATTCTGTTGAGCACAAGTTGTTCAGCCTCGTGCAGCATGTCATGTCAATGTGGCTCAGCGACTACATCTTACTTGTCGTTCACCACATGGAAAGCAACCGATTCATATGGGCGCAGGACGAGCCGTTCCATCGTATTCGGCGTGTCCGCATAGTTGCTTAGCAGAATGCGCGCATCGCCAGATACTCCAGCCTGCTGTGGCAGAGTGAACGTTGTCTCGCGGCTGTAGAAATTGCTTACGACGAGCAGGTGCTCCTTCTTGTAGGAACGCACATACGCGAAGATGTCCGGATGGTCAGCCAGCAGCAGCTTATAATCGCCGTGCACGATAATGTCGTATTGCTTGCGCAAACCAATCAATGTGCGATAGTGATGGAAAATGGAATCCGGATTCTGCAGCGCCTCCTCGGCATGAACGGTGCGGTAGTTCGGCGATGTCTGGATCCACGGCGTTCCGCTCGTGAAGCCGCCGTGCTCCGAATCATTCCACTGCATCGGCGTACGAGAATTATCGCGCGATTTCTGCTGCAGAGCAGCCATCATATCAGATTCGGAAACACCGCGTTCCCGCAGCATCTGATACGCATTGATGGATTCAACGTCGCGGTAATCGGCGATGTCAGCGAAATGCGGGTTCGTCATCCCAAGCTCTTCGCCTTGGTACACGTATGGCGTCCCTTGCATCAGATGCAGCGTCGTCGCGAGCATCTTGGCGGAAGGCACGCGGTACGCCCCGTCGTCGCCGAACCGGGACACGGCCCGCGGCTGATCATGGTTGCACCAGAACAGAGCGTTCCATCCGCCGCCTGCGTTCATCCCTACTTGCCAGTCGCTCATAATCTGCTTCAGCTGCAAGAAATCAAATTCAGCGGCCACCCATTTCTCACCCTGCGGATAATCCACCTTCAGATGGTGGAAGTTGAACACCATGCTCAACTCGCGCTCATCCGGTCGAGTGTACTTCACGCAGTTATCCATCGTCGTCGAAGACATCTCGCCGACCGTCAGCAGCTGTGAATATTGCGAAAATACTCGCGCGTTCATTTCCTTCAAAAATTCATGAATGCGCGGGCCGTCCGTATAATATTTCCGTCCGTCAGCCGTCGGCATATCCAGCGAATCATCAGGAAAGCGTTGATCCTTGGAGATGACGTTGATGACATCCAGCCGGAACCCGTCAACGCCTTTGTCGAGCCAGAACTGCATCATGTCGTACACACGGTCCCTGAGCATAGGGCTCTCCCAGTTCAAATCCGCTTGGGACACGTCGTATAGATGCAAGTAATATTGCCCCGTCGCTTCGTCATATGCCCAGGCGCTGCCGCCGAACTTCGATTGCCAATTGTTCGGGGCTCCGCCGTTCATGCCGTCTTTCCAAATATAATAGTTGCGCAAAGGGCTGTCTGTGCCTTGGGCCGACTCCTTAAACCATGCATGCTCCGTCGACGTATGGTTGACGACGATATCCATGATGATTCTGATGCCTTTGGCATGTGCCTCGCGCAGCAGCTCCTCGAACGTCTCCATCGTGCCGTATTCCGGCTGGATACGATAATAGTCGCTAATGTCGTAACCATTATCCTTCTGCGGAGATTCATAGATCGGAGTGAGCCAAATGACATCGATGCCCAGTTCCTGCAAATAGTCCAGCTTGTCAATAATGCCTTGTAAATCGCCAAGTCCGTCTCCATCCGTATCGTTGAAGCTCTTCGGATAGATTTGATAAATGACTGATTTCTTCCACCACTCCTGCTCCAATTCCTGTTTCATCACTTGCACCACCATGTCTTTCTTTTTTGCATTCTCTACTACGATTGCCGCTTTGTCTTCCCGATAAAGAGCGTAATGACGAACGGAACTACCAACGCAACCGCCATGCCGATGAAGAATGGCACCCATTGCTGCGGGAAGATGGACAAGAATCCCGGCAGCCCGCCCACACCGATGGATACGGCCTTAACCTTGAACGCTGTAATAACGACAGCTCCGAGAGCCGAACCAATCATCGCTGCAATGAACGGGTACCGCAGGCGCAGGTTCACACCGAACATGGCTGGTTCCGTAATGCCCAGATAAGCCGAGATTGCGGAGGTAATCGACATCCCTTTCAGCTTCTCGTCTTTGGATACGAACATCATGGCGAGCGCCGACGAGCCTTGCGCAATGTTGGACAGGGCCAAAATCGGCCACAAGAACGTGCTGCCCGTGCTGGCAATCAGCTGCAAATCAACGGCCAGGAACGTATGGTGCATGCCCGTGACAACTAGAAGCGGATACAGACTGCCGTAGATGAGTCCGCCCAATATAGAAAAGTGTTCAAATATTCCGACGAATGCCGTCGTAATCGCATTGCCAATCGTAAATGTCAGCGGTCCGATAACGATGAAGGACAAAAATCCGGTCAGCAATAGCGTAATCGGTGCGACGAGCAGCAATTTGAACCCGTCAGGCACCCGTTTGTTCAAAAATGACTCAATTTTGGCCAAACAGAAAGCGGAAACGAGCACCGGCAGCACCTGGCCTTGATACCCGATCTTTTCAAATTCGAAGCCAAATAAGTTCCAATGCGGTACGGTTCCGTTCGCAAGAGCATCTCCGTACGACCATGCGTTCATCAGATCAGGATGAATGAGCATCAGGCCGAGCACGATCCCGAGCAGCTCGCTGCCCCCGAACTTCTTCACGGCAGACCAGCCGATAAGTCCCGGCAGGAAGACGAAGGCCGTATTGGCGATCAGATTGATCATTTCGGCGAAGCCTTTCCATTGACCGTACACATCGATGAAGGCTTGATCCGCGAAGAATATCCCTTTGCCCGTCAAGATGTTGTTGATCCCCATCAAGAGACCGGCCGTTACGATGGCAGGCAGAATCGGAATGAAAATATCGGCCAGCGTTTTGATCGCACGCTGCAGCGGATTTAATTTTTTTGCCGCCGCATCCTTAATGTCTTGCTTGGAAGCGCGTTCGCCTCCGGTCAGGGCCAGCAGCTCCCCGTATACTTTCTCAACGAGCCCGGGCCCGATGATGACTTGAAACTGTCCATTCGTTGAAAATGATCCTTTGACCAATTCATTGTGCTCAAGCGATTGTTGATCCACAACGCCCTCATCCTTCAGCGCGAACCGCAGCCGGGTCACGCAGTGGGTTACGGCATCAATATTGTCTTTTCCCCCAATGGCATCCAAAATCTGCTCGACCGACTGTTGCTTGATAGCCATGTGTTAACCTCCCCAATGGAATCGCTTCCATGATTGTCGAATTTATTATAACTTGTATAGACAGGTTTGTAAACACTTGTATAGACAAGTTATTAAATACGGCTTCATGTAATATATACCAAGCGTTTTCTTACTTAGTACTACCCATTTTCAGTGGATGAATAACCTTCTGGACGCAAAAAATCCAGCCAAACAAATTCAGCTGGATTACACGATTATATAGATAAAGCATTCTTCTTGAAATGAGTAGGGGTGACGCCCGTCTGGCGCTTGAACACTCTTGAAAAGTAAGGCACGTCGTTAAACCCGACCTGGAAGCAAATGTCCGTCACCGACATGTCTGTATCCAACAGCATCGCAGCCGCCTTGTGAACCCGCAGGTCGACAAGATAGTCATTATACGTCTTGCCGGTAAACCGCTTGAACAACACGCAAAAATACGATTTTGAAATATTAAACTTACGGCATAGCATCTCTAGACGCAGCTCTTCATTATAGTGCTCGTGGATGTAATTGATTGCCCCGGTCATCAATTCTCTGAATTTCTCCAACCGTTCGTCTTCATCGTTCGATTGGCCGGATTGCCGGGCCATCTCCCGGACGAGGATCGACATGAGCTTAAGCAGATCCGCCTTCAGAACAAGCTCATAGTATCGTTTGCCAAGCTGGAGCTCCTCCAGCATATCATGCAGGATGCGCGACACTTCGAGATCTGTCTCTCCAGACAGCGCGACTTTCGGCGTTACATGCTCCTCGTCAAGCATGAACTGCTCTAGGTAGGAATAATCGAACCCGCCCCTGCTGCCATTATGCGGATGGTACTGCTCGTCGATGAAGTGCGGCAGAAATTCACACCCGATAATATCGATTTCCTGTCCCGGCACTAGCGACACACGGTGAACGGCATAAGGGGGAATGACAAAAATGTTGCCCTTGACCATCCGGTACGTATGCTGGTTAATCGTATGCATAAATTCGCCTTTGACGACATACCAAATTTGAAAATAATCGTGCGTATGATCGCGGATGCTGCCGCCCGCCCGATTCCAACGATATACCTTGAAGGGCAGCGGCGTTCCGATCTCACTTTCCGCCCGGTAAAAAACGACATCTTCCGGCATCTCTTGATGCTGCTCTTGTCTTTGTTCCGGATTAGACAACGTTTATCCCCCTTACTGTCCTCATCATATTGCCGTAATCGGCTATCTTGCCTTGTATCGAGACGATCGCATGGAAATTGATCAACTGCAAAAGGACAGCTCGTCCCTTCTAAATTAGCGGCGGCGTGCAAAGTCAGTAAAGACGAAGCGCTCGGGATGGTGGCGCGATTCCGTATATTCGAACAAGGTGCCGTCATGCAAATGGACGAAGTTCTTCACGACGACGACGAAGCTGTACGATTTCATATCCAGATGTTCGCGGTCCTTCGCCGTCGCCGGCTCGACTTGAATGATTCTTTGCGCAAAGCCTATCTTTAAGCCCAGCTCTTGTTCGATGAAATCGTAGATGGATCGTTCGGCTATCTCTTTCGTCAATCCTTCCAGCTTCTCTTTTAAAAAGTAGTTGATATCCAAAATGATGCGTTCCCCATCCAGCTTACGCACACGGTGCAGGCAGTACACCTGTTCACCTAGAGGCAGGCGTGTCCGTTGATGCAGCTTGTCGGTTATGTTCATTTCCGCAAAATACGGAACCGCCGTGTCGAAATGCTGTCCGCTGCTCTCGCTCGCTTCTTTGAAGCTGACCAGTCCGCCGAACGAGAACGAAATGGCATTGTTGTCGAGCACATACACGCCTTTGCCCGGATGACGGTTCACGAGCCCTTCCTCGACAAGCAAGTCGAGAGCGTTGCGAATCGTTCCTCTGCTCGTGTCATAGATGCCGCAAAATTCATGCTCCGACGGCAGTTTTGCCCCCGGACCGTATTGCCCGGATGCAATTTTCCCTTTGATATCATCATAAATGGTCATGTACCGCTTACTCGTGTTCATATTCATAGCAATCCCCCGATAATGCTTCCACATTCCGCTGCTTCAAGTATTCCTCTTTCATCATCATATCATGATCAGGGCGGCAGAGGAAAACGGGAGGCACATCGTCAGGCAGGCGCAATCTTGTCGGCCATTGTCCAAAGCCCCTACGCTCCCTCATCCAAATCGAGCGGCCATCCTTCTCTCTGCTTGGTGAACAGTTCATATGTTCCGGATTCTGGGTCAAAAAGATATACTTGCCCCGTTCCTCCTTCCCGCACATGAATCGCATACTTGCCAATGACAAGCTGCAGCCAGGGTTGCTCTCCCTGCGTTAATGCGCGGTCGGATCCCGTCTTCGGAACGATCACTTCCACACTCCGTCCAGCCGCCGCTGCCTCCCGCTCTACTAAACGCACAGCATCTTCATATGTATAGGCAGGCAGTTGCGCAATATAATAGCTGCCTATCATACCGAAGCTAAGAAACGCTATCGCAAGGAGAATAAGCCTGCGCTTCATGAAAGACATTCGGTTGCGCCATGCAAACAGGACCAGCAAGGGAATTCCGATAAGAACAAGTGCAAGTATATAATAATGCTCCGCGTTCAACACGAATTCGTACTTTCGGTTTGGGAGGGAGAACATCAATTTTTCCTCCCCCTTTACTGTTCATCGATGCCCCTCCCATATATAATCTATAGGAATTATGCGATATACTGTTCATGAGTGTAAAAACACGGTTCGGTCGGTAGTCCGGACGCATCCGTCCATTCATAATGCCGCGGATGTCAGTAACCTTCCCCCCTCGGGATGTCCGTCACTCGAAGTCTGTTTGAGGGGGAACTGAATGTGAAACTGACCGTATTTTTTGATGCCCCGTTCTGGGTGGGCGTAGTGGAGAAAGCAGATGGAAATCAAGTGAAAGCGTGCCGGCATGTGTTCGGCTCCGAGCCGAAAGATGCAGACGTGCTGGAATTCGTACAGACGCTCATGATGCCGTTAATCGAGCTCGTCTCGCAGAGTGCCGAGGCGGCTTGCGCTCCTGCCCGCCGCGTAAATCCGAAACGGCTGGCTAGACTCGTGGCAAGAGAGATGCAGCTGCAAGGCATATCTTCGCAGTCGCAAGAAGCGCTGCGGCTGGAGCTGGAGAGCCGGAAGAAGGAACGCACCCATCGTTCACGCGAGCAGCGCGAGGCATTGAAGGAGAAGAAGCGGAGCATTCGCATGCAGAAGAAGAAAGACAAGCATAAAGGCAGGTAGCATTTATGCTGCGGCCCCGGTAGCTTGATTGCCGGGGCCTGTTTTCAGTTACATAACAAGGTGTAATTCGATGTCGAATTTGCCTCTTGCCAGACTCATGAGCAAGCAACCGCTCAGCGCTTATTCAAAATATCGCGACTCCTTGATGATATCGCTGGTCGGCGTCAAGGTCGCCTCCGCTGCCGTCTTGCCAGTTTTTTTCAGATAAGCCTGGACCATGTGATATCCGACAGCATATCCTCCGGAAGCCGGCATTCCGATCGCTTCGCCTCCGAACATCGCCATGACTTCATCACCAAAAATATAGCTTCTCACCTCGTTGAAGCCGCTGACATGCAGCGCTGCGCCGATTAACTGCTTCGCCCGTGCCAATGACTCCGCATCCACCCGGCTTACCCATGGCCCGACTTTATCCCAACCGTACAGCGAATGCACAAATGCTTCTGCCAAGCCGCATTTGGTGGTTGAATTCATGGGCAGCGGCAGCCGGAAGACGCGGAAGATTGAATTCATTCGGCCATACGTTAACCATAATGTAGCCCGGAATGCCTGCGAACCCGGTATATCCCTGATGAAATGCCGCCATCTCAGGCTGACGATCTTCCAGCAAAAAGAGGCCAAATTCGATGTCCGTTACGGGCGGCTTATAGTCAAGATCGTTAAAGCTTGCCCACGATTGCTCCAGCGCTTGACGGCACAGCTCCTCGGCATCCGCCTCTGCCAACAGGTTGAGCACCGTTTCATACCGCTCCGTCGGACCATCCGGCCGCATCAGGCCGAACTGCTCGAGCGGATCATTTTGCGGCGGCACGATATAGCCTATCATCCCCTCGAACGGCCCCAGCAGACGCTTGCGCATCGCTTCCTCCCTCAGTTCCTGCGGCAGCGCGATAATATCACGTTGCCTCTGCACCATATCATGCATGTTAATATTCATGATGTTGTAATCCCCTTTCCTATCCTTGTCACTAATGAAGATACGGGATCACGTTACGTGAGAGTCAACCCTAACTTTTTAAGGCGCTGCATGTCCTTTCTTGGCGCCATAGAATGTCCCCGTTCAATGTCGTGCGCTCCAGTTGCCATGCTTGGCGTAGAAGTAAGGACTGTCTTTTCATCCGATAGGGTTTGCGATATAGTGAGGACAACATTGTTGATATTTCTCGAGGTGGTTAAATGTTCATTGCTGTACTGCTCTTTATTGTTGCTGGTCTCGCTGAGATCGGCGGCGGCTATATGGTGTGGCTCTGGCTGCGCGAAGCCCGGCCGCTATGGTATGGCATCGTCGGAAGCCTTATCTTAATCGCATATGGTGTTATCCCTACGCTGCAATCCTTTCCTTCATTCGGTCGCGTCTATGCGGCTTATGGAGGAGTATTCGTCATTCTTGCAGTTCTCTGGGGCTGGTGGGTGGATAAGAAGACGCCGGACTTTTACGACTGGGTCGGTGCCGTCTTCTGTCTGGCGGGCGTAGCCATTATGCTGTGGGCGCCGCGATCGTCCTAAGGCTGGGGACACCGGAAATTAATGATGACGACGACGAAAGCAGCGGCTATATAAGTTGAACTATTGAATTTTTTGGCTTCCACTCACTCTCCCCTTTGATCAGTAACTACGACTCCCGCATGTCTCAAACGCCAGGCAGTTTAAAAAAGAAAAATCCTTGCGATCTGACTCCGCGCCAGAGGGCATCTGTACCGATACAGATGCCCTATTTTTTTATTGCTTCATAAGACCGCTAGATTTAATATGATGGCAAGCGGCCTGACTGAAGCATTGCATGCAAGCAAGCACGATAGAGAAATGATGAACCGGATGATAAACAGACAACATCGTTTATTTGCTGCTGTACTTTAAGAGGCGTACTGTCCGGACCGCATTATGACAAAATATATTTTTAAAAGTGAGGACATGTTCATGAACAGGATAAATTACTTGCTGTTGCTAGGTATCGGCTTAATCTGGGGTTCGCAATTTTTCTTTGTCGACTTGGTGATCAATTCCATAACGCCAATTACATTAGCCGCCTGCAAAGCTTTGCTAGGTACCATCACACTTGCCACATTACATTTGTTCTCCGGTAAAAAGGAGAGAACACAAGGACAATCCGGAATATGGAAATCACTCATCTGGATTGGAGTGCTGGAGGCGGTTGTGCCTTTCATCTTGATCGGTTGGGGACAGCAGTATATTAACAGCAGCACTGCTTCTATTTTATTGGGCACCGTGCCGATTTTTACGATTATTTTTGTTAAAATTTTTGCGCCGGACGAAAAGCTGCCATTCAAGAAATGGATAAGCGTTATCATGGGATTTGGAGGCTTATGCCTGCTGTTTGCCCCTGATATTTCTTCAATCTCTTTTGCTGGGAATTTTATGGGTTATGTCGCTTTATTAGGGGCATCTCTCAGCTTTGCGGTATCGCTGCTTCTGATTAAGCGTCTCCCTCCTATGTCTTCGATTGTGGCTATGCGAAATGTGTTATTTGTTGCATCGGTCATTTTATTGCCGCTTGCTTTTATTTTTGAAGATCCATTACGTGTGCAATTGAGCTGGCAGCAAATCCTTGACGTTATTATACTGGGTGTGTTGCAAGCTGGAATCGTATACATGCTGTACAATATTTTGATTAGGCGAACAAGCGCCGCATTTGCATCGCTCACTAACTATTTGGTGCCTCTGTTCGGTATTTTGTTAGGAACCGTAGTGTTGGGTGATCAGTTAACATGGAATGCTATCGCTGCGCTATTCGTTATTTTAGTTTCCTTAGCAGTCGGTGAAAAAAGCCAGACTGCCACCAGCCATCAACAACCTTGAGAATTTTATTTCCCATTCGATTCCCCCAACATTTTACATCATATCAATAGAGGTGATATCTTAACTCTCTATTCTCCAGAATTCTGGGGCACAGTTCCTTTGAAATGGTCTCTCTGGATTTTGTCCGAAAAAGCCTCCACAGACCACTGTCAAGGTAGAGTTGGAGGCCCGCTCGATATGCCGCAGGGAGGCCATCGTGAGAAGCTAGACCATCCTGAATGCATACAGGTGTGACAACCAGAAACCACTCTCCCCTGGTTCCTATTACGGTTGGGAACGTTTCACTAACATCTTCGCAATTTCCTCTATCTGTCCCAGAATAGAAATAGGGTCGGAGAACCAGAAACGCCATCCGTCTATTTCATATAACCGATTGTTCAGTACTCATGCAATAAATGCTCCAACTCGATTTCATGATCGATTTTCAGCTCAAAACGGTTTCTTAATTCATAGTATTTCTCCAAAAGACTGTTCTGCAACCCGAAATGATCGATAATCAATCCGATAATCGACTCATCTTTATGTGGAGTAGGCCAGCTGAATAAATCCTGATAGATCTCCCGGATGGATTCATTATTTTGACAGGCGAACCGGATTGGTTGTTTATGGTAAGTCAGTTTTAGGCTCAGCATTTCATAGAGAACGTCCAAACGATAATCCAGTTCTGTTCTGTCCTCCATAAACACAGGAGCATGTTTGATATCCCCAATCAGCTCCTTGAAGGTCAATCCGACGTGCTGCATGGACACATAAGACCAAATGCAGGTGCCTGTGCCCGTACCGTGCGCCTCCCAATTCGGACTCCATAAAATATGTTTGAGCACATCCTTCTGGCCGGTTCCAAACAAAGCGATGCCTAATATAATTCCGGCGTTGCAATCGGTTGAAGCCGCGTGTTCTCCCCAATCCGTCAATCGGGGGACGATTTCAGGAGCGGCGCATTTAAAGCTCAGGGCCGGCAAAAATTCGTGGAATAAACTTTGACCGACCCATTTTTCTATTTTCGACTTAATCAGATCCTTGTAAGGATCGCAGGGCAGATGGAGCAGCCCCATGCAGGCGCTCATCGATAAGCCCCAATCATCCGCTTCCATATAGGATATGAGCTGCTCCGTACAATCGGTGAAGCCAAGGTAGCCCAACACATGCAGGATATCATCCGGAATCCCTTCTCTTAGCTCGTTATGGTAAAAACAGTTGTTATGAAGCTCTTTCGCCAACTTTTCATTACCATGCTTCATGATGGGATACAACAAGCTGCCGTTAAAGTCAGCCGGACTTTCAAGAAACCATTGAGCAAGAGCGATCGCGTCATCGATACTTCCGTATTTGGCAATGATATCTGCATACGCGGATACGATTCCTGCATCCAATCTGTTGTTATGACGGTTTAAATGTATAAGCTTTCGGGTTATTTGAATCATCGCATTAACTCCGGTTCTTTGATTACTAATCCCAATCCATGTAAAAGGATGCCGTCAGTTTGCCGCTTGCGCATTCGGGACAATCCAGCGGGACAGCAGCCAGATCGTCTTGCTCGGGGCGCATCGCTTCCCCGCATTTCCTACAGGAATAAGCGGTAATAAAATAATCGCCATCCGACTTCATCTCCAAATACAGCTCATTGCGGATCGTACGGCATGCCGTACACCTATATAAGGTATCGTGAGCATTGTATCGAGTGCTTTTATCCTTTTCAAACTCGGCTATACGATGCTTCAGCGCCGTGTCCTGCACGAAAGAGGCGATGGAGCTCAAATAAATGTATTGAAATCCGATTCCGACAAAAACATTTGTGTGAAAGTCGCAATGACTGCATTTAAGTGTATAGGCTTCGCCCATAAAAAGTCTCCTTTGACCGGCCTCTTTCGATCTTCCTGAACCATCCAAGGGAATAAACACCATGTAAATGTAAGTGGTTACATAAATATCCCCGCTATGATGATGCAGCCGATGGTTTGCTCTCCAGCCACACCTTCAGCTCATCCAGTTGCTGCAGTAATTGTTGCGAGCTGTCATCCAGCTGTTTGTAGCTCTGTATCGCTTCTTCCAGCTGTCCTTCATCAAATTGACGCGCTGCTTTGCCTGCCAATAGATGCATTTCCCGGTGCCGATCCACCAAGACTTGAAATTTCGGGCTTTGCACAAGAGCAGACGACTTCTGCTCATGCTGCGCTTGAATCCATTTGCCCAAGCGGCATTGATTGTAGTTCTCCATCAATTCAGGGTCGCTATCATCGTAGCCCAACAATCGATTGTATGTCCACCATTTCCAGAGCAGATGATCCGTCTTCATGATGCGAATCCACTGTGCGTCGTTCATATGATTGAACCATTCCAACGAGCTTCGCCGCAAGCTTTCGACCGTTTTGCTCGTCGTATATATATGTTCTCCTGTCCGCTTGGCCATCTCCATCACCACTGCGGTGTTCTTGACAATGCCTGCCATGTTGTTCGTTATTTCTTGCGTTGCCGCCGCTTGCTGTTCGACGATAGACGCGATTGTGTCTTCGGTTAACCCGACCTCGCTCACCGATTGCATCATTTGTTCCAATTGGTCGAACGCGCTTCTATTTTTATCGTGCTGGACTTCCATCTGATCCGACATCTTATTCGTTCGTTCTTGAACAGATGTTGCCAGCGTTTGAATGTTGCCTATCACTTCGTAGACATTGTGAACCGAGCGCTTCGTCTGCTCCGATAGCTTGCGGACTTCTCCGGCCACAACGGCAAAGCCCCGCCCCTCTTCACCCGCCCGGGCCGCTTCAATGGAGGCATTCAGCGCCAGCAGATGCGTCTGATCCGCTACCGAATCAATCAGCTGCACGACGTCGGACAAGTCTTGTATGGACTGCTGCAAATTCTCAAACCGATCTCTCGTATCGCGGAACATCTCCGTCATTTCCTCAAAGCCTTGAATCGTCTGTTCGACAATCGCCTTGTTCTCTTGCAACGCGCTGACCATGCAATCCGTCGTTGTGGCTGCATCTGTCGTCTGGGACGATACTTCTTCAATCGAAGAAGTCAATTGTTCTGCGGCCGATTGAATACGCAACGCATCGTGTACCGAGTTATCTGCCGATTGAAGCAGCGAATGAATGCCGTCCATCTGGATGAGCATCTCCATCGTCTTGCTGTTCGAATCCATAATCCGATATTCATATGCAGCTTGATACGCTTCCAATACGATCTGGGCATCCAGCATTAGAATTCGATGAAGCGCCAGCGTCATCTGTGCCGCTTCCCCTGCGCGAAAGTCTTTTACAATGAGCGGGACGAGAAATTCATATACACGAAGGAACGAAGCGAGGAACCATTCTGGCTCCAATTGAATCTGGCTGTGCACTTGTCCGATTCTCTCGCGCGTACGCACATACTCGCCATCGAATGCAATATGCGGAATCGAACGTAAATAAATGATAAAAGTCTCCGTCAACCGTTTTCGTGTACTGTGTTGTTCAATGAGTGATTTCATTTCAGGAAGACGGAACAACAGCTCATAATGGCGCTCCGTGATAGCTTCGGCGTACTTGTCAAAGTACGGGGCCAGGCGGCGCAAACATTCAACGTCTTGCGATGTAACTTGGAGAAACAGAAGCTTCGGCTTCAAAGAATCCAATGCGTCGACCGTAGTATCATGAATGGTTATGGGTAACGTTGGTTTGCGAAGAATCATGTTGTTCATCCCTTTCTAAACTCATAAATATATAAATATATAATCATATTCACATATTAATTATAGTAACATATTCCTCCTTAGGACCATTAGACCTATTTTTTCGACTTATTTCGTGACAAAATTGTAAGCCTCGCGTAAGTCAAATCGATAGGCGCCTTGCCGCCCCCTCTTCTACAATAAAAGTAAACCTCTACAAGGTAACGTCACTTATCTCATCGGCGGAAGGGGGAGCAAACATGAGTAAAATACAAATAAATCCATCTCTCTCCGGCTGCAAAATGTGCAAGCACAGCATAACGGTCATCCTGCTGCTTCTTATAATCAGCTTGCTCAGCGGATGCGCGCTAGGGAACAAGAGTGAGGCCCAATCCTCGCATCCTATGATTTCATCCTCCCCGATTCAATACGCTATCGAAGCAACTTGGAACGAACAGACGCATACGATACATGCGTCAGCCAACGTCACCTTCCGCAATGCGCATGATAGAAGCTTACAGGAATTGGTTTTTCATTGGTTTGCCGACAGCTATCGCAAGCCGGAGCTTCAGCCCATTCAATATCAACAACGCAACGAGCAGCTGCTGCTTGAGCGACAACATAACGCGATTGGCGACAACGATGTCTTCTTTGGCGGCGTAACGATGAAGAAAGTAACGACAGGAGAGGGAAAGAGGCTTGACTATACCCACGCCAATCAAGCGCTCACTGTGAAGCTTGGCAAAGCTTTAGCGCCAGGAGCAACGACCTCGATCCGAATCGAATATGAAGTACTAGTGCCTTACGGGGCACAGCGTTTATCATATACAGAACAGTATGCAGGCGGAACTTATTGGACGCCGCAGCTTGCCGTCTATGACCCGATACGTCAGGCTTGGAACAGGGTGCCCAATTATCCTGGCTACAAAAGCGACTTCTTCTATGCAGCCGATTATGATGTCCAACTGAATGTGCCGGCCGCTTGGACTTTGATTACGAACGGAACCCAAGTCGGGCGCACAGTGGAGCAGAATAGGCAAATTGTGCACACTCAGGCCTACAGCATCCGCCAGTTCGTATTTTATGCCAGCCCGGACTATCAAGAAACGAAGCATGCGTTAACAGGCGGCGGAACATTGTCGCTCTATACGTTCAAGCAACGGCAGAGCTCCGTGGGGGAGCAAGAGAAATGGCTCTCGACCGTCGAAGACGCCATCTCATTCTACAATGTTAAATTGGGAAAGCTGCCGGTGAAGCATTGGAAAATGGTCGAAGCGCCGTATCCGGAAATGAATGAAGGCTTGGACGGTATCATCCTCTTTGGCAAGCTTGGAGACAGCCAGACAGATTCGGATGCCACTGATGCCCTCGTAACCGATGACACGCTCCGTTCCATTGCGAAGCAGTGGTTCTCGTCATCAATCGGGAATAATGCGGTTACCGATGCGTTTTTGGAAGAAGGATTATCTGAATTTGCCGTTCAATATTTTCGGCACGAAAGCCAGGGAGCGCCTTGGAAGCAAGTATCCCCGACTGATCTGCCCGCACAGCCTGTGACGACCTCCAGCATCTATCTGGATGAGGGTGCGCTCGAACTGTACCGTGTTAAAGGCGCGGCAGTAATGACGGAATGGGTGCGGCAAACGGGAACGGAAGCGCTGGATACCGTATGGCAGCTATATTTCACACGCTACGAAGGGAAGATGGCCTCTGTCGGGGGATATGTTAATGTAATCGGCCATGCGTTGGGACAGATGGAGAAGGCTGCCATGCAGCAGCTGTTGTCCGGCACAGCGAGCGATGACGATCCTGGCAGCTCTGCCATAGAAGAAGGACAGCAGTCTTAGAACCGCCGTCCTTTTATTCATGCTTATTTATAACGTTTAATAAATTCTACCGCTTTGCGAATATCCGCTTCTGGCGTATCGCCGACCTCGCGCTCAATCGTCAGGTAGCCTTGGTAGCCGATATCTACGAGCGCTTGGAAGTAAGCATCGAAGTCAACCTTGCCTTCGCCGAGCGGCACTTCCTTGAATGGGCCTGATGTTGCCATTTCGGCAATCTTCTCATGCGACATCGGCTCATAACCGAGCATGCCGTATACATCGCGCGGATCGACCTCGCGCAGACGAACGCCGTCTTTGACATGAGTGTGAACGATATAATCCTTCAAGGTATACACGCCTTGAACCGGATCGTCGCCAGTTACCATGACCATGTTGGCCGGATCGAAATTGACGGCTACCCCTGTGCCTGTCAACGTATCGAGGAACGACTTCAGATGCACAGAAGGCTCTGGCCCCGTCTCGATGGCGAAGTGCGCACCCAAGCTGTTGGCATATTGACTTAATTCTTCACTAGCCTGCTGCATCGCGTAATAAATTTCATTTTCTTTATGCGGAACGATCCCGATATGAGTCGTTACCACATTGGTGCCCAGTTCGAGCGCAAGGTCGAGAATGCGCTTCGACTTCTCCACTTTTTCCGGGTTTGCATGTTTATCTTGGAAGCCGTGGCCGCCCAGATCACCGACAAGCGCGGAAATGTGCAATCCCAGAGAGTCGATATAGCTGCGCAATTCTTTACGTGCCTCTTGCGATAAGTTGGCCGGATCCATCTCTCCGCTGACAGCATAGATTTGCACGCCATCTGCACCGACTTCTTTCGCTTTCACTAGTGCTTCACGCACTGGGAGGCGGAAGCTGTCTGTAATGACACCGATTGGATTCGTAATTTTTGTCACGGTTACCACTCCTTAATGTAATGATGGCTTACTATGATCGTTGAGCAGAAGCAGGACCCGAGTGACGCTCCGGCCATTTATAGGCATGTTCACGGAGGCGCGCAGCCAACTCCTCGCGCAATCCCCCTGCCATCCTTTCCGCTCGCACCTGCTGCTAAGAGTATACGATCTCCGTTCCTTTGGCGCTGGATTCGTAAATACCGCACAGCATCTTCATCATTTCTACTCCGTCTTCAGCCGGACACAACGTCTCTGTACGGCCGAGGCAACAATCGATAAAGTGATCGACTTCATTTTGGAAGCCGCGGTTGAAGTCGAAGCTCAGATGGTCGATTTGCGGACTCATGTTCAAAATCGTATTATGCTTCTCTCCGAGAATGAGAAGCTCTGGCTCCACTTCCGCTCCGCCTTTGTCGCCGAACAGCTTGACATTAAGTTCATCCTGCTTCAAATGCAAGGAGAAGCTGACATCCACGGCGAGAGAAGCGCCGTTCTCGAAGCGAATGAGCGCATTCGCCATATCTTCGACCGTATTAACGTTCGCGTCATAATCGGATGCTTTATAGAACGATAAATTCTCAATATGATTCCGGTTGCCGAGCAAGTTGTACGTATTGCCGCTGACCGATTTTACCTTCGGCTTGCCCATAAGGTACCAGCACAGGTCGATAACGTGTACGCCCAAGTCGATCAACGGTCCGCCGCCAGAGCGCTCTTTATCGCTGAACCATCCGCCCGGATTGCCAAGCCGGCGCAGGCAGGAAGCTTTCGCGTAATAAATTTGACCCAGATCGCCATCATCGATAAACTTCTTCAACACACGGGTATTCATGCCGTAACGGCGCACATATCCCACCTGCAGCGTCTTGCCGCTCTTCCTCTGCGCTTCCTGTACGGCAAGCGCCTCTTCCACGGTCATGCACAGCGGCTTCTCCACCAGCACATGCTTGCCCGCTTCCAATGCAGCAATCGCAATCAGGGCATGGGAGTTGTTCCATGTACAAATGCTGATCGCATCAATATTCGAATCGGCAACCAATTCCTTATAATCCGTGTAGATAGTCGCTTCAGGCGCGCCGAATCTGACGGCCTTCTCTTTCGCGCGCTCTGCGTTCAGATCACAGACCGCTACGAGTTCTGCCTCGCTGTTTTTCTCATAACCGCCAAAATGCATTTCAGATATCGATCCGGCACCTACTACCGCTACTTTTACTTTGCTCATCACTTTCATCCTTTCTATATATAAGTAATGTAATTAAACTTCATTCCAAATGCGGCGGGCATTGTCCATCGCAATCTTCGTGCCTGTAAGGCAATCTTCCATGCCCTCGAATTCGATGCTGACGTAGCCGTCGAAGCCCGCAGCCTTCACCGCGCGCACAATATCGTACATCGGCAAATCCCCTTGACCGACAATCGCGCCGCGCAAGTAATTGCCATGCAGCGACTGGAACCAGCCTTGGCCCGGATTCCGGTCCGCAGGACGGATATAGAAATCTTTCAAGTGAACCATTGATGCCACTTCAATGTTGTTGCGCACGGCGATAAGCGGATTTTCATCCACACAGACGAAGTTGCCCACATCCATCGTCGTACGGAAATTGTCACGATTGACAGCAAGCACAAGGCGCTTCACGCGCTCGCTCGCTTGCGTGTAGAAGCCATGATTCTCTACGCTTGTAATGATGCCGTAGTTGGCGGCGTGGTCGGCGATTTGGCGACACGCTTCCACAAGCTGAGGGAAGTCCTGTTCGAAGTAAGCCGTTCCCGTCTCGCCGTGGACACGCGATGCCACATCATGACGCATCCGTGCCACACCCAAGCGATTCGCGACATCCACGTGCGCCTTCACGCGATCGATCTCGCGCTGCAGCTCTTCACCATTCAGACCAGCGAAATTGGCGCCGATGCAGTAGTTGGACAATTCCAGACCAATTTGCTTCGCCTTCTCACGAAGCTGGTCAGCGAATTCTGGACGGTTCACCATATCAAAGTCCAAGTCCACGATTTCCGCATGGTCCGCACCTTGTTCTTTCAGCCATTCCAACGCTTCACACACGCTCATCTTTTTCTGATGCAAAGCGGCATGCAAGCTGTAAATACTGACTCCTAATTTCACCATGGCTCACTCCATTTCATTGTTGTTCGAACTTGCTGTTCTTCCGCCAAGTGCAAGCGGTTACATGTCAGATGTAATGTCTCCTCTTCATTATAGGTAAGTCCTCCCCGCGCACATTGCACTATTTTCCACAATTGTTGGACTTTCTTACACAAATGAAGCCAACCTGTGCGAAACAGCGCCAGGATTCCCCAAATCGCAGGAAAGATAAAGAGATTATAATCATCCGGAGAACATTTCCCCGAAGGACCATAACCTCTTTACGGTACGTAATTAACATATTATTTTGCCAAAAGCGCCACCGCGCCAATAACGCTTGAGCGATTAACCGCGCGACAACTCTCCTGCCACGATCCGGCCCTGGAACAGGACGGCTGGACGCTTCGAGCAGCGGGCTACAGCCTCTGCCGAGCAGCTTGCTTCGACGAACACCGCATCGGCTGGAGCACCGACCAGAGGCCACACCTGTTTGCCTGTCTGATCGAGCGGCATAGCGCCACCCGTAATGAAGCCGAGGACGCGGGACAGCGCATATTCATCAGTGTAATGATACAGCTCCGCTACGAGCTTCGCCTTCTGCAGCATATCCCCCGTACCGAACGGAGACCAATGGTCGGTGATGCTGTCGTTGCCCAACTCGACGCGAACCCCCTTGTCACGGAGCATCGGTATCGGCATGTGAACTGCGCCGATTGGCACGGTTGAGGCAACAGAAATACCAAGCTTAGCGAATCGCTCCGCCAATTCCGTCCCTTGCGCATGGGCCATGCCCGCGAAGCCGAACGCATGACTGACGGTTACCCGTCCCTGCCAATCGGCCTGCTCCGTCATATCGGCCAGCTTGTTCATCGTATATAGGCCCAGTTGGTTGCGCTCATGGAGGTGAAGGTCAATGCCCGCGTCGAATTCCACCGCGATGTCCATCAGCGTCGCAAGCGACTTCTCGATGTTGTCATCGACGACCGCAGGATCGACCGCTCCAACATGAGTCGCGCCCAGACGCATCGCTTCCTTCACTCGATTGACGGAAGCGGACTTCAGAAGCCCATGCTGCGGGAAGGCAACAGTCTCTGCCGTCAGCTTGCCCTTATATTCCTCCAGCACTTCCAGCGTAAGCTCCATATTCTTTGTCTCGATGACCGGATCCACATTCGTATGGGTGCGAACATGAGTCGCGCCATGACCGATAATCAGATCCAGCATCGCAGCCGCACGCTCCTTGAGGGTAGCCAACTGCTTCGGCAGCAGCTCCTGCTCCTCTGCCAGACGGTCGAAGATGCTTGCTGCCGGCTGCACAGCCTTCCAAGGCCCGCCGTAGTAGGTCTTGTCGATATGGATGTGCATCTCCCGGAAAGCCGGCAGCATAAGCAGTCCATTCGCATCGATCTGCGGCAGGCTATCCTGAGGCAATCGGTCTGCAGGATCGATGGCAACGATAATGCCCTCCTCGACGCGCAAGTGATGGAGAGCAGTCTCTGTTCCTAAAATCCGTCCTTGTTCCGTATGGAAGCCTGTTTCCAATCTGACATTGGTCAGCCAATATGTCGAAGCATTCATGATGAATTTCCCCCTTGTCGGTTATCGTTCCAGCTTGCCGCCGGCTTGCTCCAGCATATTGGCAATCTCTGTGAAGCCGCGTTCACGCGCATGGGCTAACGCCGTCACCCCTTTGCTGTCCGGAATGTTTACATCTGCTCCATGCTCGATGAGGAGCTTCACCGCCTGCTGATGCTCCTTCCCGCCGCTGCCAAGCACGATCGCTTCCATCAAGGCGGTCCAGCCGAGATTATTCACATGGTTGACACCCACATCCGACTCCGTCAGCAGGTACTTGATCACGTCAAGATGCGCATGCTCTGCCGCCGGAATGAGCGCCGTCCCGCCAAAGCGGTTCGTCAGCTTCGTGTCCGCTCCCGCCTCGATCGTCAGCTTCAGAATGTCGAACAATCCCTCCGCTCCCGCGTACAAGTATGGATTGTCCTTGTTGTGAGCCTGAATATTAATGTCAGCGCCGTGATCGATGAGCGACTTGACCGTCTTCGGGTAATTGCCGAGCGTTGCCAGCATGGCCGGGGTCCGGCCGCTGCCGTCCTGCGCATTAACGTCGGCCCCATCCTTAATAAGCCGGCTCACGTCTGCCGTCTTGCCCTTTTTGGCAGCATCCAGCAAAGCGTCGTTCAAAGCTTCCACATCCTTCCCGCCGAGATCCTTGTTCAGCCTTGTTTCCGTCACCTGCTCATGCTTCGGACCGGCATTGCGATCATTGTTCGGTTTTACTTGAGTCTGGGCCCCGGAACGATTCTTGTCTGGATCGTCGGCACATCCCGAGAACATAAGAATCGACAGAGCCAATGCCATCACGCGCAGCATCAGGCTTCCCCCCTTCTGTTATCGGGATTTTCCTTTATGCTACCACGAAAAAAAATATACGAAAAATATTTACATAATTCGTTCCTCATATGATTCTGATATGGAGGTCTGTTTGGTTGACACACACCTGGGTCGGTTCTTCGGGCTAAAAAGTGGACAGTATCCCCCTTGGCTCATCCATTGGATTAGATCGAATACAGCCTACACGGCGTTTATCCGATCAATCCCTCCCTTCCGCTGTACATTTTCCAACACGGCAACACAGCTACCGTTCGAATTGCATTCACCGCGAGCTCTCTGCCGTTGTCCCGGCTCCTAAATAATGCTGAAGGTGCTTTTTATTGATTTTAATGCGCTGCTTTTCAATGAACACACCGACATTTCCCTTGGTGTCCTCTTCTTCACAGACGATGCCCTCACGTTTCAGATAAGAAACATATACGCTGTCGCCGGCTTCGAAGCGCTTGTTGACGGGAACGCTGACCGGCGGTTCGCCTGCTTGCTCCTCCGGCGCATCGGCAGTAGGCGCTTGAGCCATCAAGGTTGAGGAACCAGGCTGCGCGATTGCCACTCCGTCGAGGTATTCTGCCAATTCCACCATCATCGGTTCCGCATATGGCCGCTCCGCAATAGGCAATGCTCCCATGTCAATCGTGTCTTGAGACTGCTGGACTGGGCTCGCTTGCCAACTGTGACCATCGGGCTTCGCTCCGGCCGCTTCCGCTGGCTTGCCTTCGCCTGCGGCCACGCCGTTCCCAAGCGGCAATGAGGCAGCTCCAAGCTCCTTCCTGCCTGCCGTAATTTCCTCCGATCGGGCAATAATAGCGGGAGAGATGCCCAGCTTCTGCGCGATGAGGAACGCGTAGCTATGTCCCGCTTCCCCGATGCGAAGCTGATAGAGCGGCTGCAGCGTAGCGGAATCGAACTCCATGCGGGCATTTTCGAATCCCGGGGCAAGCGCCGCATAATTTTTAATTTCATTGAAGTGCGTCGTCACCATTACAGTAGTCCCTCTGCGATGCAATTCTTCCAATATTGCTATCGACAGCGCGACGCCTTCGCCCGGATCGGTCCCGGACGCCATTTCGTCGATGAGGATAAGCGTTGAATCATCAGCATAGCTCAGCATGTCTATTATATTTTTAATGTGCGCGGAAAAGGTGCTGAGCGATTGCTCAATGCTCTGTCCGTCTCCGATGTCTGCCGCCACATGCTTGAATACCGCAAAGGTGCTTCGTTCCTCTACCGGTACCAGCAGACCGGATTGAGCCATCAGCGTGAGCAGTCCAACCGTCTTCAAAGCAACTGTCTTCCCGCCAGTATTCGGCCCGGTAATTATCAGCGTTCGGTACCCGCGTCCAATGCGGAATGTGAGCGGAACGGTGTCGCGGCCAAGCAGCGGATGCTTGCCTCCGCGAATGTCGACAACCCCTTCAATGTTCAGTCCCACGTTGCGTCCGCCGATGGCAAGACCGTATTTTGCTTTGGCGAACAAGTAATCATACGTCCCGACCGTCTCCACATTCGAATTCAGTTCACGGGCATGCTGCTCCATGAGGTCGGTCAATTCGCTAAGCACTTTCGCCTCTTCTCTCGCTTCGTCCGCTCGCAATCCCGCCTGCTCATGCTGCATATGCGCAATTTCAGCCGGTTCCATGTATACGGTCTGACCGCTCGCCGATTCGTCCAGCGAGTTGCCTTTGAATTGCTTGCGGAACTCTTTCTTAATCGGGAGCACATAACGTCCTCCACGCATGCTGACCAGATTCTCCTGCAGCAGCGTGCGGTATCTGCTCATTAAAGCTTCGATTTTGGACTTGATGCGATTTTCAACGGCGGCAAGCTTCTTCCGGATTTTGCTTAAGTCCTTGCTTGCCTCATCAGCGACCCGTCCATTGTGAATGCAACGTTCGATTTCGGATCTCAGCTTATCCAAATCATGCATGGATGCCGCATAGCCGCTCACCGTCGGAGCAATCTCGCTTTTGGCGATCATATACCTTCTAAGCTGGGCACAGCTTCGCAAAAACAAAAGGGTATGCGTAAAATCCGATTCGTTGAACATATATCCAGTCCCGAGCAGAGACCGCACCGGCTCGATTCCTTGCAAAGATGGCAGCGGCACGCTGGCCCCCTGCATGAGAAGGGTGTGCGCTTCCGCGGTTTCGTCAAGCGCCTTGCGTATTGCGTTCAAATCCGTCATAGGCTCCATCTTCTCGACGTGCTGTCTGCCCAAATAGGAGACGGCATTTTCCATGACGCGCTCTTTGACTCTGTCGTACTCCAAACGCTGCAGCATTTTGTTATTCATTGTTTTAGCTCCTTTAGAGTTTAGTAAAAAAATAAAAAAAAGGCAGAAGAAATGCGTAGATCGCATTCTCTGCCTTTCGTTATACCTGCCTCAGGTATACGTACCGACAAGCCGTAACGGTATAGCTGTCCTGCTAAGGACGTACCGTTACAAGACTATAAACAAAAAAACGTGCTGAAAAACAGCACGGAGTCGGCTCGTATAGAGGCTAGATCTCGGGCGTTGGATGATATCCGCTGTTCTTAACTAAATCCAGAGGCTCGTTAACGGTATAAGAAAATAAACGTCAGCTATAACGCTGCATTTTAATCGTCAACTTAACCTCGATATGGAATTTGATTAGTTAAGAACGCACACCAACATCAAGTTCTCCCCTTAATTGAATAATATCCCAATCATACTAAATAATTATATGTTGCGTCAAGTGATTGCCTCTCCATGTATGGCAGAAACACTTCCTACGGTTGGCTCAAACCGTTAATCGGCGGCGCCTTCTTCTTGTATTGCGAAGGAGATACGCCAGTATGCCGCTTGAACATGCGCGAGAAATACGCCAAATCATTGAAGCCGACGCCGAAGCAGATTTCCGTCACGGACATGTCAGTTTCCACGAGCCATTCCGCTGCCTTGCGTACACGCAAATCAATCAAATAATCGTTAAAGGTTTTGCCTGTAAACCGCTTGAACAAGTAGCAAAAATACGTCTTCGACAAACTAAACTGCCGGCACAAACGCTCGAGCCGCAGCTCTTCCGCAAAATGCACATGAATATACTCCGTCACTGAGGTCATCAAATCGCGGTATTTCTCCACGCGATCGTCTTCCTCACTCGGTTTGTCGGCCAATTTCGTGTACTCGCGGATAATGACGGACAGCAGCTTCAAGAGGTTGGCTTTTAAGACCAGTTCGAAATAACGCTTCGATTGACGATACTCCGCCAGCATCTCCTCAAGCAGACGGCTGACCTCCATATCTGCCTCGCCTGTGAGCACCACCTTCGGCGTAATCTGCTCCTCGTCGATAAGAAACTGCTCCAAATAGGAGAAATCAAAGCAATCCTTGCTCCAATCCGCCTTCTCAAAACGCTCGTTAATAAAATGAGGCAGAAACTCGCAGCCGATGACTTCCATATCCTGACCAGGGATCATTTCGACGCGATGCACGGCAAACGGCGGAATGACAAACAAATTGCCTTTGACCATATTATACGTTCGGTGATTGATCGTATGCTTGAATTCACCTTTCAGCACATACCAAATCTGTATGTAATCGTGCGTATGATCCCAGATGCTTCCGGTCGATTGATCCAATTTGTACATTTTACAAGGCAGATGAGCCTCCAGCTCTTGTTCCGAATGAAAAACGATGACATCGTTCGTTGTGCGAGAGGGGCCTTTGTCGCGCCTCACGTCATGTGACATGTTCATCACCCTGTCAGTCTATTAAGATTCGTCTAAATGCACTATACTGCTAATAGCCCCCTGTTGCATTAACGCTTTGGGCATGCACTTCATTGTATTCTTCACGCAGGAATTAAATCCTCTAAACGTACAATCTAAAAGGAAACATTTTGGAGGTAGATAACTTGGACATCAAAATAAAATCATTAAACGTCGCCCTGCCGCATGATTGCTTGGAACACAACGGAAAGCCGGTCCTGTCGGGTATGGTGAAGCTGCCGGTATCCGAACCGACGTATCTTCACCCGCTCGGGTTCGACGGCGATGGCCAAGCCGACACGAAGCATCACGGAGGACCAGATAAAGCAGTCTGCGTCTATGCGCAAGAGCACTATGCTTACTGGGAAGCAAGATGGCAGCGCGAACTTCCGGTGGCGGCGTTCGGCGAAAATCTCACGACGGAAGGCCTGATTGAACAGGATGTCCATATCGGTGACATCTTTCACATCGGCGAGGCGATCGTGCAGGTGACCCAGCCGCGCCAGCCTTGCTTCAAGTTGGCAGCCCGCTATAAGATGCCAGAGGTTCCGCTGTGGATGCAGGAGACGGGCTACACAGGACTTTATTTCCGCGTGCTTACGCCTGGCCTCGTTCATCCTAGCGGAACGCTGGAGCGGATGAAGCATGACCCCGCTGCCGTATCGATTCAATATGCGAACGAGGTCATGCACCACCGCCGGGACGGCGAGGAAGGCATTCGCCGCCTCTTAGACGTCGAAGCGCTGTCCGCCAGTTGGCGCGCCACCTTCACGAAGCGGCTGGCCGGCTCGACGCCTAACACGAACGAGCGCCTGTTCGGTAAATAGCGCCGGCGCATCGCAGCCGCATCAACGCATCAGATGTGCTCCGGCTGATGCTTGGGCTGCTCCATAATGACCGCGCCGCTCTTCAAGCGAATCCACGAGTCGAAGCGGCGCTCTCGGGCATACAGGCGCACGATGCGCGCGCCAGGCTCGAACGGCACTCCCGTGTAAGCAGCACGCGTCGTGCGCCCATAGGCCAGCTTGATGCCATGCAGATCGCCGATGAAATCATTCGCGTGGTCATGGCCGACAAAGGTGCCCATCACATCTCCTTGCTCCACCATCGCCTGGAACATTCCGCTATTGAGCGGCGGCGAACAGATGGGCTCTCCCCGTTGTCCGCAACACGTTTCAAGGGCCCATAATTGATGGTATTCCATCAGAGGAATATGGAAGAACGCAACGGCAGGCACCGGCGTATCGCCGCCGTACTCTTTCGCATACTGCGCCGACTGCTGACGGTACCATGCAATCTGGTCCGCCTTCAGCCAATCGTAGCCGCCGACGCGCGGCGACAACGGTGAATAGCTGTGGCTGTCCAGCGCATAAATGACGGCCCCAAGCTTGCCGTCCGCAGCCAGCACTGGGAAGACCGCATTGCCGCTGCCGCTGATTCCTTCCGGGTCAGGTACGGCAATGGAATGGGCAAATGTCATCTGATACGCATGAAGCTGCTCCCTAGTCACCGTCGCCTCCGTATCATGATTGCCATATACCGCGAACCAAGGAATCCCCGCATCTTCGACTGGGCGCACCGCATTGGCGAACGCTTGATATTCGTCGGTCGTGCTTGCGCTAGCGATAACATCTCCGGCAAATACGACAAGGTCTGGCTGCTCCAATTCCAACACCTGCCGCATCACATCGTGCGCCGGGTCATGTTCCTCCCATTGTCTGCATTCCACATCCGAAAATTGTACGATCGTAAAGGTACCATCTTTGCGAAATCGAAGGGACTTGCAAATGCTCTCGGCCGTCATGTTCATTCCTCCATCTCGGTTGTTCGTGCGCATGAATACAGGCAGTTCATCAAACTTCCATTCCATGGAATCTGTTATTCCACCCCATTGTACAACGCTTTCAACCATTTTCATATGCTTATTGAGAAAACCTCTATCGAAGCCTTCCAAAGATGGGCGTCCACATTAAGAGGAGCATATCATCTGTAAAATAGAAAGACATGGTCTCATCATCATGAACGGATGTTCCGCGCTGTGCTGTGGCAAGTTCAGACTGACGGAGCTTCGCTTCATTCTCCCCTTAGTTCCATTCTCCCTTTCCATCAGAAAGTGGCATTCCCTAGCTTACTACCATCAGGAAGCGGCATTTCCTACGTCGGCCCTCGCTTACTGCCATCAGGAAATGGCACTCCCTTTGTCGGCCCCAGCTCACTTCCATCAGGAAACGGCATCCCCTATTCAGCCCCAGCTCACTTCAATCAGGAAATGGCACTCCCTTTGTCGGCCCCAGCTCACTTCAATCAGGAAATGGTACGCCCCATGACGACTCTTGTTCCTGCCATCATGATCAGCCGCTTCATGCCATGGTATGTATACAAAAGGCCATGTGCCTTATCCCTGTCGTTAACCATCCTGACTGTATGGGAGAATGGAGCTAAGGACCATTATACGGAAGTCAACGAACATATCCTCGTTTGAAAAGGAAGGAAGGCTGACATTCTGAATGAAAGGGAGATTGAAGCAATGGACGGACTGACATACCTTCTCCGAAAAGAGCAAGTAATGAGCCCAAGGCGAAGTTAAATAGAAAGCCGACCGTAATGGCCGGCTCAGGAGGAAGCACTCACCGAAGAAGCGGACTTCTGCAGCTCCATCGGGTGGTTGCGGTTCGGCGTTCTGCCGAGAAAATATACTAGCGGCAAACCGAGTAATGTCATAATGACGCTAATAAAGTTAATATCGTTAATGCTTAACGTGAACGCTGCATTTTGCAGCAGCACCGGATCCGAAATACTCCCTTTCAATTCGGCCAGATGGGTGATGGTCCGTGCCGCTAGCAGCGAGCTGAACAGACCGATGGATAGGGAGGCCAACCCCTGCCGCAGCCAACTGTTAATGGAGGAGCCATAACCGGACAATTCCCGCGGAATGGCTGACATCCCCGCATTCATCGCTGGCGTATTCGCAAGCGCGATGCCCACGTTGCGCACGGCCATCCAGAACGTAATGTACCCATGAGGCGTGTCGACATGCAGGCGGCTCATCTCATACGTAGCGAATGCCATAAGCAACAGTCCGACGAAAATGAGCTTGACTGGACCAAAGCGATCGTACCAGCGCCCAGTGAACGGAATGATAATAGCCATCAGGGCAGAGGCTGGAAGCAGCACGAGACCTGAAGTAAGCGTCGAAGCCCCCTGAACATTTTGCAAAAAGAGCGGTGTCAGCAAAGCCCCTGCATATAAGCTAATCGTTAAGATGGACACGAGCAGCATGCTGAATGTATACCGCATATGACGGAATACCCGGAAGTCCAGCAGCGGCTGCTCCATCTTCAGGGAACGGCGGACAAAGAGCGCAATGATTACGATACCCACACCGATCAGACCAAGCGTCTGCCATGAAGTCCATCCCCAACGCGCTCCATTCCCGAACGCAAGCAGCAAGGACAAGCTGCCTAGCATGACACTCACAAAGCCGATACGGTCAAACCACGCCTTCTCGCTAATGCGGTACATCGGAATAAAGCGGACGACCGCCACCATCGCGATAAGTCCAATCGGCACGTTAATCCAGAACAGCCAATGCCAATCGCCCACATGAACGATCCAACCAGCCAATGTCGGTCCGACAGCAGGTGCGACCATGGCGGACAAGCTCCACAGACTGATCCCCAACGCTTGGCGTTCCTTCGGGATCACCTGATATACAATCGTCATCGTCGTCGGCATAATAATGCCGCTGAAGGCGCCCTGCAAGACGCGGAACACAATTAGGCTGCCCTCGCTCCAGGATAGTGCGCACAGCACGGAGCAAATGACAAAGCCGCCCAATGCAACAAGATAAAGCCGTTTCGTGCTGAATCGGTTGCCGAAATAAGCTACTGCAGGCGCAATGATCCCTGTAGCCAGCATAAAGCCGGTTAGTACCCATTGAATCGTAAGCAGGTCGGTGTGGAAATGCTTCATTAAGACGGGAAGTGCGATATTAATCGTATTCGTGCTTAATACCGCCAAAAAGTTGCCGAAGAATATAGCAAACATAATACTCCAGAAGGTTCTATTCGATATGGTCTTTTCTCCTTCACCCATTCCATCCATCACTACTTTCTGTCTATAAAATAAAAGATACATTACAGTAATTAATGTAAGAACTGACATGAAACGTCTTGCTTTTAAAGTTTACTCCCCTCTCGTTATAGTGTCAATATTGACATATGAAAAGAGCAAAAAAAGCCGAAAGTCAATTTACACAATCAACTTTCGGCTCTGCGGTGTCCCGCATTTTTTGCAATTATACCGTCGGTGATGCGGACGGTTCTTTCTTTGATCCATTCCTGCTTGACTTGCGCTCGGACAAATTCAGCCTGCGCTGCAGCGCGCCTAGCACAAGATCCGCGACAATGGCGAGCAGTGCCGCCGGAATGGCGCCGGCATAGATGCGCAGCGGGTTCTGCCCGTTCAGTCCGGAATATATCTCCCGGCCCAACCCGTCGCCGCCGACAAGCGGAGCTATCGTCGCTACCCCGATCGCGATGACCGCAGCAATGCGCAATCCCGTCAGCATATAGGTGAGCGCAAGCGGGAACCGAACTTTAAACAATAGCTGCATCGAGCTCATGCCAACACCACGTCCGGCCTCCACATAGCTTGGATTGACCTGCTTCAAGCCGACATACGTATTTCTGACAATCGGATTGAGTGAATACAGAAGCAATCCAACCACGACCGTCGTCGTGCCGAGGCCGAACGCCAGCATTAGCAAGACGAGCAGAGCCAAGCTCGGAATGACTTGCAGCGTGCTGGTTACGGCAAGAATGATCTTGGCCAGCTTCTCGTTACGGGAACATAGCACGCCCAGCGGAACACCGATGACAAATGCCAATCCTACCCCCGCCAGCACCATAATGACGTGTGTAACAAAATACTCCCACAATAAATCCGAATTCCGTCCCATATAAGACAGCAAATCCGCGATGGTCCATTGATAATCACCCATGTTGCGCCTCCTTTCGTTACTTCTCGAGCAGACCGGTTTCTTTCAAATAATTGACAGCCACTTCACGTTCGCTCTTCTTCTCAATATCTACTTGATAATTCAGATCTATCATCGTCTTCTCATCGAACTTGCCGATAAGCAGTCCGATGACATCGTCCAATTCCGGATATTTCTCAAGCACATCCTTGCGTACGACCGTAGATGCGTCATACGGAGGAAAAAATTGCTTATCATCTTTAATCGTCGTCAAATTAAATGCTTTCAGCCGGGAATCGGTGGAGTAAGCCAGCACGATATCAACCTGCTTGTTCGCCACCGCCGCGTAGACGAGACTTAATTCCATCGGAAATTCCTGTCCGAATTTGAAGCCGTAAGTGTTCTGAAAACCTCTGTATCCGTCCGTATCGCGCTCCAGCCAGGTCGTATCGACGCCTAGGCGAAGCTTGGCCGCATCCTTGGCCACATCCGAAATCGATTGATAACCCTTATCCTTGGCCAAATCTTCGCTGATGGTGAAGGCGTACGTATTTTCAAAGCCTAGCGGGTCGTACCATTTGAAATCGAAATATTGATCGAAGCCTTCTTTTGCTTGCTTGAGCACTTCTTCGCGGTCCTTCGTATCTTTTACTGGAAAGTGATTATTAAAGATTTCACCAGTATAAAGCGTCGCCATCTGCAATTCATTTTTCTTCATCGCATTAATGACGACTGGACTTGCCGCCAGATCGGGCAACACCTTTGCTTTCAAATCTGTACGATCCTCTATCAACGCCTTATACATCTCTGCCAAAATCTTCGTTTCCGAGAAAGTCTGGGTACCGATGACAATGCGATTGTCAACGCCGCACGAAGACAGAAGTATCATTAACGCCAGCATGACAGCGGTCATGCCAGCAGGCCATTTCCAATGTTTCATACCGTATCCTCCTCTACTAAGCCGATCCATTCGCTACACCGACTGTACACCCCGTTTGCGTACGGCATTATGCCGTAATGCTGCTCGTCCGTCCGAAACGGCGTGTCAGTACTCTTTCCAACCATCCGAGCAGACCATCGATCAAGAACGCCAGCACAATTGCTCCTAAAGCGCCTGTAATGATCAATTCCGGCTTGTTTACGCCCAGCCCTGACACGATAAGCTGTCCGAGGCCGCCAGCGCCAATCAGCGCTGCAAGCGTAGCCCAACTGATAATATAGACGCTAGTGACGCGGATGCCAGACATAATATACGGCAGCGCCAGCGGAAGTTGGATGCGAATGATGCGTTGAAGCGTGCCGTACCCCATTCCCCGCGCCGACTCCAGCACGCCGCGATCGACCGAATCAAAGCCGTCGTACGTGTTGCGCAATATCGGCATAATGGAATACAGGAACAACGCGATGATAGCCGGCTTCATGCCAATGCCCATCAGCGGGATGAGAATGGCAAGCAAAGCTAGGCTCGGCACGGTCTGCAGCAGATTCGCCAAGAAGAATACAATGCTGTTCAACCAGTTGAAACGGTTATAAACAAGCGCGATTCCAAGCGGTATCGCTACCAGACATCCGAGCAATACAGCTGCTGCCGATATCGTCAGATGATCCCGCAAGGCAACGGCAATGTCTGCACCTCGCTCCTGCACAAATGACAAGAATGCATTCATTCGTTAAGCCTCCTCTCCGAACGTATTCGCTAAGCTGTCTACAATGGACGGATACACTTCCGACAAGTGCTTGACGACACTCCCCCGAGTAATAAGCCCTACGAACTTGCCCGTATCATCGACGATAGCCAGGTTGGTCAAGCGATGCTCGCTCATCATCTTCACCGCATCAGGCAGCGGTGTTCCGGGACGCACCAAATATCCGATCGGCTTCATGACGTCTTTCACCGTCTTGTTCTCTTCACCGTATTGATCCAATACGTTGTAGATGGATACGATACCCTGCAGCTTATGTTGCCGATCCACGATAAACAGCGAGTCAACCTTGCGCCGTTCCATCATTTTGATCGCTTCCGCCAGACCCCGGCTCGGGAAAATCGTTACCGGATTAGGCACCGTAACTTCATCGACGATCGGTATGTCGATGCTAGTTTCGCTATCCATTCGCTTCTGGCCGATAAAGGTGCGCACGAAGTCGTTCGCAGGATGGCGGAGAATTCGTTCCGGTGAGCCGGTCTGGATCACTTCCCCGTCTTTCATCAGCACGATCGTGTCCGCAATTTTGATCGCTTCGTCCATGTCATGCGTCACGAACACAATCGTCTTATTCAGTTCTTCCTGGAGTCGAATCAACTCATCCTGCAGCTGTTCACGGCTAATCGGGTCTAGTGCGCTGAACGGTTCATCCATCAGGATGACGTCCGGGTCGGCGGCGAAGGCACGGGCTACGCCAATGCGCTGCTGCTGTCCGCCGCTCAGCTCTGATGGATAGCGATCGCGGTATACCTCCGGATCCAAATTAACTAATCGCAGCAATTCATCTACGCGTTTATCGATTGCAGCTTTATCCCATTTTTTCAAGTGCGGCACTACGGCAACGTTCTTGCCAATAGTCATATGAGGAAACAAACCGATGTTCTGAATAACGTATCCGATATTGCGCCGAAGCTCGACTGGGTTCTGCTCGGACACATTTTTGCCGTTGATGAGGATTTTACCGCTTGAAGGGGTCATTAAGCGATTAATCATTTTCATAGTCGTAGACTTACCGCATCCGCTTGGACCGATAAGAACGGTGAGTTCGCCTTTCTTGAACTCAAGGTTAATCTCTTTCAAGGCTTGGAAGCCGTCGTCGTAAACCTTTTTCACGTGTTGAAACTCAATCATGCACCGTTCACCTCTTTTATAAAATTAACTAATAGAACGTTGTTTCACGTACTGAAACTATTATGTTTATTATTTCATAACTTTTTCTATATGTAAATGTTTATGCTTGTTTCAGCCGCCTGCGTTAGAACGCAAAATCTTATTTTCACAAGCAAACATAAGCATAACTTATAAATAAACCGAGCTTGGACTTATGAAACAAAAACTGCAAAAAACTGCGCCAGTGTCCGCTGCAGTAAGCCTTCCCCTCTTTCATTATGCGCAATTGAAAAGATTTTATCGGCATGGATAAAACATGTTGCTCCAGTAGGATGGCGAGCAAGTGGATGGAAAATTTTAATAAAAAGGGGCTTTTCATTTTTCGAAGTCCTGTTATAATACAGATTAGTGATTTAGAAAACTGTATTATAACAGTAATCCACTATTATCAGGAGGCGATTGAAATGGACTGCTACTACTGCCATGGCAACGGGGAAATGGAATGCTTGAAATGCGACGGCACAGGGAGTCAGGAGGAAACTGGCGAATGCCGCACGTGCCAGGGGCACGGCTATACACCTTGCTTACGCTGCAACGGCAGCGGCAGCTTGGACTATGCATTCGATGAGCAAGATTCGATTGCGAACATTTTGCAATCCGTCTATTTGAGCCCAAACTTCAGCAGAGGGAGGTAACCAATCATGACAAGAACGTCCTCACACAATTGCAAGGAAATTGCCGTACTTGGTCCTATGCCGGAATCGTTCGCGGATATTTTGACGCCGGAAGCACTCGCTTTCCTCGAGAAGCTGCACGAGCAATTCAATCCGCGCCGACGCGCTCTGCTCACAATCCGCGCCGAACGGCAGCGCCGGCTGGATGCAGGCGAACTGCCCGATTTCTTGCCGGAGACGACGCAGATCCGGGACAGTGACTGGACGGTCGCGCCCGTGCCTGCCGACCTGCAGGATCGGCGGGTGGAGATTACCGGTCCTTCTGGAGACGCGAAGATGGTCATCAATGCGCTTAACTCCGGCGCCAAGGGCTTCATGGCCGACTTCGAAGACGCCAATTCCCCAACGTGGGAGAACACCATCCGCGGACAGATGAACATGCGCGACGCTATCCAGCGCACCATTTCTTACACGAGCCCGGAGGGCAAATCATACCGCCTGAACGAACGGACGGCTTACCTGCTTATCCGGCCTCGCGGATGGCACCTAGAGGAGAAGCACATCCGCATCGGCGGAGAGAACATCTCCGGCAGCCTCGTCGACTTCGGCCTTTACTTCTACCATAACGCGCAAGCCCTCATCCAGAATGGTTCTGGCCCTTATTTCTACCTGCCGAAGCTGGAATCTCACCTTGAAGCACGACTGTGGAACGATGTGTTCGTGTTCGCCCAACAAGAGCTTGGCATCCCACAAGGGACGATCAAAGCGACGGTTCTCATTGAAACGATACTCGCCACCTTTGAAGCCGACGAAATTCTATACGAGCTGCGGGAGCACAGCGCCGGCTTAAACTGCGGCCGGTGGGACTACATCTTCAGCTTCATCAAGCGGCTGAACCGCCATCGGCACGCGCTGCTCCCCGATCGGTCCCAAGTGACGATGACGGTGCCGTTCATGCGGGCGTATACGCAGCACGTCATCCGTACGTGCCACAAGCGCGCCGCCCATGCCATGGGCGGCATGGCGGCCCAGATTCCGATCCGGCACGATGCCGCCGCCAATGCGAAGGCGATGGAGCAGGTGCGCGCCGACAAGCTGCGTGAAGCGAACGACGGCCACGACGGCACATGGGTGGCCCACCCGGGGCTCGTGCCGATTGCGATGGAAGTGTTCGACGAGCGGATGGAGGGTCCGAATCAATTGGATAACAAGCGCGAAGACGTGCATGCGACGACGGAGGATCTGCTGGCCATCCCGGAGGGGACGATAACCGAACAGGGACTGCGGACGAACATCAGCGTCGGCCTGCAATATATCGAAGCGTGGCTGCGGGGTTACGGCGCCGTGCCAATCTTCAACCTGATGGAGGACGCGGCCACAGCCGAAATCTCCCGAACGCAGGTATGGCAATGGATTCGCCATCCGGAAGGACGTCTGGCGGACGGCACCGACATTACGCTCGAGCTTGTCCTGAAGCTGACGGAGGAAGAATTGACCGCGATTGAAGCTCAGCTCGGCAAGGAAGCATTCACAAGCCGCAGGTTTGCGGAAGCAAAGCGGTTGTTTACGGATTTGGTGAGCGAAGAGTCGTGCAGCGAGTTTTTGACGGTGACGGGCTATGAATTGTTGGGATGAAATCATTGAATGTGAGGAGATGGCTGCTGTGACGGAGAGACATGCGATTCAACAATTGGAGACAAGATGGAAAAGTGAGCGCTGGAAAGGCATTACCCGCTCTTATTCGGCGGAAGAAGTCATTCGGCTGCGCGGCTCTGTGCAGGTGACGCATACGCTGGCGCAGATGGGGGCGGAACGGCTGTGGGAGCTGCTGCATACCGAAGATTACGTGCACGCGCTCGGCGCCTTGACCGGCAACCAAGCCGTACAGCAAGTTAAGGCCGGGCTGCAGGCCATTTACTTGAGCGGCTGGCAGGTGGCTGCGGATGCGAACCTGTCGGGACACATGTATCCCGACCAGAGCCTGTATCCGGCGAACAGTGTACCGCAGGTCGTGAAGCGGATTAATCAGGCCCTGCAGCGGGCCGATCAGATTCAGCACGCGGAGGGGAAGGGCGGCACCTACTTCTTCGCCCCGATCGTGGCCGATGCCGAGGCAGGCTTCGGCGGGACGCTGAACGTATTCGAGCTGATGAAGGCAATGATTGAAGCGGGCGCAGCAGGCGTCCATTTCGAAGACCAATTGTCTTCGGAGAAAAAGTGCGGACACCTCGGCGGCAAAGTGCTCCTGCCAACGCAGCAGGCCGTCCGCCACTTGATTGCCGCCCGCTTGGCCGCCGACGTCATGGGCACCGGCACGCTTATCATCGCCCGCACCGACGCCAACGCCGCCCAGTTGATTACAAGCGACGCCGATCCATATGACCGCCCGTTCCTGACGGGGCAGCGCTCGCCGGAAGGCTTCTATTATACGCGCGCTGGACTTGATCAGGCGATCGCGCGCGGACTTGCCTATGCGCCTTATGCGGACCTCGTCTGGTGCGAGACATCCGAGCCGGACATGGATGAAGCTCGGCGCTTCGCCGAAGCGATTCATGCCAAGTATCCCGGCAAGCTGCTGGCTTACAATTGCTCGCCGTCCTTCAACTGGAAGAAGAAGCTGGACGACAAGGCGATCGCCAGCTTCCAACACGAGCTTGGACGGATGGGCTACAAGTTCCAGTTCGTGACGCTGGCCGGCTTCCATGCGCTCAATTACAGCATGTTCGAGCTGGCGCGGGGCTACAAGGAGCGCGGCATGGCCGCTTACTCGGAGCTGCAGCAGGCCGAATTCGCCTTGGAACCGCTCGGCTACGAAGCGGTGAAGCATCAGCGCGAGGTCGGCACGGGCTACTTCGACGAAGTGACCCAGGCAATCTCGGGCGGCACCTCGTCCACGACGGCCTATGCGCAGTCGACGGAGGCGGAGCAGTTCACGTAAGGATGCCGATTCGGTTGCTGTCCAAGCAAGCGTAAACACAATGACCGCCCCTCTGATGAAGGGCGGTCATTGTCTTGCGAGAACCAATCAAGCGATATATCCAATGTAGGCAATGAACAGTACGGTCAATACGTACATAATCGGATGTACTTCGCGGAACTCGCCTTTTGCCATTTTAATGACCGTATACAAAATGAAGCCGAGCGCAATGCCAGTCGCGACTCCATAAGTGAACGGCATGGCTACGATCGTAATGAAGGCCGGGATGGCTACCTCAAGCTTCTCCCATTTGACAAAACGCACCTGCGAAGACATCATCGCGCCGACTACAATGAGGGCAGGAGCTGTGACTTCGGTCGTCACGACAGACAGAAGCGGCGAGAAGAACAACGCCAATGCAAATAACAAAGATATGACAACGGAAGTGAAGCCTGTCCGCCCGCCTGCGGCAATACCTGCCGACGATTCAATAAACGATGCCGTCGTCGTCGTACCAAGGACGGAACCGACGAAAGAGGCGGAAGAGTCAGCCAAGAGTGCCCGGCCCGCATTCGGAATCTGGTTGTCCTTCATCAAGCCTGCTTGGCTTGCAATTGCAATGAGCGTGCCTGCTGTATCGAAAAATCCGACGAATAAGAAAGTAAACACCACCGCCAGCAATTCTGGGGTAAACATTTTATCAAGATGCATGAACGCAGCGCCGAACGTAGGCGACAGACTCGGAATCGTGCCCAAGATGCTTGTCGGCAATGGAACCAATCCCGAAATCATGCCGACAACCGTCGATATAATCATGCCATAGAAGATGGCCCCACGCACATGACGCACGAGCAGAATAACTGTCACAATGAAGCCAAATGCTGCCAGAAGCGTCGGCCCGGAACGAAAATCGCCGAGCGTGACGAACGTGGCGTCGCTCTTGACAATAATGCCCGCATTCTTCAAGCCCATAAAAGCAACAAAGAAGCCAATTCCGCTCGCAATCGCGAATTTCAAGTCTTCTGGAATGATGGCAATAATCTTCTCACGAACTTTAATTAGACTCAAAATAATAAATAAAATGCTCGATACGAATACGCCGGTCAACGCCGTCTGCCACGATATGCCCATGCCGATGACGACCGAGTACGTAAAGAAGGAGTTGAGACCCATGCTCGAGGCGACGCCAATCGGGTAATTGGACAGCACCCCCATGAGCAGCGTTCCGATAATCGCCGTCAGCGTCGTCGCGGTAAATACGGCGCCGCGGTCCATGCCGGCTTCACTTAAAATGATGGGATTGACGACCAGTATGTAGGCCATGGAGAGAAAGGTCGTCAAACCCGCAATAATTTCTTTGCGATAGGTCGTTCCCCGCTCCGCAAATTGAAAAAAAGATTTCATGGATGCGCCTCCTGATGATTGCTTGCACGTTATTTTATTTAGAGCAGAATTGGTGTTTGCCGTTTTTATCGCCATAAGGGATGGTTTCGTTTTCACTTTAGCGCTTCAGAGAACTTCTTAATGGGTCAAAAAAAAAAAGCTCTGGCGCCTTGCTGTCCGCAAAGTCCAAAGCTTGTACTGTACATCAACTGGAGATATCCGGGGTCCGCTGCGCTTCGTGCCACGCATGAACTCGTCCCGTTGAAGGCAAATCGCCAAGCTCATTTATCCTCCAACATGCTCTCCTTGTAGCCAAGCTCTTTACGGGTAGCTTTGTAGAAACGTCCGCGCCTTATTCACGAACCTATACAAGGGCAATATGTATATGTGAAAACCAACTCTCCAACTTTATCAGCGATCGAAGGTCGAGTCAAGGATATCTGTTATAGCCTTTTCGACGTTGTTCTTTTGAATACAATCCACAAAACGCAGTTAATGGAATCGTGTCTATTGGCCATTAGACAATTTGGATATTATCGAGCTTATCAAGTCCATTGGATGCGTCCCGCCTGACGTTGCTCATTGCACATTCCTTGTCACTTTAGATGCTCCCCACCAGTCGTAAGACCATTCGTACCTTCCATTTCACTTTCGATTCCTCGAAGCGTATCCATTGGAAATTTTCCAACCAAATTGATGTCAAAGGACGTTAATCGACGTTTGGTTGGATTCTATGCAGTGGATTTACCCGATAGTTAGCTTTGAAGCAAGAAAAAGTCCATTTGACTGGATGTTTTCCAATCAATAGACGTCATTCGGACTCATACCAGTAAAACTACTGTACTATTTCCAATGGATGATGATACTGTGATGGGTTGATCTAATAGATGATGCTGAGATGCGTTGATCCATTAGATGATGGTGAGGAATAGGTTGGTGATGAGATAGGTGTGCTTACCTAGATGGATAGTGAGATTGGTTGTGCTGGTAGGAACTTGGCTGCATATAGTCACGTCTGTATAAAAAAAGACAAAGGCTGCAGCATTAACGCCGCGTCACCTTTGTCCAGAATCCACCGTGCAGATGGCTCGGCTCTGATGTTACGATAAAAGCTTTCGGTTCGATATCCAATATCGAGGCATACAGCTTATTCCGGTTCTTCCGCCGGGAGAGCACCTCCAGCATAAGACGGTGTCCGTCCCGCCCGCTGCCGATCCATGTCGTCACGCCGTATCCATGGTCGCGCAGATGGTTCGGAAGATCGCTTTCCGGATTGTTCACAATGACCTTGAGAACGACATACCCAAGGGCGATTTTGTCCTCAATCCACGATCCGACCAACACCCCGATACCGTAGCCGGCCGCATAGACGATGAGGCTAATCGGTTCATCCAAATATTTTAACACCATATTCAAGCCGAGCACGTAGATGATAATCTCGACCGTACTGAGCGCTGCGGCCAAATACCGCTGCCCCTTTAAAGTGAGAATCATCCGCAAAGTGAAAAATGAAACGTAGACGATTTGGATGGTGAAAATTGCGAGTAAAATCGTAAACATAGCGCGTTCCTTTCCTTCCGCCGAAGCAGCTGCAAAGCGTTTGTTATATGAAGCTCATTACCCCTCTTCCCCATCCCAGAAACGATGGCAAAAAAAGAAGAGCCCTAGCACATTTGCCAGACTCCCTTGATTGTAATCCCTTTACAGCTGCAACACAAGCCAAATTAGCGCCGATTGAACGCTGCCAACTGAATGGGCAGCCCTGTCCGTTAGAATGCTGCGTCTGCTTGGACAGCCTAACGGCATAATCCTCCCATGCGCGCAAGTAGTCCAGCACCCAATGCCCTCTCTTTTCGATGCGATGGAGCTAAATATCCGTCCCACTATGCCAGCATATTTCTGGCGTCTGATGATACGGCAGCCGTCACCAAGGCAACCACTTCGCATTCCAATTCTGTTTTTGACGAACTTCACCTGTTTGCTAGAAATGATAATCATTATCATATATGTTGTCAAAATCCTCGCTCTCGCATAGAAGAGCATGTCCAGACTGCCCAGGCCATTTGCAAGCGACTCTCAACTTTTAGTTTGCTCCAACAATCGTACGGGACTGCTCGCTCCTCTAAAAAAGGGCTGCAAGAAGTCCTTTTTCCCACTCACCCCTTTATTCAGAATAACGTGTATCCTATCGATCAACTAGTTGGTAACGTCAGTCGCTCTTCACTGCGGGAATCAGCACCTTCTTTAACGCTGCAAGAAACCTCGTGGACCCGCTCCAATAAGAACAAGAATACATCCATATCTCATTCAATAAGCCATGGTCCTTAGCAGCTAAAGCTGTTCCTTGAAACATCTGAATAATGGGGAGAGTGAGCAAAGGGGAAATTCAACGACACTTGGCTTGCTCAATCTGAATCTTGGGGAGAGTGGGCAAAGGGGCGTTTGGGTCGACTCTTCCATGCTGAGTCTTGGGAAGAGTAAACAAAAAGGCACGGTGAGGCTAAGGAAAAAGCAGCCCGGAACTAATGACGCTAGTTCGAGACTGCCAATAACATAATCCTCCATACGAAGACATGACAATTGTGTCCGTCCCCTATGTAACTAACTCTATTTCATATCAGCGGCTGCGATGCTTGCAGCATTCCGTTCACCTATCAGCGTCCGCACTCGCGCAGAATGCGATATATCTGGTCCATGTCCAGATGCTCGCGAACCGCATCCGCCAAGCGATCAAAGGCAGCCTCCCGTTGAGCGCCGAAATTCAAATCGCTCGGGAGAGGAGCGAGCCCCTTGGCCTGGCGCAGACCATTCAACCAGCCTCTGCGGAACCCGTCGTTATGGAATAAGCCGTGCATATACGTGCCCATGATGCGCCCGTTCGCATGGAGCATGCCATCATAGCCGTCATAACCGTCAAGGACCGTCCCGTCTTCTCCGTTCGCCTGCAGCTTCAAGAGCGGTTCGGCTGCGATATCGGACTTCGTCCGGACCGAGCGGCCCATATGGATCTCGTAGCCGTCCATGCGGCAGCGATAAAGCGGAGTGTCGCGCAGCATGGACGCAGACACTGTGCCTTGCACCCGTTCCGTCCGTTTATCGGTTGCGAACTCCGTCTCCATCGGCAGCAGCGCCAAGCCGTCCATGACAGTGCCCGCTTCCGTCTCTGCCCCATATGGATCCAGAAGGCGCTCGCCTAACATCTGATAGCCTCCGCAAATGCCGACCACGACGCCATCCTTCGCATAGGACATAACCGCTTCAGCAAGTCCGTTCTCGTTAAGCCATTGCAGATCCGCCATCGTGCTCTTGGTCCCCGGAATGATGATTGCATCCGGCGCACCGAGCTCTTGAGGGCGGCGAATATAGCGGATGCGCACGTCTCGTTCCGCCGCCAGCGGGTCAATATCTGTGAAATTGGATATACGGGGCAAGGCTACGACGGCAATATCCAAGTCGTTCTCCGGCAGCACCTTCCCCTTCCACTGCTCAAGCGCAACGGAATCTTCCGCTTCGATGTCCAGATCATCCGCATAGGGCAGCACGCCGAGCACCGGAACCCCGGTCCGCTCCTCGAGCCAATCGAGTCCCGGCTGCAGCAGTGTGACATCCCCCCGGAACTTGTTGATGATGAAGCCCTGCACCCGCTCCCGTTCATGCGGCTCCAGCAGCTCCAGCGTGCCGACGATGGAAGCGAATACGCCGCCGCGGTCGATGTCCGCGACAAGCAGCACCGGCGCTTCCGCCCACGCCGCCATATTCATGTTGACGATATCGTTCTGCTTGAGATTGATTTCAGCCGGACTGCCGGCCCCTTCCATCACGATGATATCGTAGGCAGCGCGCAGCCGGTTCACCGCGTCTACCACAGTTCGCTTCGCTTCGGGCAGGAAGCGGGTGCGGTAATCGCGTGCGCTTAGGTTCATGTAAGGCTTGCCATGCACGACGACCTGAGACTGCATGTCCTTCATCGGCTTAATCAGCACCGGGTTCATATCCGTCGTCGCCATAATGCCGCAAGCTTCCGCCTGCACGCCTTGCGCCCGGCCAATCTCCTTGCCATCCGGCGTAACATATGAGTTCAACGCCATATTTTGCGATTTGAACGGAGCGACATCGTAGCCATCCTGCTTGAAGATACGGCATAGCGCAGTCGTAACGACGCTCTTGCCGACATCGGATGCCGTTCCCTGCAGCATAATCGTTCGCCCCTTGCCGCCGCCTTCGTCACATAACGGAACACGCACAGAAGCGTCCTTTCCTTTGTCCACATCCATCAACTGTTCACCCTTTCCATCCGGTCATCAGCACGAGCAGCAGCAGCAAGAATGTTTCCGTCAGCTCGTTCATCGCTCCATAGGTATCGCCCGTCAAGCCTCCGAGCTTCTTGGACAAATAACGCGAGCATCCCCATGCGGCACCCATCCCCAGCACAGGAGCGCCAAGCAGAAGCCACCACGGGTGAATCGCATATGCAGCTATCGCTGCGAAGGAAGCAGACCGTCCGGCCATTTCAAGTGGCACCGACACCATAATATACACGATCGCCAGACTAAGCATAAGTGCGGAAAAGACTGCGCCAAGCAAATGTCCCCGGTGCAATCCTTGAAAATAACTGCCCAGCCCCGATTCCGCACGCGCATACGGCTCGTTCGTCATGGCCCATACCATTGCCGCTCTGGACCAGATAAAAGGGACGACAAGCCACAGCTGCCACGCCCCGGCCGTCATTAAACTTGCGATAAGAGACCACTTGAGCAACAACACGAGGATACAGGCGATGACCCCCATCGCTCCGACACGGCTGTCCTTCATAATTTCCAGCATTCGCTCGCGGGAACGATGGCTCAAGACGCCATCCGCCGTATCCATCAGCCCGTCCATGTGCAATCCGCCGGTAAGGGCAACAGCCAGCGCCAGCGTCAATACCGCAGCCGGCCCTGCGGGCAGCACAAGCTGCAAGCCGAGTCCCGCTCCCCATATCAGAACGCCTACGATGCATCCCGCCCAGGGGTAGAACAAGGTGCTTCGCTTGAGCACCTCGTTCGTAAAAGGAACATTCACAGGAACCGGAATTCTGGTCAGAAACTGCATTGCCGCAATAAATGCCTGCAGCCATTTCTTCATAGCTGAACCATCCTGCTCTTTATTTCGATCGGTATGCCCGCCGTGACGAGATACACTTCATCTGCCCGTGCCGCAATACGTTGATTCAATCGACCCGCTGCATCGCGAAAGATGCGCCCGAGCTTGTAAGCGGGCACGACACCGCTGCCGACTTCATTCGTCACCATCACGATGGTGCCTCGCGCCGCCGCCAACGCGTCCAGCATATCGTCGATACGCGCGTACAGTCTTTGCTCTATCTCCGGGCCTTCCCCCAGCTCCCGCTCTGCATGCAGCAACTCGTTCGAAAGCCACAGCGTCAGACAATCGACGAGCACCGCCGGTTCATCCGCTTCCTTCACCCATTCCGGCAATTGCAGCGGACAATTGGCGGTGAGCCACGCATAGCCGGAAGCCTCTCGCTCCGCTTGATGCAGCCGGATTCGTTCCTGCATCTCATCATCATGCGCTTCCGCCGTCGCGATATAAGTGCCCCCTTGCGGGGCCAGCTTCTGGAGCAGCCGCTCAGCGAACGTGCTCTTCCCGCTGCGCGCGCCGCCGGTTACAAGGATGACACGGCTCATTGGCCGTCATCCTTACCGGATACGCCAGCTTCGGCAAAGGTGGCCATCTCACGCATAATGCGCAAGGAGGCATCGATGAGCTGGAACATGAGCACTCCACCTGTCCCTTCGCCCAGTCGCATATTTAGATGCAGGCACGGCCGCAATTCCAATTCCGCCAGCAGCGCCGCATGCCCCCGTTCCTCCGACAAATGCGATCCTATCAAATACGGCTTCACGCCAGGAGCCAAGCGGACGGCGGTCAAGGCGGCCGCGCTGGATATGAAGCCGTCGATGACGACCGGCGTGCGATTCGCCGCCGCACCGAGAATGACGCCGACCAAGCCGGCAATCTCCAAGCCGCCGACCTTCGCCAGCACATCGAGCGCATCTTCCGCATTCGGCTGATTCACTTCGAGCGCGCGGCGGACGACACTGCACTTATGTTCCCATTGGGCATCGCCGATGCCTGTTCCGCGTCCGACCGCGTCAGCCGCTGGCAAGCCGGTAAACGCGCACAGAATGGCGGCGCTGGCCGTCGTATTGCCGATTCCCATCTCGCCTGTCGAGAAGAGACGGTATCCGGCTTGAACACATTCCTGCACCGTATCCACACCGGCCTGAAGGGCGGCTTCCGCCTCCGCACGCGTCATCGCAGGCCCCTTGGCCATGTTGGCTGTCCCTCTTCTCACCTTGCGCGACTGCAGGTTCGGGTCGGCCAAGTCGGCATTGACGCCTACATCGACACAGATGACGTCGGCCCCGGCTTCGCGTGCCAGCACGTTAACCGCCGCTCCGCCATGCAGGAAGTTATGAACCATCTGCGGCGTTACCTCGGCCGGGAATGCGCTGACTCCTTCTTCACAGACTCCGTGATCACCTGCCATGACAATGACTGCCTTCTTCTCTAACAGCGGCTTCGCTTCGCCTGTAATTCCCGCCAACTGAACCGCAAGGTGCTCAAGCAGGCCCAAGCTTCCTGGGGGCTTCGTCAATTGGTTCTGATGCTGAAGCGCTGCCTGCATCGCTTGCTCGTCTACAGGCTGAATTCTGTCAATAAGTCGTTGAAGTTGTTCGGTCATCCCTGTTCATCTCCGTTGTCAATAATTTTGGTTTACAAATTCGTCTGCGCATTGCCGTGCTGAGGGCAAATGAGCACCTGCGGCCGGCCGATCTCCGGATGCGGCACGATCGTCGTCCGCGTCGCGAAGATGCGTTCCAGCAGATCCGCAGACATCAGTTCATCCGGACTTCCCTCCGCGATCAGCTTGCCCTCGTGCAGCACGATGAGGCGGTCGCAATAGAGGGAGGCCAAGTTCAAGTCATGCAGCACCGACACGACCGTAAGGCCGCAATCTTGCTGCCAATCCCGCACGACATCCATGAATTGGACTTGATAATGGATGTCGAGGTAGGTGGTCGGCTCATCCAACAGCACGATGCTCGGCGACTGGGCCATCAGCTTCGCCAGCGCAGCCCGCTGCCGCTGTCCTCCGCTTAATCGGTCAAGCGGACGATCCGCGAGTGGAGTCAACTGCAGCCGATCCATAATGCCGTCAATGAACGGACCGCTGTCTTCGCCTTCCGAACCGAGCCACGATTGATATGGGAATCGTCCCATCTCAACAATTTCGCGCACGGTGAAGTTGAGCGGAGGCAGCGCCTCCTGCTGCAGCACCGCCATCAACTGCGATAACGCCTTGCGCTTATAAGAGGCAAGCGCCCGTCCCTGAATGCGGACACGTCCGGCAGACACGGTATCCGCCCCCGATACGAGCGACAAGAGCGTCGATTTCCCGCTTCCGTTCGGTCCGATGATGCCGACCCATTCTCCCGGCTGCACGGAAAGCGATACGTTGTCGAGCACCGTTTTGTCGCCATAACGTTTGCACAGCCGCTCCGCGTGAATGATTGGTTCCGCTGATTGCGCCTCCTGCTGTGCCGGCATATGTCTCATGACCATTTCCCCCGTTTCGCACGCTTGTTCCGTATAAGCAGGTAAGCAAAAAATGGCGCGCCGATAAATGCAGTCACCACGCCGAGAGGAATTTCCGTCGGCGCAAACGCCGTTCTTGCAATCGTATCCGCCCACATCACATAGATTGCGCCGCCCACCGCTGAGAGCGGAATCAAATAGCGGTAATCCGGACCGACGATTAAACGCAATATGTGCGGAACGACCAAGCCGACAAAGCCGATGACGCCAGATACGGACACCGCCGCCGCCGTAATTAATGTGGCGGTAAGCAGCACTACCCACTTCGTGCGCTCCACATGAAGCCCGAGATGAGAGGCCTGCCGCTCGCCCAATGCGAGCAGATTAAGCGGTCTTGCATAGGAAATGAGAATAATGATGCCGATAGCCAAGTAAGGGCCCAGCACAACCGTATAGGACCATCCGCGCAGCGCCAAGCTGCCCATGACCCAGAACAATATTTCGTTAATCGTTTGCTTCGTCATCGCGACTAGGAAGGAGACGATCGCGCCAAGAAAGGCTTGCATAACGACCCCAGACAAAATAAGCGTTTCAATCGGGATTTTCCCGCCGTCATTGGCAAGCCGCATGACGATAATAAGCGTCAACGTCCCTGTTGCGAACGCGACGACCGGAATGGTCCACTCTCCGAGCAGCGCGTATTGGAGCCCGAAGTATATAAGAAGAGCCGCGCCGACGGACGCGCCGGACGATACGCCCAGAGTGTACGGGTCAGCCAACGGATTGCGCAGCACGCCTTGAAACGCGGTGCCTGCCACACCGAGCGCTGCTCCGACCAACATCGCAAGCACGACACGCGGAAAGCGCACCTTCATCATAATTTGCGCAGAGGCGTCATCCCAGGTCACCGGAACGATAGAGTCCAAGCCCGGTATATGATGGAGCAAGATGCGTGTCATTTCACCTAAAGGCATCTGCACCGAGCCGACAGCCAAACATCCCAGAACGGACAAGAGGAGAAGCGCAAAGCTCGCTCCTCCATACCATACAATCTTTTTCATCTATTTCTCCACATCGGTTATTTCACCAAGTCAGGGTAAATCGCTTTTGCAACGGCTTTGAGCCCCTCCGCCACACGAGGTCCCGGACGGCTGATCAAATTCTGATCCACAGCGATAACTTGGTTGTTTTTAATCGCGTTAATGTTATTCCACCCGCTGCGTCCGCGGATGATTTCTTCCAATGACTTGTTCGTATCCTGGTCGACAACCCCTTGGGTGTACAAAATGACGTCTGGATTCGACTTGATGATGTTCTCCTCGTTGATTTGCACCCAGCCTTCCGCATCCGCTGCTACGTTCGCAGCGCCGGCAAGCTCGATCATCTCATTCATGAACTCACCGCGGCCTACTGTCCAACCTGGGGAGAACTCAATGTAGACTTTTTTCTTGTCGGTAACGCTTTGCACAGCAGTTTGTACTTCTTCGCGCGCTTTCTTCATTTGCTCAACGACTGCTTGCGCTTCTTTTTGACGATCCGTAATTTGACCGTACAGTTCTATGTTTTTAATAACGTCATCATATGTCTTCGGTTCCACTTTGAAAATTTTAATGCCCAGCTCGCGGAATTTGTTCACGACTGGCTCTTTCATGGAGATGCCGGTGAAGACAATATCTGGCTTCGCTGCAATAATCGCCTCTTCATTCGGCTTTACGATACCGCCCATCTTCGCCTTCGAAGCGGCTGCTTCTGGATAGTCGTCATAGTCGGATACCCCGACGATTTGTTCATCCAAGCCAAGAGCAAACAACGACTCTGTCTCTGCCGGCGACACCGAGATGATGCGCTCCGGCGCTTTGTCGAAGGTGAACTCTTCACCAGTGACGTCTTTCACAGTAAGCGGATATGTCGTCTTCGCAGCGTCATCCTGCTTCGATTGCTCTGTATTGGAAGCTTCTTCATTTGTGTTCTCCTGCTGCGCCGCCGTGTTGTCGGAAGGCTTCACTTCCTCTGTGCTCGCGCCGCAAGCCGTCAAGCTTACTGCCAAAATAACTGCCAATACGGCTGCCAATGTTTTATTCAGCCATTTGTGCATAAATGTCCCTCTCCCTTGCTTAATATATTCCTTGAGTGTGAATCGTCTTCTGTGAACTGGAGCAAACGCGGTAAACGCAGCGCAATAATGGTCAGGTGACGAGCATATCCCTTCATCTATGTACAATAGGTTGTCAAAGAACACAGTGTTAAAAAACCCCCGATCCTGCGGATCGGGGGACTTCGTCTCACTTAGCCTATAAGGTACGACACGGCATAGCCAGCGTCATGCTTGCCGCAACAGCGGTATCGACAGCGTCTTGCATTGCCTCATGCCATACTTCGTAGACGTGATCCCTTCCGCGAAGGATATTGCTCGTCTATCTTCAGGCAGGTCTCCTGACTTAGGAGCTGCACGTTGCCGCTCGCCTTCCCGTCGCCGCATCCGAACATCTGTACATCCGGCGCCGCATCGACAGTGGCTTCATGAGCGCAACACTCCATTCACAGTGGCGGGACCGCGCCGGAATTTCACCGGCTTCCCTATTAACCTTGGGCATGGATCATATATTAGATCGGATCAATCGTATCCGTACACGCAAGGGCCTGAAGAAATTGCACTATTCATTTGTCCGTTCAAGCATTGAACTTGATAATAGATTATAGGGGAAAAGCTCCGTTCTTGCAATAAGGTTGCTCACAAGGGCAACCTGTCTCCCGATACAAATCAACAATCCGGCCATCTCGCGCCCCGGCTGCCCCCGCTATAGAGAGGGAAAACGCTCAGCGCGCAGGAACACCCATTTGCGCGCGCAACGCTTCGCCGTAATCATAACACCGCCGCCAATCGGCGCAGCCGCCTCCCAGAACGATTTGCGCGGGAATGCGAGCGTGTGCAGTCTCCGTACAATGCCGCCGTGGGTCACCACGAGCACGTCCGGGCGCGCCATTCGGCCAGACGCACCTTGCACGAAGCGGTCAGTCCGAATCCGAGCTTTTCGGTTCCTGCTCGTTCGCAGTGGACGATTCTGGGTGCGAGCCACACCTGACTGTTCCGGCACGGTGCGGATTTGCGCCCGCGCATTTCTCAGTATCTCCCACCATACATGTGCCGTACGCGTGCAGAATGACTGCCACGGTTCTCCCCGCGGCGGCTGCACGGACGACATATCATCCAGCCACTTTCGATATTGGGGCTCTTCCTTCAGATCGTTATAGGTCAAGCCTTCCCACATGCCGAAGTCGTACTCTCGCAGCCGTGTATCAACAGATGCTTCTCGGCTGTCGCGAGGCCGCAAGTACGCGATCGTTTCGCGGCAGCGGCGCATATCGCTTGTGTAGAGGATCGGAGCGGGGTGCGCCAATGCCCGGCGCAAAGGCCCCAGCTCCTCTGAAGCCTGTGGCAGGATGGAATCATCCGTATAACTAATATAACGCCGTTCTACATTCGCCTGCGTCAATCCGTGCCGCACGATCGCGAATCGCACGATGGTATCTCGTACGCCCTTTTTTCTGCGTACATTCCGTTTGGACATCGCACCTCTTGTTACCATTCCAGATGGGCTTGCTCCTGATCGGCGCCTCTTCTGACGGGGAGCTTTATATTGTCGTGTCAGTCTCATTTCATTCTTACTCCTTCATCCGCCATTCATCTACAGGAGCCATCCCCCGCGCGCATATAGCAGCACGGCAGCGATGACTGTGAAGCCCAGTGTACTGCCTGTCAGCAGACTGCAGGCAGCCGGAATATGCTGTGCTTGCAAAGGCTGGACCTCGTCTCCCATATAAGCACGCAACGATCGTACGCCCTTATACACATTATATCCACCGAGCCGGACACCAAGCGCCCCGGCTGCAGCTGCCTCCGGCCAGCCGCTGTTCGGGCTCGGGTGCCTCGGCGCGTCACGCTTGGCTGTCTGCCAAGCCCGCGTCCCGTCATATCCCTTCATCCAGGCGCATATCGCCATGAGAACTGCCGTCAAGCGGGCCGGAATCCAATTCGCAATGTCATCCAGCCGCGCGGAGGCCCAGCCTAAGTTGCCGTACTTCTCATTTTTATAACCGACCATCGAATCGAGCGTATTTACCGCCCGGTACGCCATAGCTAACGGCGCCCCACCGATAAGCGCGTAACATAACGGGGATATGACGGCATCCACAATATTCTCGGCTACGGTTTCAACCGTAGCGCGCACGACTTCAGGCTCGTCGAGTTCATCCGTATCACGTCCGACAATCATGCCGACTTCACGCCGCGCACCGTCGATGTCCCGTGCGGCTAACCGCTTATACACCGCCATCCCCGCATCCTTCAGTCCTTTGGTCGCAATCGTCGTGCCGATAAGAATCGCTTCGGCCGCCCATGCGAGAGAGAAATGAATTTCATGGAGTCCCCATAGCAGCGCCCATGTCAAAGCATAAGAGCCTCCAACGACGATGACCGGGAGCAGGATGCCGAGCGGCTTAAGCGCCGCTTCCGATGATGCCGCCTTGCGGATAGCATGCTCCAGCGCCGTGATCGCCTTTCCTATCATAATGACGGGATGGGGAATCCAACGAGGATCACCTATAATCCTGTCCCATATATATGCTGCTGTGATGATGAACGCCGCTATCATTTCTTCCCCACCTTAATTGTTGCACCCGCATTCATTTACTCTAACTCGACAGCTCATGCTTTGAGCTTCTCGGTTCTGAAAAGGGTTCTTTTTGAACATGCGCTATCAGCGCCTCAACGATTCGAGCGTTATGGAAACAACCGTCCGTCATCTTCATGCTGAGTCATAACCGCTTCCGTAACGGTCTTGTACACAAGCCGCCCAATTGCATTTCCAAGCGTGGTTGCTGTGCCCGCATAGGAATGCACTTCGGTATCGCGCCCGCTATCAAGCACCGCAAAAGCAATCGCGTCGGTCGTCGTTCCCGTCGCTATGCGCTCTGTCTCTTTATCATAAATATGTAAATCCGCTAGCGCCGCGCATTTCGCTTCCGTCGCCGTCATGAACACATTCCATACTGCCGCATCAGACAGCTTGCCATCCAACACGATTATCGTGTTTATCGTGCCAGGCTTGAGCGGTTCATACGCCGAGAATACTTGGCGAGGCAGTCCCGCACGAGCCGCATTGCTTGTCCCTGCCGTCGTAACACACAGCAACGAGCAGCCGTCCCCATGCTCCTCCGCGACTGACGCGTGAGTCACTTTTGCGGCCGTCATCAGGCCGACGGTATCATCTGGCTCATATCCCCATTGCTCGCACACGCCCTGCATATACTTAACCGGATCGGAACAATCGAAGCCCTTGCGTACCATGCAATTCAAGATTCGGCTTCCTGCCCAGCTGCCGCCATGGTAGGCAGCACTGCTCCAGATGGGTACCCGCTGCGGCAAATCGACCGTCAAATGTTCCTGCCCCCAGCGGACATGAACGTCCGCAATACATTCGGTTGTATAGGCGCGCGCACCGTCGCGATAAGGCTGCATCGTTCTCCCCCTTGTTCCCGTTTTACTAGTAACAACGCTCTCTAATAACATCCTTTTAATGTAACACAGCTTGTACTGAAACCGCCAGATGTTCATTTAACGTTCGATTTTTAATTGCAATCCGGAAGTCGCCCGCCTTCAACCCTGTATACATATCGCAGTTGCGGATTAATATCCCTCTGCGCCCCAGTTCCTCCTGCAGCCGCTTCGCCGTCCAAAGCGCCGGTGCCCGGCAGAGCAGAAAGTTCGCTTCACTGGGCCACGTTTTGATACCGAGGCTGGCTAGGCGCTCGCGCAGCAAGGTCCGTTCCGTCACGATCAGCTCGCGCGTCGCTCGAACATAATCGTCATAATGCTTATCAGTGAGCAGAGCCTCTCCGGCAGCAAGCGCCAGTCCGTTGACGCTCCACGTCACCTGCTTCGCGCTCATCGCTGCAATCAACTCGGGATGAGCCACCGCATAGCCCAAGCGAAGGCCGGGAATGGCATAAAATTTCGTCAGCGAACGAATGATGATCAGCTGCTTATATTGATGCTGGACCGGAAGCAGTGAAACCTTCTCTTCCTGCGGTAGAAAATCAATGAACGCTTCGTCGACAGCGAGCAGCGTATTCGTCTTCTCCGCCATGCGGGCTGCCCGCTCCAACCGTTCGCGGTCATAGACGATGCCCGTAGGATTGTTCGGGTGTCCGATGAATACAAGATCGGTCTCCAGCATGAGCTGATACAGTTGTTCCTCCGTTGCCTGAAATCCTGCTTCCTCTTGTCCAACCACCGTTACGACATCCGCCCCGAATTGCCGTGACAAGGCTTCGTATTCCGAGAAGCAGGGGGCGATGACGCCGACGACCCGCGGCTGGAACGCAAGCAGAAGAAGCGCCATGCACTCAGCGGCGCCATTGCCGATGCCTATTCGTTCCTGTGGGACCTGCAGCCTGGCAGACAGTGCCGCTTTCATCTTCCGATGGCCCGGATCCGGGTAGTGAACGATACCCTCCAATGCTTGCTGCAACCGTTCCGCCACAACCGGCGGAGGTCCGAGCGGATTAATGTTAGCGCTGAAATCCAGAAATGCCTCACTCGATACGCCGAACGTATCCGCAGCCGTCCACACATCTCCTCCGTGTCCGAACCGTTCTATCATAGACATGTCAGCCTCCTTGTCCAGAAATCGACTATCTTTATATCAACATGCCCCTACTTGCAACTCCCCTGCAGAAGCTGTTATTATCAGCCAAGGGTCGATAAGATGGGGCGCTCATTTTAGAGGTTGTTGAACACGCGCTTATATCGTTTCTATTCGTACATTATGCGTAACGTTCCGGCGTTCGTCAAACGATTTTTCCTTTTCAACGAAATGCCGAAAAACATTGGAAAATCGCACACTATTACACATCTGTTAAATGTTGTATAATCACTGTACACTCTACATTTCGGCCGGAGTCGTCATGTAATTCGGAGGAGGGATAATTATGTCGGTGCATCACAAAACATCCTGGGCCTCTCTCAGCGCCGCCATCATTGTCACCATCTACTATGCAACGGTCCTGTTCCGCCTCAAGGGAGATATCGGACTGTACAGTACGGAAATGATGGCACTGGCTCGCAACGTCTTCGGCACTGCAGTAGTGGTTCAAGCCGTCATGTACTTTGTCAATTTCATGTCCAAGGACGAGCCTGAAGATAAAGATGTGGCACGCATGGTCTCGCTGCAAGCGAATCAGATGGCACTTGTCTTTCTCGTGCTTGCAGTCGCATGCTGCGCCGCCTATCTCATTTATGTGTCCGACACGCGCACTCTGCTGCTGTCTCCGCTTGTATGCGCCCATCTTCTCGTCAGCGTGCTGCTCTCGGCATGGATTATTAAGTATGCGGTAGAGCTGTTGCTGTATTATCGTTACTTGAAGCCGGACGCCATGGACCATCCACAAAAATGAAAACGATTACTTCTGAGGTTATAGCACAAAACTGCTGTGATAGCGCAAAGAAAAGCGCAGAGGCCTGTTGGCTTCTGCGCTTTTGTTGTTCATAATCGAATAATGAAGCCGTTTAGTTCAACACAGTGAAAAGTTCTTCCGCTGCTGTACGCGGGCGGGCCTTAGGCGCTTCGTCGAAATATCCGAGGCGAAGCACGCCGACGATTTTCTCTCCCGGATTGACTCCGGCAAGCTCGCGGAACTTCTTATTGTAAATGTAATCGCCTGTGTGCCACAGCATGCCAAGCCCCTCTTCCCAGCCAAGCAATTGGAAGTTCTGAATGAGGCAGCTGACCGCCTCCAAATCCTCTTCCCAAATGGCCGGGCGCGGGTCCTCCGGCATGACGACAATCAAATAGGCCGGAACATTATTCAGGTGATTTAGAAACTTCTGCTTCTGTTCATCGGTTGCATCTTTCAGCTTCGTCTTGTCCAAGATGGTCATCAGGCCGTTAACAAGCTTCGATTTGCCCTCTCCTTCTGCATAGATGAAGCGCCATGGCTCGCGGAGCCCGTGGTTCGGCGCCCACACCGCATCATCCAACAGTCGAAGCACCAGGCTTCGATCTACTGGTTTATCATTAAATTCATGAATACTCCGACGTTCACGAATAATAGAAGCAATGGACATGTTCGTCCTCCTTGGTTCAGCACTTATTACCGTGCATGTATTTACTATAATCCATTATATGTGATAACGATTATCAATATCAAATCTATTTTGTGTTTTTTCTTAAATCGATTACAATAATATCATAAGGAGGCGGACGAGCAATGAAATTTATCGATAATCAAGGCATTACCGATCCCCGCATGAATCTCGCAATCGAGGAGTTCGTGCTCAAGCATTTACCGCTGGAAGAAGACAGCTATTTATTGTTCTATATCAATGAACCTTCCATCATTATCGGGAAGAACCAGAATACGATTGAGGAGATTAACTCCGAATACGTCAAAGACAACCATATTCACGTGGTTCGCCGCCTATCCGGCGGCGGCGCCGTGTATCACGATATAGGCAATTTGAATTTCAGCTTCATTACGAAGGATGACGGTCAGTCGTTCCATAACTTCCGCAAATTCACTCAGCCCGTCATCGATACGCTGCGCTCACTCGGTGTCGATGCAGACTTAACAGGGCGCAATGACATTCAAGTCGGCGAACGGAAGATTTCCGGCAACGCGCAGTTCTCTACACGCGGCCGCATGTTCAGTCACGGCACGCTGCTCTTCCAATCAGAGATGGAGCACGTCGCTTCGGCGCTCAAGGTGCGTCAGATCAAAATTGAATCCAAAGGAACTAAATCGGTCCGCTCCCGCGTAGCCAACATTTCCGAGTTCCTGAACGAGCCGCTCACCATCGAGCAGTTCAAAGCAGCCATTCTCCGCCACATCTTCGGTGTAGAGCCAGACCAAGTGCCGCAGTACAAGCTAACCGCTGAAGACTGGGAGACGATTCATCGCATTTCGGAGGAGCGCTATCAGAACTGGGATTGGAACTACGGCCGATCCCCGAAATTCAATGTCGAGCACTCGAAGAAGTTCCCGGCGGGCATCGTCGACGTGCGCATGGACGTGGCGGATGGCATCATTCAATCGATGAAAATATACGGCGACTTCTTCGGTGTCGGCGAGGTGAGCGATATCGAGGCACGGATGGCCGGCGTCCGCTATGAAGAGCAGGCGGTAAGAGAGGCGCTCGAAGAAATGAATGTCGAGCATTATCTCGGGAATATATCCAAGGATGATTTCATCGGCTTGGTGATGCTCCAGGAGTAGAGTGAAGCAGCGCTTCGCCGGATAACCGGCGGAGCGCTTTTTTCTCTCTCTGCGCCCGATGCCCGCAGCTGCAATAGTGCAGTTCAGCCGCCCGCTTCGCATTCAGGCCGTTGGTATTTTTCATGTCGACTCAATACAGCTTATCGAGCACGGACTTCGCCGTCTGTTGAATCGCATGGTACGTCTTTTCCTTCGCTTTCAATGCCACGGCCGTCGATAGGATGTCCAGCGCGTGAATTTGCGCCATCTTCGACGAGAAAGCCCCTCCTTGCAGCGGCGTTTCCCGCGAACGAATGAGCAGGATCGAATCCGCATACTTCGTAATCGGTGACTTCGCATGGCTCGTCAGACAGATGAAATACACGTTATTTTCCTTAGCCAGCCGAATGGTATCGACCAAGTCCTTCGTGCTGCCTGAGGTCGAGATACCGAAGACGACATCATTAGACGACATCAACGTCGCATTCATGGCCATTACGTGCGGATCGGTTACCGCTTCCCCTACGAAGCCGAGACGCATGAAGCGGTACTGGGCATCCATCGCCGTCATCGCAGATGAGCCGACTCCCATGAAGAACAAGCGCTGGGCCTTCAGAATGGCATCGACCGCCTTCTGCAGCTCGTTCATATTAAGCAGCGACAACGTATGCTCTAACGAGGCGATGTTCTCCATCGTCATCTTCTGCGCCACGATGGAGAGCTCATCGTTCTCTTCGATTTGGCTTTCCTGATGCTTCAGGGGCGTCACTAAATCTTTGGCTAGCGACAGCTTGAAATCCTGGTAGCTCTTAAAGCCAAGGTTGCGACAGAACCGCAGTACCGACGTTTCTCCGGCATCCGCCTTCTCCGCCAAATCCGTAACCGTGGCATACAGCACCGAATCGGGATCTTTCAACACATAATCGGCAATCTTCTTCTCCGTCTTCGTCAACGATGGATACATACTGCGTGTAAGCAGCAGCGTATTGGTATGTTCGCCTGCGATCATGAACGAATCACCTCATTTTCTTCGCTTTTCGCACAGTTCACATTGACAGCGCTGCCAGTATCGGCCGTTCGTTTGTCTGGCCCAGCAGTTCACTCTATGGAACTGTACTAGCCCTATCATCTAGGCGATGTGTTACAGCGCTTTCTTGTATGACTTGATATAAGTGGTTTTTCAGTTATCCACAGGGATGTGTTTCGGTCTGTCCGTTAGCAAGTTCGTTAGCAATCGGCTAGCAACTTTCCACCACGATTTAACCTGTTTCTACCTAGATTATAATGTATTCTCTGAATTAACTGCAATGAGATGCCTAAATGATTCCATCCACAAAAAATATTTGACAAAATCTACACGTTCAATGATGTCTGAGACATTTTGAACACCGAGGGTATCCATTATCTTCACAAGGTTGCCAGGCGACAAGTGACGCGCTTAGTTCTTTGCCATGTCATCGACTGTATTCCAAACTTACGGATAACCGCAATTATTATGTAAGCATAAGAAAAAGCCGCTCGTTTGAGCGACTCTCGGTTAATAGTTTATTGTTTGAAAGCAAATAGTAAGATTCGACTGATGAACGCTGCCGCGACAAAAATCATGCTGAGTTTGGTTTGTCCGGAATAATATAAGGCAACTGCCGCTGACCCAAAGACGGCAATCTCGACAGCCAATCGTGCAAGCTCGCCGATGTCGTATGTCGCCTTTGGAGACACAACTAAGCCCCAAACGATAGCAGCCAGCAGCGGTACGCCAATGCCTAACACGATTTTAATAAGCAATCCGTTTCCGGTTCGAAATCCCCAATATCCTAAACAAGCTAGAGCGCATAACTCCAAAATAAATCGCAAAGCCAGATTCGCCATTTTTATAATCTCAATATTCGTTCACCATCCATGCTTTTCCTTGATTACAGTTCATTTAAGTAGCATTTATTACTTCTTGATAAATGTTGCCTCATCCTCCTCTTCGCTTACCCACGTATACGTCTTATCGTTGTTAGAAGAAAGTGACCGTAATTTACTTGGTATGCTGTTCAATTTCAGCAACAAACGCTTGGGTAATCAGCTGCGGCCTCGTAATCGCCGAACCGACGACAACCGCATGCGCGCCAAGCTGCAGCATGTGAGCCGCCTGCGATGGCAAGTTGATTTTTCCTTCGGCAATGACCGGGATGCGCAAAGACTTGACAAGCTTCTCGACCAGCAAGAAGTTCGGCATCGCATCCTGCGGAGAATACGGAGTGTAGCCGGACAACGTCGTCGACACGCAATCAACTCCCAAGGATGCGGCATACAGAGCTTCCTCTTCTGTAGAAATATCCGCCATAACCGTCTGCTGATGCTGCTTCGCATAGGCGATTATCTCCTCTAATGTTTCTCCGTTCGGACGCTTGCGGCGCGTGGCATCAAGAGCGATCATATCAACGCCAACGTCAATCAATTCTTTCACTTCGGTCATGGTCGGCGTAATGTAGATGTCGCTATCGTCATAATCCCGCTTCACAATACCGATAATTGGCAGGGCCGTGAGCTGCTTAATTTGTTCAATATCCTTCGCCGTATTTGCCCGTATTCCCGCAGCTCCGCCCACTTCAGCAGCCATCGCCATCTTCGCCATCAACGCGGATCCATGCAGAGGCTCATCTTCTAAAGCTTGGCAAGATACGATCAGCCTGTTTTGTATTCGTTCCAATATGTGCTTCTCCATAACGTCCAACTCCCATTGCTAGTCTTAACAATCTTTTGAACGGCTTCCGTACCGAGCCCTACCTCGAACATCCGGCTCCAAGGCATATAACTATCACGGATGTGAATGTCATAGCCAGGATCCTGAAGCCTTTTTGAACTTCGCTTATAGTCTTTCCCACACCATCTTGGCCGCTCCGATGGAACCGGCTTGATTCCCCAGCTTGGCCGCACTGATTGAAATGTGAAGCCCCAGACGTTCCACCCGCTCTTCCAACATGTCCCACCACATCGACTTGGAATCGACCATTCCGCCTCCGAGAAGGATCGTCTGCGGGTTAATGCCAAGATGGATATTATGAATGACGATAGTTAAATAATCGATGAACTGGTTCAGCACAGACGTAACGGCAGGATGGCCCTTCTCATATGCTTCAAATACCTCGACGCCCGACGGAAATTGAATATGCGCCGCCTCTGTGGCCGTTTGAACAAAAGCAGTGCCGGATATGTACTGCTCGATACAGCCCCGTTGACCGCAATTGCAAGGACGCCCATCAGGCACCAAAATGACGTGTCCCCATTCCCCTCCATTCCACTGCGCACCTCTTACGATCTTGCCGCCAATCCGATTGGCCCCGCCGACGCCCGTGCCTAGCGTCAGCATCGTCACGTCGGAGCAGCCTGCTCCCGCCCCGAGCCAGCACTCGCCAATAAGCGCCGTGTTGGCGTCGTTATCTACGCACACCCTGCGATGAAATACAGACTCTATCTCTTCCTTGAGATTACTTCCCTGCCAGCCTGGCAAATTATTAGTGGCGTATACGATTTCGCCGGTGTTCACATTGACCCGGCCTGCGGTGCCGATTCCGATACCTTCGCTGTCGGGATGCTGTTCCAGCAGCTGCCAGATGACATCCTTCACATTGGCAAGGATGCAGTCTTTGCCTTTGGCAGCATCTGTAGCTTGCTTCGTCTCGCCGACAATGTGCCCGTCTTGATCGGCGACGATCCCTTTAATCGAAGTACCTCCAATATCAATTCCAATCGCCTTCAAGTCCTTCTCCCTCCTCATGCCCTTTTACCAAGCGAACAAAACGGAATTAATCGTTTTTATAAGTATATATAGTGGATATATTCTTCTTATATACATATGTATCGCCGCTCAGCCCGGGATAGCACAGGCTAACGACGATAAATCGTAACGCTGCCAAGCAAATTTAATACAGTTTGTCGGAGATTGATTTTGCAGACAATTCTCTAAATTTCAACGCTTGTTCCTTCATATGAAGCGACACAGCCACGTTCAGAATATCGATGACGGCAAGCTGTGAAATTTTGGCGGCCAACGAGCTGCCTTGCAGCGGATTTTCACGTGCTACAATGAGCAGGATGATATCCGCCACTTTTGTAATCGGCGACCTGGCATTGCTAGTTAACGCAATCACCTTCGCTCCCGTTTTTTTCGCAATCATCAAGTTCTCGATCGTGTCCTTCGTGCTTCCAGAAATCGAGATGCCTACCGCGACGTCCTCTTTACTCATAAAAGCGGCTTGCATTGCCTGGAAATGAGTATCCGTCTTGGCGCTGCTTAACTTCCCGATACGGGAGAACGTGTGCGCTGCCTGCACTGCCGTCAAGCCCGAGGATCCTACGCCGAAGAAGAAAATGTTCTTCGCTTCAATCAAGGCTTCAATGGCTTGCCCCAGTTGACCCGGATCGACTAATTCACGGGTTTGCTCCAATGTATTAATGTGCGTGGCCACAATTTTCTGGCTCAGCACTTCCGGCTCATCCGTTTCGTTCACCGCCTGATGCAAATGCTCCGTCGGCTTCACCAAATCTTGCGCCAAGGACAGCTTGAACTCTTGAAACCCTTGAAACTTTAATTTGCGGCAAAACCGCAGCACCGTCGTCTCTCCGACATCGGCATTTTCAGCAAGCTCGGTAATGGAATGGTAGATGACATCTTGCGCATTTTCCATAATATATTGAGCTACCTTCTGTTCGGTCTTCGTCAATCCATTCAGGTGACTCCGAATGTTAAGCAGTGTTTTTCCCGTCTCATTGCCGCTAATCACATCTAATCCTCCTGTTCGTTCCGGAAGGAACGCAAATCTGTCGCTTGCCCGATAAAGAGCAGTTTCATTTTGGAATAAATCTTTCTTTTTATAATTAATGGAGGTAGTATTCTCCTTTATTCTTTTATATTATATGCAAAACTAGCGATTTGCAACAAAATGCAACCTAAAATTTGGTCATCATCTCTTATATAGTTAAATATTTAAAACTATACAAAAGGAAAACGCCGGAGAAGGAACCCCCGACGAATTTAATAGAGATTATCGGAGCGATTGAGTCGCGCCTTACGCTTTTGTAGCCGTATTACGGGACGCACGCCGACCGTTGCCATGCCCGCTCCGCTTGCACTGCCTTATAACCAGCGCCAGACATTATTTCATACCGGTCATTGAAATGCCTTCGATAAATTTCTTCTGCACGAAGAAGTATAAAATGACGATCGGCACCGTAAACAACGTGGAGGCAGCCATCAATGGCCCCCAGGCTACGGTGTTCTCCCGAATGAACTGCTTCAATCCGATTGAGAGTGTCCATTGCTCCGGATCGTTCAAATAAATCAACGGACCTTGGAAATCTCCCCATGCGCCCAAAAACGTGAAGAGTCCGATGGTCAATACCGCAGGCTTAGCCAATGGCAAAATAATTTGCGCATAGATTCTGAACTCGGAAGCCCCGTCAATCTTCGCAGACTCCGTCAATTCATGCGGGATGCCCAAGAAAAATTGTCTGACCAAGAAAATGTAATAAGCAATCCCGGTGCCGAACCACGTCGACAACACAATCGGCCAGATGGAATTGATCAAATCGATTTTGTTGAACATGACATAGATCGGAATCATCGTCACTTGAAACGGGAGCATCAACGTTCCCATCATGATGACAAACAACGCATTTCTGCCTTTAAAGTCAATCTCCGCGAAGCCGTACGCCACGATGGGGGCAATCATAGTGACCCCGAACACGCTCAATGCGGCAATGATTACAGTATTCCACGTATATTGAAAGAACGGAATGGAATGGATAGCGTCCGTATAGTGCGGTAAATCGATTGCCCCTTGATGTCGCGATTGAGCAACAAGGCAATCCCCAAGGCGAATGCCAACTGCGGAATCAAGCCGAATACGGTCATAAATACCGTGTTGTACAAAGACAGCCATACTTTATCGTCCAGAATCAAGGTTGAATAATTTTCCAGACCTACCCATTTCGGGTCCGAAAACAGGTTTTAGTCGGTCATGCTATAGTAGAAGGACGACAAAATCGGATAAAACTGAAATAAAAGAAACCCAAGCAACCATGGGCTAATAAAGCACAAACCGATGAGGAGACGTTTTCGTTCTCTGCGTTTGATGCCGCTCTGGTTACCTATAACCATCCCCAACTCCTCCAATCCTTAGGTTGAGGAACGGCAGAATGGACTCATTCTGCCGTTCCATAGATCGTTTATTTTTCGCTTTATCTGCTACCGGCTGCATCTTCTTCACTACGTTATCCATTGCTTCCTGCGCGCTGATTTGCAGTTTCAGCGCTCTTTCGGTCTCTTCGTTCAACGCCTGCAAATATTCATTAATATAAATGCTGTTCGGGAAGCCGTTCAGATTCGGGCTTTTCGCACTTTCATAGAAATCCCACAACGTCTTCGTCGCTTCGTTCTGCGTCAACTTCGGATTGTCAAGCACTATACGGGAAAGGAGCTCCCCCGCTCGGACCATCTGCGCCGCGCTCATCGTTATAAAAGTTCTCCCAGCCGATCATCATCGCCAGCTTGCCGGTAATGATCGGGTCCTGCGGAGTGTTCATGCCGCCCATACCCGACTTGAACTTCGTCAACGGGTCAATGCCGAATTCTTTATAGTAACTAGCCTCATAAGCAATAGCATCCACGTTGGCCTGTTGATTGGCCGTTAATTTGCCATTGGCGTCATCCCAAGAACCGCCGAAAATAATGGGCCAGAACACGTTATTCACCCATATTGAAAGAAATATCTTTCTGTCAACCATAATTTTGAATTTACACTCCTTTTTTTATCTTTTAAAATGATTATTTCTTCTCTTGTCCCTGCTCTGATTGTGGGTATGATGGCATCGGAATTGAAATAGGGCTCGCATGAGGTACAATAGGAGTACGTGTTCAAAAAGAGAATATGATATGAGGCTGCAGCGTACAGCCCATGAAATGGGGAGAGAAACGATGTATAAACTAATTGCCATTGACGTAGACGACACATTGATTACCGATGACAAAGAAGTGACGCCAGGCACGAAGCAAGCGCTGGAGCTGGCCATCGCCCAAGGCGTCGCCGTAACGCTGGCTACCGGCCGCATGTACGCGTCCGCGCATAATATTGCCTTACAGACCGGATTGAACGTGCCGCTCATTACGTATCAAGGCTCGCTTGTGAAAAATGTGATCGACGGACACGTATTGTACGAGCGTTCCGTACCGAAGGATGCCGCGCTCAGCCTGCTGCGTTATTGTGACGAGCATAAGCTTCACCTGCAACTCTACATTGACGACCATTTGTACGCCCGTGAAGAAAATGACAAGCTCATTGCCTATGCGAATCTGTCGAACATTCCGTATACGATCGAGCCGGATTTCGACAAGCTGCTCGCGTCGCCATCCACGAAGATGCTCATGATTGACGAGCCGGAGCGGCTGGACTCCATCGCTCCGGAACTGCGGGAGCTGCTCGGCCCAGACGTGCATATTACGAAGTCGAAGCCGAACTTCCTCGAAGTGACGCATCGTGAAGGCACCAAGGGCAGCGCGCTGCGCCATCTTGCCCAGCACTTCGGCTGCAGTCTGGAAGAGACCATCGCAATCGGAGACTCCTGGAACGATCATGATATGATTGAAGCTGCCGGACTCGGCGTCGCCATGGACAATGCCGTCGACTCGCTCAAAGCTGTCGCAGACTACGTGACGCTGAGCAACAACGAGGAAGGCGTTCGCCATGTCATCGAGAAGTTCGTGCTTCATCCAGCTCAAGCCAATCAATAACGCTTGACGAAGATACTACAAGCCGCTCCCCTAGTGTGTCAAAAATGTGCACACGGGGGAACGGCTTGTTTTTGTTGGCTTCGTTTCGGGTTGCCTCTGTTTACCCCGAATTGCCTTCGCTTATTTTACTCTGCTTCGGCCTATCTCGTGCTGCTCCGTCCAATGTCGTCGCGATCCTGCCGCTCATCTGCCAATTCGCATTCCCGTACGCGCCAGAGTTACTTGCGGAAGCAGAGGATACGAATGCCGCAAATCGATATCGTGGGACATATGCGTAAATACGACCTGCTGCGGCTGAATGTCCTCTATTAGCCGGAACGCCTCTACCATATCATAGACAGACCGGGTCGAATATTCCGCCTGCTCGTGATAGAAATTCGTCCCTAAAATAAGCAGGTCGAGCTCCTGAAACCATCTCAGCTCCTCCTCGCCCAAGCCGATCGCATCGGAGGCGTACACCCAGCTTCGCAAGCCTGGATTGGCGCTGGCATTCGGATAGGCTTGTCTCCGTCCCGAACCCGCGGCAGATTCATCGTCATTCACCCGATCAAATCGATACGCATAAGCATATCCATTCTTGCCATGATTCACCCGGATCGGACGGATGGACCATTCGTGCCAACGCCAAGGCTCCTCGATGCTCTGGAACGTCACGAACCGTTCTAGCCACGGATACATCATGCGAATCGTATCGCTCACCTCGGTCGGTGTAATGACACGCCCTTTGCGCTTCAGCCAGCGGCAAGCGTCCGCATAGGAGGTTAAGCCTGCGATATGATCCTGATGCGCATGCGTAATTAACAGCTCATCCAGCCAAAGGATGGCTGCCCGCTCCATCTGCCCCGTCCAATCGGGCCCGCAATCGATAAGCAGCTTATCCTCTCCCCGTTCCAGCAGCACGGACGAGCGGTACCTGCGATTGACTCCGCTTCGTCTCGCTTCTTCGCACACCTCGCACGCACAGTACACGCGCGGCACTCCCATGGAATCCCCAGTCCCCCAGAACGTAATGCTCCAGTCCACCGCGGCGGCGGGAGACTGATGCTGATGCCGGGCAGCAGCGTCTGCTTCAACCGACGTTGCGCGTGACGTTGTCGGATTGTGATCCATCTTCCCATTCCCCCTGCATCTATTGCATTAATCAGCTTTACAAAATAATAACGTAATCGTCCGGAATCCGTCATTGTTCTTCCGTCTATGATCCAGTATAATCGGTTTCACTTCAGCTTGCATTCTTCACCGACGGATCCGCCATGTTACTACATTCATGATAACCTAGGCCCTATCATGTTCGCCATTTGAGGAGGATAAACATGAATAGCAATGCACTATTTAAAAATGTGGAAATTGTGGCACACCGCGGTTACGCAGCGGTGCACCCTGAAAATACAATGGCCGCCTTCCGCCGCTCGCTTGAGCTTGGCGCCGATTCCTTGGAAATTGACGTCCATCATTCCAAGGAAGGCATTCCCGTGGTCATCCATGACGATACGTTGGATCGAACGACAGATGGAACCGGCCCGATTCGCGAGAAGACGATTGCGGAGCTGCAGCAAGTGGACGCTGGCAAGAAATTCAAGCCCGAATTTGCCGGGTGCGGTATCCCATTGCTGGAGGAAGTGCTTGAACTGTGCGGAGGAACAGTCGGATTGCAGCTTGAGCTGAAGGAACGCATCACCGAAGGTGAGGCGCGTGGACTGCTGCATTTACTCGAGAACTATCGCATGACGGAGCGGACGATGTTCATCTCGTTCCATCTGGACAACTTGCGGCTCATACGCTCTCTGCACCCGAATATCGAGCTTGGCTGGTTATCCGGCGAGCCGGTTGACCTCGCCCCTTTGAAGGAGCTCGGCCGTGCCACGCTGCTTCTGCAATATGCAGTCGTGCTGCGGCAGCCGGAAATCGTGCAAGCGACGGAGGCGGCTGGTATCGGGCTTGGTGTATGGACAATACGCGATCTGCAGGACGCGTATCAGCTCGTTCAAATGGGCGTACGCCGATTAACTACAGACATCCCGCTCTATCGCGAATAACGACACGCAACTACAGAAGCAGAAGTTCTTCGAGAGTGAATGCAAAATTCGATGTCAGGTAACATCTTGTGATGCTGCGTGATCAAAAGGGGACTTTTTGAGCAACCTATAGAAGCGCAAGCGAATCTGACCTTAACGGCAGGCATCGCTTGCGCTTTTCGTTCTATTCACTTCATTCCAGCCAGCACCTCGTACCATATGCCCCGCTTGCTGTACAGCGTCTCCTTGACATGGGACCAGCCTCCCATATCTTCGATGCGGAACAGCCCTTCCGGAACCGGATACTTCCGTTCCGTCGCACGGGCCGTCTCCTCTTGAACAGGCCGGAAGCCGGCTTCCGTGAACAATTGCTGTGCCTTGGCCTCTCGCAAATACGCAACGAACGCCCGCGCCACCTCCTCGGTGCCATGCTTCTTCGCATAGCGCTCAACAACGACCGCCGGATTTTCAATAAGAATCGTTTGCTTCGGAATCACCATGCCATACATTACGCCTTCTCGTTTGCGCGACAAAATCTCGTTCTCGTACGTCACGATGACGTCGCCGACCCCATACTCAAAGGCGGCCATCGATGCTCTGCCGCTCTTGTCCATGGAAATGACATTGCGGTGAATGCGCAGCAGCAGATCCTTCGCATGGCGCGGCCCTTCTTGACCCGCCTCTGCCGCTGCCTTTAAGCCCGCGCCATAGATTGCGTTAATATCCCATTGCGCCCCGCCAGACGTCTTCGGATTCGGGTAGAGCACCTCCACTCCCGGCTTCGTCAGATCCTCCCAATCCCGGATGCCAAGAGGGTTGCCTTCCCGCGTTCCCATCACGACAATCGAGCGAGTCACCATGCCGCCGTAAGCGTCCTTCTCTTTCCAATCGTCTGGCACCAATCCGACACGCACTAGCTTGTCAACGTCCCCTTCCATCGCGAACAGGGCGACGTCGGCTTCCAACCCGCCGGCAATTGACCGCGCCTGCGTGCCGGACGCTTCGTATGACTCTTGGAAGACGACCTTCTGCCCCGTCTTCGCCTCCCAATCGACTGCGAATTGGGGCAGAATGCTCCCGAGAGCTTCCTTCGCCACCGCGTAGGCGCCGATTATAAGCGTTACGCTATCCTTCTCCCTGTCTGCGTCCGCCCCCACCGCCTGCTTCAGCTGTGCCGATGCAGCCGCATTCATCCCTTCCGGCGCGGATGAGGGAGATTCCCCGCTGCAAGCGGACAATACAAGGATGAAGAAAAGCAGCGCCGCCGCAACTGCATATTTTCTTTTGCCTGTACTCATCGCACGCCTCCTACTGAATCCGTCATTATATGAGAACCGGCAACGGGTCCTCTTTGAGCGCATTTTCTTGCATCCAGCTCCGGTCTTTATCGAATAAATAAATGCGATGGATAAGCACCTGCACACGTTCTCCGATATGAAGCACCGGACTTTCCAGCGACCGGTATGTCTTCAGCCTCATGCCGCCCACATCCACCTCCACCATCCACTCGCTGCCGCGAAAATGAAGCGCCTTGACCTTGCCTTGAACGCTTGCCGAAGGCAGCCGCACTTCGCCCTCTCTTCCGACTTCAATGTATTCCGGTCGAATGAGCGCCTTGCTCTCCTCTCCCGGCTTCATGCTCTCAAACCCTTTCAAAGTATGTGCATTCGACAGCAGCGTCGACTCACCGATAAATTCAGCCACAAATGGCGTCTCTGGCGTCTTGTAAATGTCCCATGGCGTCCCCATCTGCTCGACCCGCCCTTGATTAATAATCATTATTTCATCGGCCACCTCGATCGCCTCATCCTGATCATGGGTGACGAAGATCGAGGTGATGCCGACCCGTTCAATAAGCTCCTTTAGCCAACTGCGCAGCTCTTTACGAATCTTCGCATCAATGGCCGCGAATGGTTCATCCAGCAGCAATAACTGAGGCTCCGGCGCCAATGCCCGCGCAAAGGCGACGCGCTGCCGCTGCCCGCCTGACAGCTGATGCGGATACCGCCGTTCCACACCGCTCAGCCCCGTCAGCTCCACCAATTCGGCTACACGTTCCCGAATACGCGCTTTCGGCCACTTCTGTATCGTCAGGCCGAACGCGATATTGTCGAACACCGACATATGCTTGAACAGCGCATAATGCTGGAACACAAAGCCGATGCCGCGCTGCTGCGGGGGCACATCGTTCATAAGCTTGCCTTGAAACGAAATTTCGCCGCTGTCCGGCTGCTCCAAGCCTGCCAGCATGCGCAGAACAGACGTCTTGCCGCCGCCGCTCGGACCGATCAGCCCGATTAATTGTCCGGCTTCAATGGAGAATCCCACATCCTGTACAGCGTGATAAGAGCCGAACCATTTGTTTAACTGACGAACCTCGATATGCATCGCTATTGCACCCCTTTTTGCCCATTGTGCGCTTGATGCGCCTTGTGCGCTTTATGTTTCTTTGCCCATTCCATCACTAAGAGCAGCACGACTGAGATAAGAGCCAGAACGAGAGCAACGCTGCTCGCGGCCGCAATATTGAAATTTTCGACGTCCTGATACACCAAGGTCGTTGCCGTCTGCGTCTTGTTCATAATGTTGCCCGACACAACGAGGACCGCCCCGAATTCACCGAGCGATCGCGCAATGGTCAGCACGACGCCGTAGAGAACGCCCCATCTGATAGACGGCCATGTAACGCGCCAGAACGTCGTCCAATCATAGGAACCGAGCATAGACGCCGCTTCTTCCTGCTGTGTTCCGATCTCCTGAAGAACGGGAACCACTTCTCTGACCATCAGGGGAAACGTGACGAACAGCGTTGCCAGCACCATTCCCGGAAATGCGTATACGATGTCGATGCCGACCCACGCAAACATGGCGCCCATAATCGTATTAGGACCTAGCAGAAGAACAATCATAAACCCGCCAATAATCGGGGACACGGCAAATGGAAGATCGATTAAGCTGTTCAATACATGACGGAGCTTGGTTCCGAGCCACTCTCCTCTGACGAGGACAAGTGCGGTAAGAATGCCGAAAATTGTATTAATGGCAGTCACAATTACCACGACCGCGCCCGTCATCGCCATGGCATGAATGGCAGCGGGACGAGTCAACGCACTAATGAACGAGTGAAGTCCGTGTTCGAACGCGCCTGCAATCATTTGCAGCAAAGGAGCGATCAGCAAAGCAAAAAAGATTAGGTAAGTAAGGACAATGAGGATGATGGATTGCTTCTGGCGAGCTCCCGGCACAGAACCAGGCGGCGTGCGCGAACCTCGTGCGGACGCATATCTGGATGCATCGTTATAAGAAGAAATAGTGGAGAATGGATCAGTCATAGTTGAGACCTCCGTGCCTGCAGGACGCTGACGAACCACAATACAACAAATGACATTGATAAGAGGATGACAGACACAACGGCGGCGCCTTGCGGGTTATCGCTTTCGATCTCCCCGAAAATATATACCGATGCAATCAACGTCTTGCCCGGTATATTTCCCGCCACAAGCACGACCGCGCCGAATTCCGCCATGGCGCGCGAGAAAGCCAGCATCGCTCCGCTTATGATGCCCGGACGCATTTGCGGCAGCAGCACCTGCATAAAAGTACGTACGCGGGACGCTCCCAACGTATAGGAGGCTTCTTCCTCGGCCCGATCGGCCTCTTCGAGAAGCGGCTGCACGGCGCGGATGACAAAGGGAAATGTGACGAATACCATGGCGGCGACGATAGCCGGTTCCGCGAATACGATCCGGATTCCGAGCATTTCAGCCAGACCTCCGGTAATACTACCCGGACCAAGCAGCAGCAGAATCATTAAGCCGCCAACCGCCGTAGGCAGGGCAAAGGGCAAATCAACCAAGCTATTCAGCCATGCCCGCCCGAAGAAGCGGTAACGGTGCAGCACCCAAGCCGACATCGTGCCAAGAGCAACATTGATGGCTGTTGCGATGAGCGCCAGGCGAAAGGTTAAGGCCACTGACTGCCAAGCGAGCGGTTCCGCCAAGCTTTCTGTGAAATGAGCCCACCCTCCGGCAAAGGATTGAACGTAAATTCCGCCGATGGGCAGCACAATGAGCAAAAACACGTATAAAAGCAGCGTGGTACGAAAGCCCCACAAGGCTCCTTTATGTCGCAGCACTACGTTCACCCGTTCTACCTCCATTGATATCAAAATATTATTTTAATAATTCCTACATGTTTACTTGGTATTTTGTTTTCGTTATTTTACCAAAAATTAGAACCCGCCGTCAATACCATCGGAGAATTATATTTGCTGTCCTTGTGTGCGGACATACCATTTGTGCTGACATACTATTTATCGTATAAAAGTTGAATCCACCTTGATTTCCGCGGTCCAAGCAGGTTTTATTGGAAATATATAGTAAAACACCCGGATTGGGCGGTCCAATGTAAGATGAGATAAGGGGGCTGGCTAGCCTTCGCCCTTAAACGAACCTTATGCAACTTATTCGAAATGCTTATGATAGGTGAATACCTACTCGTTGTTTTTTTGCAAGGGAGCACCCCGCTTATGGATAGGCCACAGCGGCACACACAGGCTTCCACTCTATTCACACCATTCAGACCATTCACACCTTTAACGCTATTTACGTTATTCGCGTTATAGTTATTCACGTTAGACAAGCTATTCCGCATTATTCGTATCGCCCCCGCTTCCAGCACCTGCCTCGCCATATTAGTAAACATCTATTGAAACCTTTCGAAGATAGCGGCTGCGCTTAGAGTCAGACTTTATGTTTTATCGCTAACGTGCCATCTATCAAAGGTACGACTCTGCAGCATTAACGAACTGCTCCTTTCGTGTAATGGTGGAGACAGATTGACGATGATTCGCTCCAACCCCCCCCCTTTGCTCCACTCTCCCCTTCCTTCAGATGGCGGCATGCCCCAATGACCACTCTGGTTAACTGTCATTATATCGGCCGCTTCATGCATGTTTTACTGAACGGCATATGTCTTATCCTCACTGTTCTCCTTCCTGACCGCAGGGGAGATTGGACATATGGACCATTGCACGGATGCCCGACGCTTTGTTTTTGTTTGAAAAGGAAGGGAGCACTTTGTAAGCCCCTTTGCTCCACTCTCCCCTTCCTTCAGATGGCAGTATGCCCCAATGACCACTCTGGCTAACTGTCATTATATCGGCCGCTTCATGCCATGTTTTACTGAACGGCATATGCCTTATCCTCACTATTCTCCTTCCTGACCGTAGGGGAGATTGGACATATGGACCATTGCACGGATGCCCGACGCTTTGTTTTGTTTGAAAAGGAAGGGAGCACTTTGTAAGCCCCTTTGCTCCACTCTCCCCTTCCTTCAGATGGCAGCATGCCCCAATGATTACTCTGGCTAACTGTCATTATATCGGCCGCTTCATGTCACAGTTTACTGAACGGCATATGCCTTATCCTCACTATTCTCCTTCCTGACCGCAGGGGAGATTGGACATATGGACCATTGCACGATGCCCTACAGCATTTATTTAAAAAAAGGATCTGTTAAAGGTAAATGTTGATATTTAATGCTTGTCCGAAATCCTGTTATAATCAGTATGAGAACAAGTATTCGGGGAGGTTATCAAGGTGAGCAAAGCGTTTAGCAACTTGTTAAAGTATATCGACAAATTACCACATACCAAAAAAGAACAAGTATATCAATGGGTTAAACGCTATGTTGAACCTTCTTCCTCTGCTGGTGGTCGCTGGTGGTCGTTTAATCAATGAAATGAGAGAAACTCGCTTCAAGGAAGGATTTGAGTGTCCTCATTGTTCGTCAGAACACGTTGTTCGGTTCGGAAAATATAATGGTCGGCAACGGTATCGCTGTAAATGTTGTTGCAAAACTTTTACTGACACAACCAACACTGTTTTGTATCGCACACGAAAAGGTAACGAATGGATTACATTTGTAGAATGTATGTTCAAAGGATATTCTCTGCGAAAATCAGTTGAAATCGTAGGGGTTACTTGGGTTTCGCTTTTTAATTGGAGACATAAACTGCTAAACTCTCTGAAACAAATGGATTTTGAGCGTTTTGAAGGTATCGTTGAAATTGACGAGACCTATTTTCTATACTCCCAAAAGGGACAACGAGGCATTACTGAACGCAAAACTCGAAAGCGTGGGGGAAAGTCTAAACATAGGGGAATAAGCCACGAACAAGTTTGTGTTCTCACAAAATGTCAATGGTCTCCATTCCCGTCTAAAACAGTGGATAGACCGCTTTAAAGGCGTGGCTACAAAGTATCTTGATAATTACCTTGCTTGGTTTTTATTTGTCGATAGTCGTAGTAACGAAAGCACTAAACAACATATTAAGGAATTTCTATTAACTTCATTTGTATTTGAAATGACAGATACTTATGATAGTTTGCGTCTCTCTAAATTCTCCGTAATTTGAGGGATTTTGTTGAATATGATAAAATTAGATAAAAAATATTAGATGAAAGAAGAGGAAATAGTGAAGCGGTTTACCATTTATTTTATTTCATTGTTATCGCTAATTATATTATTGAGTGGATGTAGTCTAAATGCTGATTCAAAAACAGATTTGTTTCAATATAAGAATTCATATGTGGGTGACAACAGTGCTGTTGGGAATATCGTAAAAGAATTGACACATAACAAAGAGTTGAATCAAATTTCACTTGAGACCAAGAAAGAACCATACGGAATTACTTTGGAATACAAAGATATTGATGCGAAAAAAGTAGATAAAGAAATGAAAGAAACTGTTATAACAAACTCTACATTTCTTTTTGCTTTAATCAAAAATGTAGATTGGATTACATTCAAATTTCCAGACCAAGAATTCACAGTAACAAAAGAGAAATTACAAGATTGGTACAACAATAAATTGGATGGGTTTGAAAATGAACAAGACTTAAAGAAACTGATACAGGAACACCTGAAGCCTGAGGAATCAGTTAATCAGTTTTTCACCAGTAAAAAATAAGAGTGCTCTGGATAAAAGCACTCTTATTTTTAGACTTTATCAATAACTAACTTTAACAGAGCCAAAAAAAAGGAAGGTTGTCATTCTGAATAAAAGGGAGCGTGAGGCAAGAGAGGGAACAGGCATACTTTCTTCGAGCAGGGTAAAGTGATGAAGTACACTTTATAGCTTCACAGAACTAAATCATTCTTTAAAAACAAAAAAGCCGTCCCGAAGGATGGCTAAAAGAAACAAACAGGGCGGGAGGCCGCTTCTATCGCTTGGCGACTTAACGAATCCATGTCATTGCACGGAAACCTCCCCTGTTCATTTCGCAGTTACACAGCTACAACGTCAATTCGACCTCATGCACACCCCGTTCATCCCGCAGCGGAATGAACGGGCCTTCTTCCCCAAAATATTGCTCCAAATTGAGCTCATTCCCATCAATAGCCAGCTTGGTCAGACCCTCAGCAGGACGGGACGGACTGCACTTGCCAGCTGGATTGTTAACCTGAATCTGATATTCCGCATCCCCATAGCGGTAACGGACGGAGAACGCCGGCCAGTTTTTCGGAATGCATGGGCTAATAACCAGCTTGTCCCCGCGGCGGCGAATACCAAGGATCCATTCCAGCCCGGCTTGGTACATCCAACCCGCTGCGCCTGTGTACCAGGTCCATCCGGCATGCCCTTTATGGGGCTCTGCCGAATAAATATCGGCCGCCATGACGTAGGGCTCCCCGTAGTAGCGATTGATCTCGGCCGGAGTCATCGTATGGGTAATCGGGTTCAGCATATGGAACAGCTCGAATGCCTTATCCCCGTTGCCAAGCATGGACCAAGCGACAATGCTCCATATGACCCCATGCGTATACTGCCCCCCGTTCTCCCGGATGCCAGGCGGATAGCCTTGTATGTATCCGGGGCTCGGTTCCGTCTTGTTGAACGGCGGTGTTAGGATATAGGCCATCTCCAGATTGCGGTCCACAAGCTCACGGTCGAACGAATTCATGGCCCACGCGGCCTTGTCTGCTTCCGCGAGTCCGGAAATAACCGACCAGGACTGGGCGATGGAGTCGATCCGGCATTCCGCTTGGTGCACGGAACCAAGCCATTGCCCCGCATCGGTGAAGGCTCTGCGGTACCATTGTCCGTCCCAGCCGTGCTCATTAAGCGCAATTTTTAGCTTGCCGACGACTTCAAGGTACCGTGCCGCTCGCTCCGTGTCTCCACGCCGCTCGCATACTCCGGCGAAACGGGTCAGCACATCTCCCATGAACCAGCCGAGCCAGACGCTCTCGCCGCGGCCTTCCGCTCCGATGAGGCTCATGCCGTCATTCCAGTCGCCGATGCCCATGAGAGGCAGGCCATGTTCGCCGAACCGCTCCAGACTGTGGTCAAGCACGCGCAAGCAGTGCTCATAGACCGTTCCTGTTTCTCCGGATAGGACCGTCTCCTCGTATCGTTCATGCTCCCCTTCGCGCAGAAGCTCACTCTGCAAATAAGGAGCGATTTCCTCCAACAGACTGTCATCTCCCGTATGCTCCAAATACCGGCTCGCGGCATAAGGCAGCCAGAGCAGATCATCGGAGAAACGGGTGCGGATACCCCGATGCGTTTCTTCGTGCCACCAGTGTTGGACATCCCCTTCCTTGTACTGGTGGGAAGCATGAATGATAATCTGGGCTCGGGTCAAATCAGGACGGCAGTGCAGCATGGAAAGGGAGTCCTGCAGTTGATCCCGGAAGCCATATGCGCCCCCGGCCTGATAGAAGGCCGATCGAGCCCACATTCTGCAGGACAGCGATTGATATAGGAGCCAATTGTTGAGCAGCATATCCATCTCTTTGCTCGGCGTGGACACTGCCACTGTTCCCAACACCCCGCTCCAAAATTGCCGTATCTCTTCATAGGCTTGCTCGCAAGCAGCGGGTTCGCGGTATTTACGCAGCCACTTTTCGGCCGCCTGTACGGAATCGTCGCAGCCTAACAACATATAAATCGTCCGCTCCCCGCCAGGTTCGACGGCAAAACGGGTCTGCACGGCACCGCAGCTATCGCTCACCGGACCGGCCGCACCCGACAATCGGTCCCGATCGAGCGCTGCTGGTTGCTCCGCCGTCCGGTTCCGTCCGATGAATTCCTGCCTGTCCACCGTCCAGGACGTCTCCCGTATGGAGGCATCGGCTGCCGCAGACGGTTCATCCTGTGCGGATGCTGCGGGATACACCGCAAGGAAGGCCGTCGCATCGCGGAATGTATCCTGGTACGTATTGCGTGCAATCAAGGCCTGCACCGATCCGTTCCACTCGCTCACGATATGCGAGGCGTTGTTATGACGATTCACGCCTAGCACCCACTCTGCATAGTACGTGACGGACAGCTCCCGCTCTTCGTCTGACGGGTTGCGCAAGTGCAACTTCATAATTTTGATCGGATCGTCTACAGGCACGAATACAGTCAGCTCCTGATGGAGGCCGCCGCTGTCATGAGCATAGCGTGAATACCCCATGCCGTGAGCGACACCGAATGGAACTCCCCCTTCCATCCCAACATCTCTGTTGGGAGAGCCGACGAGCCAATATTCGCCGCTCTGCTCATCTTTGAGATAGCACGCCTCGCCCCGAGGATCCAGCGCAGGATCGTTAGACCAGGGGGTCAGCTTGCATTCCCGGCTGTTGCGCCACCATGTATAGCCCGTGTTCAGCTCGGATACAAGGCATCCGAAGCGTGGATTGGCCATGACGTTAATCCACGGTGCTGGCAGGAAGCGGTCATCCTTGAGCACCATTCGATATTCGCTGCCATCTGGAGAGAAGCCGCCCCATCCGTTGAAGAAGAGGAGCGACTTGGAATCTAGACGCTCGATGCCCTTAGTCACCATGGATGAAGGGGAATCAGCTTGCGTGTTCACTGCTTTAAGGCGCTGCTGCTTCGTTTTCCCCGGATTCGCGTTCAATTGGCTTGCTGGCTTGTGATTCGCCTCTGCCTGTATTTCATCCTCTCGTACTAATGTCCTGTTCTCTTCCCGCCATCCATCTGCTATGTTTTTGCTTGTGTTTATACCAGTCAAGCTTTCATTCTCCTGAAGAGCATCCGACTGGTGTGCTTCCGGAGCGTGTTCTTCCAGATCGCTCGCCTCCGCCACCTTCAGCTGTGCCTTCAGGCTCGGCCCATCCGCTCGCAGAACGACGCGGGCCGTAGCGAACAGCAGAGCGCGATCCTCATCCGGCAATCCAGCCGACGCTACGAGATACGCGCTTCCGTGATCGGTGCGGTAACGGTTCAAGCTGTGCTCGATGCTGCGCTGCAGGCTCTCCTGCACATTTTGCTGGTATCCTTCGAGCGCTTCGTTCAGCACGACCACATCAAGAAACAGCCCTTTGCGGAGCAAATATTCGTGGCCTGACAACAGCTTATGGATAAACGGCAAATGAATCGCATCAGCGATCGTGACAAGCACGATGGGCCGATCCCCTGATACGCCATATGCCCACAAGCCGGATTGGGCCTTCGTGTTGGCCGCGATGCTCGTCTCCTGCTCTACATTCAATGGCGCGGAATATAACGCACGGCTCGCAAGCACATGATACACGGCTGCATCGGCTGGGCTCATCTGCATATTATGCAGTTCAATTTGCGCATGGGTCCAGGCATGCTCAAATACCCGCTCCGCCTCTGCCTTCCGCGATAAAGTCCGCGCAAGCGCAATCGCCTCCTCACGCGACTCGGCCACCCCGGTGACGGCGTACAGCTCAATGCGTTCACCAGCTTGCAGCGTAATTCTTCTCCGCATGATGAACGCCGGATCAGCCACCGATCCGACCGCCCCGCCTAAGCGGGAACGCAATCCCTTCGGTGCGGCAAGCGTATGTCCCCTGCCGATGAAGCGAGCCCGGTCCGTCTCCACTTCCGGCGTGTCGGACGCCTCTCCATCCGTAAAGATGTGGAACGCCCACAACGCCTGCTCGCCTTCGCTCCGCGGCCGCTTGCGCGCAAGCAAGCAACGGGCTTCCGCATCATACTCCGTCTCGATGAACAGCTTCGTGAACGCGGGGTGGGCCGCATCTGCATCCGGTCGCGCCAGCGCCAATTCAAGGAAGGTCGTCACTTCAAAGGTGCGGGTGTCTGCGCCAGCATGGTACAGCGTCAGCTTACGCACCTCCGCATCGGCATCGGGAGATACCGCGATTTCCAATGTGGTCTTCATCTCCCCGTCCGTCCGCTTGAATAGCGCCTTCTCCAACGAGAAATGCGCATCAGCAGTAGATGATGGCACGCGGCAAGGCTGAAAAGTCGGCGACCAGCACTCGTCCCGCTGCACGTCCCGAATGTACATATAGCTGCCCCAATCATCCTTCACCGGGTCTTCCCGCCATCTGGATACGGCCAGCCCTTGAGACCGCAGCTGTCCGCTGCCGCTGTTCGTGACCACGGTCGTGAACGAACCGTTGGACAGTATCACTGCTTCCGGCACTGGCGTAGCGGCAGACGGATAGAAGCGGACCGGTGAGGCCTGTGGCTTCTCCGACTGCGCAATGCGCTGGCGGGGCACAGCCTCGAGGCGCACCTGCGCCGGCTTGGCCGGAATCCGCTCCTGCAGCAGCAATTCGGCCGCCTGAATACGTTTATCCCGATGGAAACGCTCGATCATATTATGGTCATGCAGCATATTCGCGATGGTCAGCAGGCTCATTCCCTGATGATGGGCCATGAAGCTGCGAATGATCTCGGCCTTGCTGCCGTCCGGCATTCGTTCCGGCGTGCAGTCGATCGCCTCGTAGAAACCGTATTTGCCCCGGGCCCCCATCTTCTCCATCCAGCGCAAATTGTCCATGCCCTGAGCAACCGCATATGGAAGCGCCATGACTGCCGCATACGGCGCCAGCACCAAATCCTGCTCCAGCCCCCGCTTGAAGCCAAGGCCGGGAACACCGAATGCCCGGTACTGATAGTTCTTCTGGTAGTCGAAGGCATAATATCCCGATTCCGAAATGCCGTACGGAACACCGCGTTCCATCGCATACGCCATCTGCTGACGAACTGCGCCCCGATACGTGCTGTCCCATATTGTTTTTGGATAGGTGCGCATCAAGAGCCACGGCATTAAATATTCGAACATCGTTCCCGACCAGGAGACGAGCGTCGTGTGTCCGCCTTGACTGCGAGTGGCCCGCCCGAGCGCCATCCAGTGGGACACAGAGATTTGCCCCAACGCGATCGCGACAAAGCTTGTCTGTCGTGCTTCGGACGCAAGGAGGTCATACAACACCGCGTCACGCTCTCCGCTGGCGGCATGATAGCCTAGCACGAACAGCTTTGCCTTATGATCGTAAAGCGGTCGGAAATCGGTCCCAGTAATGAGCGCCTCCAAGCGTTCTAACAGCCCCCAGCCGCGATCCAGTATTTGATCCGGCCCGTGGGATGCCTCCTGCTTGAGCTTTTCCAGTTCCGCCGCAAATTCAAAATGAAGATCATCCCTGCCATATGGATCGATTCGCTTGCGCTCAGAATGTGATTTCCCCGAAAATTCCTTCAGCAGCCATTCCGCCACCCCTTGCTTGACAGCGATGAGGCTGGCCACAAAGTTGCCGGAATCGACCGTGGACACATACACAGGAATGAGCGGCTTGAGAGTAAGCGTGTCGTACCAGTTGAACAAGTGCCCGTTCCACTTCTCCATCTGCTCTACGGTATGGATGGTTCGTTCCAGACGCTCCAGAAGCTCGGCCGAGTTAATAAATCCGAAGTCCCGCGCGGTCAATGATGCAGTCAGCAGGAATCCGATATTGGTCGGAGAAGTACGGTGCGCGACCCCATTGAGCGGATCGAGCTGCACATTATCCGGAGGGAGCCAATGGTCTTCGGCCACCGTATAATCCTCATAGAACGCCCAGATTTGCCGAGCCAGCTCCCGCAGATCACGTTCGTCGTGCACGGACAAGGGTTCGCGCTCCTCCGGTTCCGCTTGATCCAGCCAGCGGATGACTACCGGGGCCATTGCCCAGAGCAGGCATAGAGCCAAGCCAATACCCGCTATGTATGGATCCGGCTGCAGTATGGAAGCAGCAGCTACGAGCAGCACAAGCACATAACCCGCCGTCATCCCCAGGAGGGGCGGATGTACATTCTCCCGATTGCTGCGCTCGATGTGCGAAGAACTCGTCCACTCCAGCAAGCGGCGATTGCTGATTGATAACCGGTACAAGGTTTTGGCGATGGCATCAGCCATCAGCACCGCTTGGAAAGGCAAGGCAAGCAAGACGAGCCCCGCATGAGCCGCCGCCATCCCTATTCCCCTTGGATGCCATCCCGTTCTAGGCAGATTCACCAATTGACGCACGATGGGAATGAGCATCGTCGCAAGCACAACGGCCAGCCACCTCCAAGGCGTTCCAGGAAGAACAGTGAAACCGAGCAGCAGCCCGAATAAGGCGATCGGCAGCAGGCTGCGCCGCAGGTTATCGATAATTTGCCAGCGCGTAATGAAGGACAAGTCAACGGGCAGCAGTTCGCCGCGGCGGCTCTTCATCTGAGGAAAAAGCCAGCCAAGCAGCTGCCAATCACCACGTACCCAACGGTGAAGCCGCTTCTGATAAGCGATGAACTTGACGGGATGATCATCGATAAGCTCAACATCCGTCAGCAAGCCCGCCCGTAAAAATCCGCCTTCGAGCAGATCATGGCTCAACACCCGGTTTTCGGGAATGCGTTCACACAATGTTTCCGCAAATGCATCCACGTCAAAAATGCCCTTCCCGGTAAAAATCCCTTCGCCTAAAGCATCCTGATACGGATCCGAGGCAGCGAACGAATACGGATCCACGCCTGGTGCGGACCATAAACCGGCAAGCCTCGATTGCAAAGCCGATTCCAGATGGATTCCGATCCGAGGTTGAAGCACTCCATATCCTTCAACGACCCGGGAGCGCTTCTCATTCAGACGGGGTCTGTTATAAGGCAAATGCAGGGCTCCAATCATGCGATGGGCGCTTTCCAGCGGAAGCTGAGTATCCGCATCCAGCGTGATAATGTAGCGGATGCGCGGCAGCACCGCGGTATTTCCGTATGTATAGTAATAGCTTGTCTCGTTGCTGCCCTTCAGCAGCTCGACGAATTCCACAAGCTTGCCGCGCTTCCGTTCCCAGCCCATGTACACTTCTTCGCCAGGATTCCACCGTCTGCTGCGCTGATAGAGATGAAACGTCGTTTCATTCGAGCTTGAATATCGCTTGCAGAGCATTTCCATCTTCCCTTTGGCATAAGCGGCCAATTTGTCATCCTCGGGAAGCCTTTCCAGACGGGAGTCCGTAAAATCCCCCAGGATCGCATAATGGATATGGGGACTCCGATTCGCCAAGTAATGGATTTCAAGGCGGTCCACCATCTCATCCACTTCTTCATGGGAAGACCAGATGACTGGTATAACGACCATCGTCGCGGCTTCAGCCGGCACTCCGGCAGAGAAATCGTAGCGCAGCAGCGTATTCGGACGAATGGCGCATTCGATAATAAAGTGAAGACCTGTCACCGCCCATTCGCTGGCCGGGAGCGCCAAGGCCAACACAACGATAAGCCAGCCCCATGGAGTGATTCCCTGCCCCCCGCCAATGATGAACGCCAAGGCAATCCAGAATGCCGCAAACAGACAAGCGAGCAGCGTCATATAGGATGTCTTGCCACGGCTTAAGAGCCGGTTGCCAGGCAGCGGCCGGGGCTTGCTGCATTTCTTCAAGGAGCGTTGGAGCTCGCTTACTCCTCGGGGCTCGAATAGGTAATAGGCCAAGAACGAACGCCGTGGCATAAGATCGGCAGTCGATACAGTCGATGCGCTCGACGTTTCCGTTGGACTCGCCTGTTCTGCCGATATTGATTCCACCGCCGTTCTCACTGGCATGGCAGGAGCTTGCTCCGCAAGCACAAGCGCTTCCCGTGCAATCAGATTCTCCTGTACCCCGAGCCGCCGGGCCAATACTTCCACCCGGTGACGGATCGTTCCTCGGCTACCCGCATCCAGCTTCGGATACGTATCTGTCCGGTCTTGACGAAGGGTTTGCTCCACCAAGCTGATGTGAACGAATGCGTCCTCCCACGACCAGCGCTCGTTCTTCCGCAGGCCGCTGATGAGATGACCTGCCTTCCGTTGATAAGATGCCTGCAGCTGCTGCTCATACGTAACAATTTGGTCCAGATCCCGACCCCCGTTTTCGAACTGGCAGATCAACCATTCCCGTACGGAAGCGGCATGGTCGGCCCACTCACGCAGATGGGATATTAAATGGACTGCCCATGCCCCGGATAGAGGGAAGGACTGCCCCTCCTCCTCCAGCTTGGCGCCGAGCGATTCGGTATTCCACGCGCCGGGTTCGAACTGTCCGAGCAGCCGTTCGACGTCCATGCAGATTGCTCTTCTATCTTGCACCTGAAGCATGACATCCGTGAGCTGATGAATGAGCGCAAGGCGCAGGAAAAGAGGGATTGACCACGCTTCCGCAACGGTCAGAACCGACACTTCCTGATAGGCATTCACAAACTCAACGAGAGACGTTTCATCCAGCACGCCATCAACGAGCGCGATATATTCACCGCAAATCGATTGAATGCGATATTTGCGCTCCTTGCGCAAATAAGGCAAATTGTCTAGCAGCGCCCCGGTGAAGTGCTGCTGCACACCTTTTACTTGATCTCCGATAAATTCAATATTATCAAGCAGCCAATCCTCTGCAGGCTGGGTGCAGCTTGCTGGATGAAGCTGCAGATGGTTAGCAAACGCTCGCAGCGATTCCAAATCTGCTTCTATTAGCTTCAACAGACTTGTGCGAGAGCGGTCGCTTCGTTTTGGTGCATGCTGTAACGCCAGCTCGCGTGCTTTGTGGCGAAGTTCATCACGATTATCAACCATTAGGGCCTCCGAAAATCAATTTAATTAAGATTCCACGTTTTCATATGATTTCCGAAAGGCAATGATTTTATGGGATTGTATAAAAATAGATATTAAAAAACCCGAAGATATGAAACATCCTCAGGTTTTATCGCTTCGCGATGACAAAGGATACGACCCGCCCCTGTGTGGGCTCGATGCCGATGTCGTAAGTCGCGTTGCTGCGTTTATTTCTAAATACAACATGTGAAATATCATGTCGCAATGCACGTTCGCTAGAGAGCAACTCCAATTCTCCCGCCGAGGCGTGCAGCTGCTGCACCACATAATGACGGGCTTCTGATTCCAAGCGCTTCATTTCCGTTCTCGCTGGCGGCGACTTCATCGTATTGCGCGATACACCGAGTTCGTAAAAGTCACCTGTTTTCAAATCCAATTCACCGTAAAAACGTTCGATTCCCCCTGCGGATGCCGCTTGTTTCGGTAAGCCGACAAACATGACATGACCGGGGCATGCCTTGCGTTTCCCGGAGCCTTCCATGCGTCTGGTGAAGCCATACTTCATGTTCCACTGTCCGATATCGATTGAGAGATCGAAATACCGCTTCAATCCATTAACGGCTAATTGCTGCATCCTGCTTTTGTCGATCGCTTTCTCCTTACCGTACGCTTTGACTGTTTCGCTTACTTGATGGTACGTATCTGTCACCGCTTGTCCGCATCCCGTTAGCACAAGGCATATGATTACGGTTCCCGCGAGCAGCACCGCTGTTTTGTTCATCCGTTTTTCTCCCCTTGTCCCTTATCTTGCCTATATAAGACGCGCGGCGCCCCGGCTTCCCCTTCCTTGAGCATTAAGCCCGCCTGGATAGCGAGACAGGACACACATACACGTCCCCTTATAAGCATAAAAGATGTGAACGAAAGAGTCATGCGATTCGGCTTACATTCAGCTTACAATATTGCAACGTACTCCCACGTACGAAAGGAGGAGTAGGCTGCGGAGTCGGGAACGCTCAACCCCCTCCGACCGGAATTTGAAGCGCCTGTCCCACATATTCAATCATAAAAAAGCCTCCTCACGTTCATTCAGCCCCATCCTTACCAATGACGGCTGTGGCTGGGCTGCTGCCACTATATGTGCAGCCGCATGAGAACGTGAGGAGACTTTATGTGGTTCGTTGTAATCACCATCGTATTATGCCGATTGCGCCGATTCCAATGCTCTCCGGCATAGAAATCGAACATGGGCCAATGCAGCCGGTTTGACCTCTTCAAAGGTGACTTGATCCTGAATATAAAAGGAGATGAATCCGTGCATAGCAAGAAATAAACTGAGCGGAATATTATGGCGCTCTTGATCGGAATGCATATTGCTTGTCAGGGACTGTCTTACGATGGTTGAAAACGTCTCTAAACAGCGCCCCTGTTCCGTCCGGGCATAGGCAAGCAATTCCTCATCCCGCGTCATGAACATAATCTCATAGTGATGAGGGTGTTCCAGACCAAATCGGACAAACTCCATCATCACTTGCTCCATCTTGGACAAGCCATCGGAAGGAGCTTGGTTGACAACACGTTCGAACAGCCGTCCCAGGCGCATGAAATCCTCTTGGACGAGAGCGTAAAACAGCTCGGCTTTATCTTTAAAATGATAATAAAGCGAACCATGACTATAACCTAATTGTTGGCCGATACTTCGCATGGAGATGGCTCGGTACCCTTTCGTAACGAACAGATGGCGCGCCACTTCCAAGATTCGCTCCCGCGATAACTCTTGATCCACTGCTTTTCTTGCCATAGCGGTTGTTCTCCTTATTCCCCTTCAATGTAATATAGCGGGTCTCCCTTCCGAATTACAGCCTGACCTTGCGTCAGATCCGTCATCCATGCGATAAACCGCTCGCACTCGGATACGACGGGCAAACACGTCAGTGTCACCTTATCGGTAAATTGCGTTTCTCCCATCCGCGTTTCTTTATTTCGCAACTCATTTTCCAATTTGCCGAGCCATGTATAATCGATTTCGACAAATACTTCTTGATGCAATACGTTCTCTATCGCTTCAGCGGCTTCAATCGCTGCTACGGCACCGTCTGAGTAGGCACGTATCAGGCCGCCGGCCCCGAGCAGAATGCCTCCGAAGTAGCGCGTGACGACGATAGCCGTATCTTTCAGGCCTTGGTTCTTCATCACTTCCAAGATCGGTTTCCCTGCGGTTCCGCTTGGTTCGCCGTCATCCGACGCCTTCTGGATTTCATCGCGCTCCCCAATAATGTATGCGGAGCAGTTATGAGTTGCATTCCAATGCTTCTTCTTCATATCTTCAATAAATGTAATCGCTTCCTGTTCGGTAGTTACCGGTTTTCCGTAACCAATGAAACGCGACTTCTTAATGACTATTTCCTTGCTGCCTAATTGGCGCACGGTCTTGTAACGTTCTAACAAGAGACTCACCTTCTTATTGCCAAGAAAGCAGTTCCCCATAACGGTGAACTGCTTTCATCGGCTTGTCGCTTATCTTAGCTGTGTTGACTGGCGCCGACCCGATTAACGGGACAGTCTCGCTTCCAATGCCGCCTTCTCTGCTTCATAGCCTGGTTTGCCAAGCAAGGCGAACATATTTTTCTTGTAAGCTTCAACACCTGGTTGGTCAAATGGATTAACACCGAGCAAATATCCGCTGATTCCGCATGCTTTTTCAAAGAAGTATACCAAATAACCGAACGAATACGGTGTCATATCCGGAATTGTTACAATCAAGTTCGGAACGTTGCCATCTGTATGAGCGAGCATCGTGCCTTCAAATGCCTTCTTGTTGACAAAGTCCATCGTCTTGCCCGCCAAGAAGTTCAGTCCATCCAAGTCGTCCGCATCTTCATTAATCGTCACGTGATGAGCAACCTTATCCACTTGAATGATGGTTTCGAACAAGTTGCGCGTTCCTTCTTGAATGAATTGTCCCATGGAGTGAAGATCCGTCGAGAAATCGACTGCCGCCGGAAAAATTCCTTTGTTGTCTTTCCCTTCGCTCTCACCGTATAGCTGCTTCCACCATTCAGACACATAGTGCAGGGCAGGCTCGTAGTTCACGAGAATTTCCGTAGTCTTGCCCTTGCGGTACAACGCGTTGCGCACAGCCGCATACTGGTAGCTCAAGTTTTCCGACACATCCGGATTGTTAAACTCTACAGCTGCATCCTGCGCGCCTTGCATCATTTCGTCAATGTTAATGCCTGCAGCCGCAATTGGCAATAGGCCTACAGCAGTAAGTACGGAGTACCGTCCGCCAACGTCGTCCGGAATAACGAACGTCTCGTAGCCTTCTTCTGTTGCCAGCTTCTTGAGCGCGCCTTTCTCCCGGTCCGTCGTTGCATAGATGCGGTTCTTCGCTTCTTCTTTGCCGTATTTCTTCTCCAGCAATTCACGGAAGATACGGAATGCAATCGCTGGTTCTGTCGTCGTGCCTGACTTGGAGATGACGTTGACTGAGAAATCTTTGCCATCAATCAGCTCAAGCAGATGCGTAATATAAGTCGAGCTGATGTTGTTGCCAGCGAAATAAATTTCTGGCGTCTTACGCTTGTCCTTCGGCAGCATGTTATAGAAGGAATGTCCAAGCATCTCAATCGCAGCGCGCGCGCCCAAGTATGACCCGCCGATACCGATGACAATCAGCACATCGGAATTGGACTGAATGCGCTCGGAAGCCGCTTTAATGCGTGCGAACTCCTCTTTGTCATACGCGGAAGGCAGATCGATCCAACCTAAGAAGTCGGAACCTGTGCCTGTCTTATTATGTAATTGCTCATGCGCCAAGCGAATGGGCTCTTTAAAATAATCAATTTCATGCTGACTAACGAACGTCAACGCCTTGCTGTAATCAAAGTGCACTTTTTTTGTCATCGTACACCCTCCTCGAGTATTGGTTGACTTTGCCACTTTAACCCACGAAAATCAAGATATAGTCCTAGAATACTGGATTTTGGACGGAAACACAAGGGAACGCATCTTATTGAAAAGGTTTACACGATAAAACATATTTATAGCATTGCACAAAATCAAGTATGAATGCGCTATCAGGCAAAAAAAAATACCGCCGCTTCGATGTGTCCCCGCGCTTCTTCCGAGTATGGTACACTATCATCAGACAATCAGTTTACACTAACGCGAGGTGAACCGTGTGAATAACGTAGCAGTATTGGGATTGGGAACAATGGGAGCGCCGATGGCCGCGAATTTGATTCGAACAGGATTTGCCGTGACGGTGTATAACCGTACGCCAGAGAAGGCTAAGCCGTTGCAAGCTCTAGGCGCTGCGGCGGCCTCCACGCCGCAAGAAGCGGCCGGGCATGCCGATGTCGTCATCACGATGGTAAGCGATGACCGCTCGATAGATGCAATCTATTATGGCACAGATGGCCTGATGACAAACATTCGAGAAGGCCAGATTATTATCGATTGCAGCACGATTTCTCCTGTGCTCGTGAAGCGTTTGGCTGCCGACTGCCAACAGCGCGGCGCGCAGTTCCTCGATGCGCCGGTTACCGGCAGCAAGCCGGCTGCTGTCGACGGCACGCTCGTCTTCATGGTCGGCGGAGACGCGGAAGCGCTTCAAGCCGCCATGCCTGTCTTAGAAGCGATGGGACGCAAAATCGTCCATATGGGGCCTACAGGCAGCGGCTCGATTACGAAGCTCGCCCACAATACGATCGTAGGCATCAACAATGCCGCGCTGGCCGAGGGTTTCTCTATCGTCGCCAAAGCTGGAGTTAACCCGAGCGCCTTCTTGGACGTCGTCAAGAATGGCAGCGCCGGAAGCAAAGCAGCCGAGCTGAAGGGCGAGAAGATCATCGCGGGCGACTTCGACAATCAATTCTCGCTGCAATTGATGCTCAAGGATTTGAAGCTCGCATCCTTTTTGACGGAGGACATGCAGTCCCCTTCTCCGATGCTCGATGCCGCCAAGAATTTGTTCCAAATGGGACAAACCGCTGGCTTCGGCGAGGAAGACCTGTGCTCTGTCGTGAAAATGTACGAGCAATGGATTGGACATGCCATCGGGCAAAACAAGTAAGCTGCTTATCGGCAGTAGGTCCATGATGAAAGGGAGTGAGCGGGGGAAATCCGCCACTCCCTTGTTTTATGTCACAGAAAGCTGCAACATTCATCTCTTCCACAGCATGCCTCTCTTTAATCAGTCCTTATGCCCACTCTCCCATTCCTTCAGAAGAAGCCGTCACGCGCTCATTCCTGTGGTATGGTTTCCTTTTACATCTTCTGGATATCAAGCTTGCTTTTCAATCTTCTTCTTAGCAAGATTTCCCTTGAACGGGAAAATGAAAAAATAAGAAGAGCGAGCCAAATCAGCATAAACGCCAGCAATTGCGGTGTGCTAAAGGGCTCATGAAACAAAAACAACCCCAAAAGCAGCATGATCGTCGGCGCGATATATTGAAGAAAGCCTAGCAGCGTGAAGGAAATTCGTTTGGCCCCAGCGGCAAATAACAGCAAAGGGATGGCTGTCACAACGCCTGCCCCCATCAGCAGCAAGATAATCGATACATCCCTTTCCCATAACGAGACGGAGCTGTGGTCGAAAAAGAACAGAAAAATAAGGGCAAATGGCGTCATGATGAGTGTTTCAATCGTCAGTCCCGTCCACGCTCCAATGGAGACCTTCTTTTTAATCAAGCCATAAAATCCGAAGGTGGAAGCCAAGGTTAACGCGGCCCAAGGGAAGGTTCCGTAATACAAGGTCAAACACAACACACCGCCTGCCGCAATAGCAACGGATACCCACTCAGCCTTGTTTAAGCGTTCCTTCAAGAAGAATGTGGCAAGGAAGACATTTAGCAGAGGATTAATATAATACCCAAGGCTCGCTTCAACCACTTGATTACTCTCTACTGCAAAAATAAAAACCAGCCAATTGATGCTGATCAAAACCGAGGCCAAAATCATGCTCATGGCCTGTTTTTTATGGGTAAACACGTATTTCATTTCTGTGGCTACCATCTTCAGTTTTCCTAGAAGCAAAAGAATAAGGAGCATAAACACCAATGACCAAATGATTCGGTGAGCCAACACCTCTCCGGCAGGCACGGATCCAACCGATTTCCAATAAATGGGCAGAATACCCCATAAAAGATAGGACAATCCCGTTGCCAGCACCCCCATGGAATTCTGGCTTTGCTTTATTTTCATTACTATCCCTCGCTCTACCCTAGATGTTCATCTAAAAAATCTCCTTCTACTATATCAAAATTTAGATATAACTGGGGAGTATTTTGTAAGCCTATCATTTTTATTTGGTATTTCCCATATCATTTTGCTCAAATATGGTTGTAAACACAAAACTAAAATAGTAATATTTTCCTATAAAGAGAATTAGGAGGTGTTATTAGGAAATAAAGTTACGAATGAAGATACTCCTCGAAATATCGCCTGTCTTGCCGCATCATCGAGACGTACGTTCCTCTGGTGTCCTGTATGAATGACTCTAGCAGCATAATCACAGAAAAGAATAGCAGAATTTTTGAAATTCTGACAAGGAGGGGGCCTGTTTATGAACCGCAGACTGTCGCTTTGTGTTATATTCTTTATTCTTTTTTACTCCCTATCAAATGCGAACTTATTAAATGCCCACGTGCAAACCAGTGAATTCAAAAATGAATTTACAGACATGAGCCTGCTGCAGGATACGATTCACGGGAGCAGTCAAAATGATTATCCGATCGTGCTTGTACACGGGTTTGGGGGATGGGGAAGGGAGGAGATGCTTGGTTTTAAGTACTGGGGCGGATTCAGCGATATCCAAGAAGATTTGCGCCATTACGGCTATTCCGTCTTCACTGCCGCGGTAGGGCCTGTTTCGAGCAACTGGGATCGGGCCTGCGAGCTGTATGCGCAGATTAAAGGAGGGACCGTGGATTATGGAGAGGCCCACTCGAGCTTGTACAATCATGCGCGATATGGAAGAACGTATGAGGGGTTGTACCCTGAGTGGGGAGATATCGAGCCGGACACCGGAATACCAAAGCGGATACATTTGATCGCCCATAGCCAAGGGGGACAAACCGCACGTTTGTTAATACAATTGCTTCAGGACGGAGACGCTTCGGAACGTGATGTTACCCCTGAATCCGGTTTATCGTCACTATTCAGTAACACACAGGAATCGCTCGTGAGCAGCCTTGTTGCCATCGCCTCTCCGCATGACGGTACCAGTTTAACGCATTTTATTGATGGAATCGCTCCCTATGCACAACAAATCATAGGATTGGCCGCCGCAGTAGCCGGTAATTTGGAGCATCCCGTTTATGATTTTAAATTAGATCAATGGGGTCTGAAAAGATTACCTGAGGAGTCGTTTCTCAGTTATTCCTCACGCATCTACAACAGCGGCATTTGGAGAACCTCTAAGGATATTTCCCAATGGGATCTAAGTCCAGATGGCGCAAAAGAATTCAACGAACGGGCAAGGGCGCAGCCACGCGTCTACTATTTCTCGGCGGCGGCGGAGAAATCATTCGAAGTGCCGTTCTGGGGGCGGCATGTGCCGAAATTGTTCATGAATCCTTTTTTACACCCATCCAGCTTTTTTATGGGCTCTTATACCTCTGATATCCCTGGGCGCGTAACAATCGATCATGAATGGTGGCAAAATGATGGTTTGGTCAATACGATTTCAATGAGCGGACCGAGAAATGGATCAAACGATCAAATCGTTGCTTACAGCGGGAAGCCGCAAATCGGGAAATGGAATTATCTCGGATTAATGGAATCTTGGGATCATGCGGATACTGTTGGGCTTGGGACAAAAGATACACGTGGATGGTACCGCGATATAGCTGATATGCTCGGATCTTTGCCGGCTGATTAACACGAACGGCCAAGCCAAAAAAAGACCGCTGCAACGGGCATCAGACATCAGTCTGTTTACCACCCGTTGTGGCGGTCTTACACATATCACATTATGCTGTGCTGATTATACATCTCTGCAAGCATTACAGTTACAGCATGCGTGGAGAAGTATTGCAATTGCAAGCGTTGAGCGTTACAGCAAAGCTTTCACGCGGCTGACAACATTCTCCACTGTAAAGCCATACTCGCTCATGACGCGGTCTCCAGGTGCGGATGCGCCGAACGTCGAGATGCCAAGTATGTCGCCTTGGTCGCCAACATAACGTTCCCAACCGAATGGAGAAGCCATTTCTACAGCGAGACGGGCTTTCACCCCTGGAAGCAATACGGAATCTTTGTATTCCTTCGATTGCTTTTCGAACAGATCCCAGCTTGGCATGCTGATGACACGAACTTGAATGCCTTCTTCAGCCAATGCTTGCTGCGCGCGCACTGCCAATTGAACCTCGGAGCCTGTTGCGATGATTTGCGCTTGCGGCTTACCGTCCGCAGCGTCAGCCACGACATACGCACCGCGAGCGATGCCTTCGCGGGCACCCTCTGCAGTAGCCTCCAAAATTGGCAGGTTCTGACGAGTCAGCACAAGCACTACCGGATTGCTTGTGTTCTGCAGCGAGTACGCCCATGCGGCAGATGTCTCGTTGCCATCGGCAGGACGGATAACCGTCACGCCCGGAATGATACGAACGGATGCAAGTTGCTCAATCGGCTCATGAGTAGGACCGTCTTCGCCGACAGCGATACTGTCATGCGTCAATACATAAGTTACAGGCAAGCCCATAATGGAGGACAAGCGCACAGCTGGACGCAGATAGTCTGTGAATACAAAGAACGTGCCGCCGAACACTTTAACGCCGCCGTGCAGCGCCATACCGTTCATCGCAGCAGCCATCGCGAATTCGCGCACACCGAAGTACAGGTTGCGGCCTTCGTATTGGCCAGGGCGGAACGTAGGCAGGTCGTTCAGATGGGTCATCGTCGAGCTTTCCAAGTCAGCAGATCCGCCCGTCAAGAATGGAATGTTTTTCGCCAGACCGTTTAACGCGTTACCGGAAGCGACGCGAGTTGAAACCGCTTTGTCGCTGGATGTGTACGTTGGCAAGTCAGCATCCCAATTGTCAGGCAGTTGGCCGCTAATCGCTGTGTTGAACTGCGCAGCCAAGTCCGGATACGCTTGCGCGTATTGCTCGAACTGCTTATTCCAAGCCTCATTGGCTTGTACACCTTTATTTTTCACATTCTGTTCGAAGTGAGCGTACACTTCCTCCGGCACGAAGAAGTCTTCGTGTTCCCAATTGTAGAATGCTTTGGTCAGCTTCGTTTCATCTGCACCAAGCGGCGAGCCGTGCGTTCCACCGTGACCGCCCTTGCCCTGCTTGTTCGGGCTGCCAAAACCGATAACCGTCTTCACCTCGATTAGGGTCGGCTTGTTGTGTTCTGTCTTCGCCAGTTCCACTGCTTGAGCGATAGCAGCCAAGTCGTTGCCATCTTCCACAAGCAGCGTGTGCCAGCCATACGCTTCATAACGCTGGCGTACGTTTTCGCTGAAGGAGAGATTGGCTTCTCCGTCAAGCGTAATATCATTCGAATCGTAAAGCACGATTAATTTGCCTAACTTCAAATGGCCTGCGAGCGATGCCGCTTCGCTTGCCACACCTTCCATCATGTCACCGTCGCCACAAATGGCAAACGTATGATGGTCGATTACATTATATTCGTCACGGTTATATGTGGCGCCCAATTGCGCTTCAGCCATGGCCATACCGACGGCCATCGCAATCCCTTGTCCCAGTGGACCAGTCGTTGCGTCAACTCCGGCCGTATGTCCGAACTCGGGGTGCCCTGGAGTCTTGCTGCCCCATTGGCGGAAATTTTTAATCTCTTCCATCGGAAGACCATAGCCGCTAAGGTGCAGTAAGCTATACAATAACATGGACCCGTGACCTGCTGACAACACAAAGCGGTCGCGGTTGATCCATGTCGGATTGGAAGGATTGTGCGTCATCGCTTTCGCGAACAAGTGATACCCCATCGGTGCGGCGCCCATTGGCATACCAGGATGTCCCGATTTCGCTTTCTCAATTGCATCGATAGCCAACGTACGGATAGCCGATACCGAAAGCTGATCAATGTTAGTTTGATTTACAGTCATTGCTGATTTCCTCCTTAGACTCCTACTCTTCACAAGTTGATATTTAGGATGGATTGAGAATGCGTAATGCTCAACTTGTACTCTGCCCCATTTTGCATTATTGTACCATTACTCACCTTTCGATGCCACTTTAACGTAGTAAAAAATACGTGCAGCATCGCTCCTCAGCTGGAAGCAGCAGCATTCTACTGTCATGATAATCCACCCTATCCGAATTGAACCTGTTATCCCATCAAATGCCGCTGCATGAATATCCCAAATCTTTACCTAGGTAAAGATAATTGGTTATTCGAAAAATTTTTCTCCTGCTAAAGTTTTGTTGCGGCAACAGATGATCTCGTTGTCCGTATGAATTTAAGAGTTGGAGAGGGAGGTCGCTATCTGGGTCTAATTTCTGGATAGGTGCCGGCCCTATTGATATTGTTCATTTAGATAAGTATGGTAATCTGACTGCACTTAAACCAGGACAACTTACTGTGGTTGCTATTTTATCTCCTGATACAAGAATTCTCTACTATAAAGTAGTGCAAAAAGAGCCGTGGGATTTATCCTACGGCTTTACTCATTTTTTCGCTCAAAGAGATATTAATCACTCGTTCAAGAAAAATATGGTATGATAAATAGGCAATAGAATGGCTTTATGGGCGGTCGGCTAATCTCCCGGAAGGGAGGTGATGCTAGTGAGCGTATACGAAGCACTATCCGTTATGTTCCAATTTGGACTTTGGATATTCGCGTTACTGACGTTGATCATAACGCTGCTTATATACCTGCACAAAAAGAAATAGACCGCCCTCGCGAAAGGTACGCGGTCTATTTCGTGTTACTTCCGTAGCCTGCCGCCCTTAAAAGCGGCTATTGCACTGGAGTCGTGTTACCGCACGGCTCCTTTTATAATTATATGATAGCATTTTGCTTTCCAAACGTAAACTTGAAAAACATTATGTTTTTCAAGTCCCGTGCTCATCTAAGAGCTAGTACCATCGAAATGCTCACACCAGCGCCCTCTTCGTAATTGCCACTTCGGGCTTACAATGGGGATTTATAAAAGAACCGCGGGATACTTTCCTCAACGGCTCTTAGAGGGTTCCAGAATCTACTTCAGCGTCAGATTCATTTTTCAGCATACACCATGTCCTATTTTTTATGAACGGATACCTTTTTTTTATTCCCGTTCCATTTCGCCCAGTGCTCGAACCGGAGTGTATGCACTTCCATTTATTTGGTACTTTACAAACCGACTCCAATTGTAGATGTCTTATGATATGAAACGTGTTTCAATTCTTCATAAATTCCCTTCTACCCCCTACATTCTCAAAACCCTTAACAAGGAATTGCTTTATGGATTCGGGGATTGTTCAAGAAGTATACGACTCTTTGCGTGAAGATACCTCCGAGAAGCCAACTACTATTTCCGTGACCTAACATGTTTCGAATGAAAAAAGAGTCCACCGACGTGGATAACGTTAGTGAGTGTTTGTTATTGTATATAATGCGTGGATTTATATTATTTCATGTCCTCAATATTCCAGATGGTGAATATCTCTGACTATAATAACTCAAAATATTGTGCACTCCATGATATCCTCGATTGACTACCTTCAGAGTCTGACCAACATGTCCATTAAAAGCTATGTGGCTAACTGGATCGCCAGTTGTTACAAAGTTAATAGTTTTTTTGTAATCTATCACTTTTGCCCAATCTTTTTTTGCTATTAAAGCATCGTAATCATCCTGACCTTTAAGGTTCGGGTTCCAAAATCCAGCCGCGTTAATGTCTCAGCATTTCTTAATCTCGATTGAGGAATTAAATTTTTTTCCTTGATACGATATGCCATGTTTTGAGCTAGCCAACCGCCATTTTGTATTGTAATCCGCAGTTCACCTTGTGTTTTTGGTTTCAGTGAATTGCTATAACCAAGCATACAAGGATTGTCTTCAGCATAGTACTTAGACAATGATGACAATATTCGATTTTAATATGACATTGTATCTCACACTGTAGAACTGGAGTAATGCTTGTGTGTAAGCTGGAACGTGTACTCATAGAAGGAGCTTGGTTATCCTTACTATTTATCGTTACCTTATCTTTAAAACACATCGTCATTGCGCTTCGTTGCAGCACAAAAAAGGGCCATACCCTCGAGCAGAAAGATACGCTCTTACGGTACAGCCCCTGCTATTTATTAATTGAATACAACAGTCTTATTCTGATATACGAGAATCCGGTCTTCAGTATGCCAGTGCACGGCACGAGCAAGAACGACACGTTCAATCGTGCGGCCGATTCGCTTTAAGTCATTCACGTCAGCACGATGTGTCACGCGCTCGACATCCTGTTCGATAATTGGACCACCATCCAGCTCTTCCGTCACATAGTGGGCGGTTGCGCCGATCAGCTTCACACCTCGCTTGAAGGCTTGTTGATAAGGCTTGCCTCCGACAAAGGCTGGCAAGAACGAGTGGTGAATGTTAATAATCCGGTTCGGATAACGCTCGATAAACTTCGGTGAAATGATCTGCATGTAACGGGCCAAAATGATGACATCCGCTTTCCCTTCCACCGCTTCAAGCTGCAAACGCTCTGCTTCCGGCTTGTTGTCCGGATTCACCGGAATATGAACATACGGAATACCAAATGATTCCACATAGTCCTTCATATCCGGGTGGTTGCTTACGACCATCGCAATGTCCGCATCCAAATCACCTGCTTGCCATTGCCACAACAGCTCGACTAAGCAATGATCTTCTTTTGACACAAAGATCGCGAGGCGCTGCTTCTGACTGACTCGTGAAATACGCCACTGCATATTAAAATCTTCAGCAATCGCTTGGAAATCCGACTCCAACAGAGTCATGCGCTCCTCTAGCTGCTCCATGTCGAACTCAATGCGCATGAAGAACATGCCGCCCTCTGGATCCATCGTATACTGATCGGATTGAACGATATTAGCTCCGTGCTCATAGAGAAAACGAGACACCGTCGCTACAATCCCCGCACGATCCGGGCATGAAATGAGCATACGCGCGCGGTTATGTGAATGTTCTCCGGCCTGCTGCCGGGCATGTACCATTGTATGTTGATGCGTCATGAATGTGACTCCTCCAGTAAAATGCCTTAGTAGCTGCGCTCGGCTGCTATTCTTTCACTGCTTGTCCAGCAAACCACGCGGTAAATCGGTGGTTGATCTCTTCTTCCGCCAGGTTGGGGAACAGATCAGACTCGACCACCATATCATAAAGGCGTTCCATCGGTTCGCGCGGATCCGCTTTCTTTGCCTTGGCGTCATTTTTCAGCAGACTCCATGTGTCCAAAACGAATGCACGGTGTTCGATATCCTGCTCTTTGAAGAAATGACCCAAACGCTCCACGTCTTCAAAAAATTCTCCGCCGAACCGTTCTGCCGCATCTCCGCGCAAGAGGGCGATTTCCGCCTCATACATCGGACGCTGCTTCTTCGCATCTTTCCCAATCCATGGCGTTTCGAGAATAAACGGACGCCCCTTGAGTCCCTCATGATGAACGACTCGCTTGATGCCGTCAAATCCAATCCAGCCTGCCCCAATTGGAGCGTGACGGTCTTTGCCTGCGCCTGTAGGGTTCTTGCTATCGTTGATATGAACGATAGCAATGCGATCCAATCCGACCAACCGATCGAATTGTTCCAGCACGCCGTCCAAATCATTGACGATATCGTAACCTGCATCGTGAATATGGCATGTATCCATACAAACAGTTAAGCGCTGATTGTCTTCCACCTTATCAATAATCGCCGCCAATTCCTCGAAGCTGCGGCCGATTTCCGTGCCTTTGCCAGCCATCGTTTCCAAGGCGATATTCACATTCGTTTCCTTCGTATTGCGCAGTACCTCATTTAAGCCTTCCGCAATCCGGTTCACGCCATACTCAGCATCCTTGTCTGTATAGGCGCCAGGATGAAGCACAATATTCTGTACGCCGATGCAGTCTGTTCGGCGAATTTCTTCCTGAAGAAAATTAACAGCCAATTCAAAGGTATCTGGTTTGTAGGAGCCAAGGTTAACAATATACGGGGCATGCACGACAATTTCCTCAATACCGTGCTGTGCCATTAATTCTTTACCCTCTTCAATATAGAGCGTCTCAATCGGCTTGCGTCGAGTGTTCTGCGGCGCGCCGGTATATATCATGAACGAGCTGGACCCATAAGATACGGCTTCCTTCGTCGCAGTCAACAGCCCTTTATCGGAAAAAGAAACATGTGAACCTATTTTTAGCATAAGGCAACTCCTCTCAGATCATTACCCCTTATTTTACAAGGTATATCGAAATAAATCTAGGAATGCGGTATAATTCCTAATAGACTACTTGTAAAATGTACCACATGCTTGTGAGGTGAGCCTATGCTTAACACATTCGCTTTTTTTCCGCTGACAACCGACGTGCCGAATAAATGGTTCATGAACTCGATAGCTTTCTGGACCTTTGTGCTGCTTGGGCTTATGGCTATCGGAGGCTTCTTCATGTTCCGCAAGTTCATGAAGGTACTGCCAATGAATGACGGCAAATCGAAGCTGGACTGGCAAAATTACTGGGTGGAACGAAGCCGGGAGCTATGGACCGACGATGCCAAAGCTTTCTTGGAGCAGCTGGTCGAGCCTGTTCCCAAAGCTTTCCGAGATATCGCACGCCATTCGATTGCAGCCAAGATCGGACAGGTCGCCGTGGAGAGCGGCGCTTCGGAGGTAACGCGTGATCATTGCATTCAAGGCTACATCATTGCGACACCGAAGCGTGACTACCGCAGCTTGGTCCGATTTTTGGATAAAAATGAAATCGATTACGCGCCATTCAAGCACCTGCTCAACAAATAGTTTTCATCACGCCAGTCAATCGCTGTAGAACACATCCGAGGTTGAAATGACCATTCCCCACATTTGAGGATGTCGACTTTCAATCACTTTAAGAGGTTGTTCAAAAAGCCCCTTTTTGAACACGCATTTTTAAGGAGGGATAACGATTGAAAATGATGATATGCGGCGGTTCCGGCCTCGTCGGTAAAACGCTGTATAAGGCTTGGCTGCAGCAAGGGCATGAAGTCATCATTGTATCCCGCTCCCGTACCAAGCTAGTTATAGAAGACCAGCACCCTCAAGTATCCATAATGAGCTGGTCTGAATTGGCCTATGCTCCGGAACACTGCCACGACGTCGATGTCGTCGTCAATCTGGCCGGTGAAACGATCAATCAGCGCTGGACCGATATGGCGAAGAACCGTATTGTTGCCTCACGCGTCGTCCCAGCCCGCCGGATAGCGGAATGGGCCCGCAAACTGCCGCAAAAGCTGCCTCTCTTGGTAAGCGCATCCGGCATTTCGGTATACGGCCCTTCGGAGACGGGAACCTTCGACGAAATGAGTCCTGCTGCCGGGGATGATTTTTTGACCGACGTCGTCTATCAATGGGAGGCATCCGCCGATTCCATCCCTGCCGCACGCTGCGTCAAGCTGCGCATCGCCCCGATTCTTGCCAACGATGGCGGCGCCTTCCCGTTAATGAAGCTTCCTTACCAATTTGGAGTCGGCGGACGGATTGGGAGCGGCAAGCAGCCGTTCTCCTGGATACATATTGAAGATATGGTGCGATTGATAGACTTTGTCGTTCATGACACCAGTATGGAAGGCGTTGTTAATGCCTCTGCGCCAGGATCGGTTACGAACGACGACTTCGGCCGTACACTTGGCAAAGTGTATCATCGGCCCCATTGGTTCCCGGTTCCTTCCTTCGCGCTCAAGCTCTTATTCGGTGAAATGTCCATGCTCTTGCTGGAAGGCCAACGCGTCTATCCTGCCAAAGCGTTGGAACACGGCTTCACCTTCCAACACGGAACGCTTGAGAAAGCGTTGAGCGCACTTCGCGATGCAGGACACACTGCAACGTAGACCACTTTCCCAAATAAGCGATCACTACTAGTCATATGAACATGCTGGTCCGCATTCCGGGGTCAGCTCTTTTTTTACTGCATGTCACTCCTCATGCCCAAGCCCTATCCTGCCCGGTATATGTACACGGAACGGGCGATTGCCACAGTGTCCCCATCCTTAAGCGGATACAGCTTGTAAGGTATGAGCAGTTCTCCCTGAAGCTCTGTGCCGTTCTTCGATCCGAGATCGCGAATCGCACAGCCTCCTTCTTCTGTGTGCACGACTTCGCAATGATGCTTCGATACACCTATGCCTTCATCACGAAGATGCACGCCTTGTTCCGCGCGGCCGATCGTATAGGGGAACAACGCCAGCATAATTCGATCCGGCAGTACGCTGCCCGCTTCATTCATTTTCTGCAAATGAGGACCCTGAATGCCTGCTGTCGTCTGATCCGGTTCAGCATCCTGTCCCAACATGACGGTAGCATCTCCTTGGGATTCACTTAACATCGACGTATACTGCGATAAACTGTCGTAATAAGCAGCTCCGCTATGCGTTGCTTGTGCATGATACTCACTTGGATGAACCGATTCAGGCTGTAATGTATCTCCTTGCCTCGTTGCTTCCGCTGAATAAGCGCTCCCCCGCAGCTCCATGGACAAAAAGTCAGGCAGCACCATATCCTTATTGGAGATAACGTCAAAGGTGGAAGCAGGTGCTTGTTCCTCAGCCGGAGCAGCGGCTCCTCTGCGCTTCGACCAACGGTTGCTCCACTTCGCAATCCAGCCGGACAACCATGCGCCGCCGATTCCAACCACAACAACGCTCCATATGAGGGATACAGCCAAAGAGGCAGCCGACGGCGAAGACATATAACTATACCTCCACCCCAATGCGGCTGCGACGATAACCGCCCCCGTGACGATGATAGTGTGCTTTTTGACGGAAGAAGCGGTATATTCTTGCACGGCCTCATCTGTTGAGCCCTTTCTAATCCGTTCTGCCGTGGCAGGCCATGCCAGCTCTACCGGACTTTCCTTTCGTGCATCATCGGCAACGGAATTCGAAGCTTTATCAGGCAAGTAAAACGGAGAAGAGACCTGCTGCACATCATTAGTTGTATTGGCATTATCCTTCCATATAGACGGATTATCCTTCTCCTCAGGAGAACCTATGATAAGAGACTGCAGCAAGCGGCGCACATCTACTAATGACTTGTCCTCCAGGGACAAAATCTGAATAAGACGCTGAAATCCGTCCCCGTTCCAATTGCTAACATGTGATGACAACAATATGCCCAAGCGGCGTAATCCATCCATTCCAGCCTGCGGATGCAACGGCTCGAGCGTAGGAATATAAGGTACATACAAACTGCCGTTCCACGCATGACTGTCCACATAAATAAACTGCTCATGAAGCAATATGTGATTGGGATACAGCAAGTATGTCCGACACTCTTCCAACACCCGCACCAGCTGCAGCATCCATTCAAAATATTGGATGGATGTCATATTAGCCGTGCGCAGCACTTGGTGAAGCATCTTTTTACCGCTAATGTCGTATAAAAAGGTTACCTCAAAATCAATTTCTTGAATTTCAAGCGGCAAAAAATGAGGCACGACGTTATGACGCAGCATATTGAACTGATGAGGATCCAGCTCATCAGAATGAACGGGATGTTCACGGCTCAGCAGCATCCCCATCTTGCCTTCATGAACGAAATCCGCTTGATATCCATACAATGTGTTCCCCACTCCTTTCGTGTCCGCCGGATCATAGCAATTTATAGCAGCCGGCTGTAATATACCGTAATCGCGGCAGGCAATACAGCCCACATGAACGGAAATGTCGCTTGGCGGGCGGCCTGAAGCTTCAAGGGCATCCACGTCCGAAGCCATATCACTTGCATGAATGCAATGCAGAGCCGCTTCATTCTGCCGTTTCGACCTGCCAGAAGAATGAGCGCGGCAATGACCCCTCCATACAATATCGAATAGATAATCGTTTCCCAAGTAAAGTACATCCCCATGAATGAGCCTATCGCGGCAAATAGCTTGACGTCCCCAGCACCAACAGCCCGCACCAAGAACAGCAGCAGCATAAGTCCGAACCCGCCCGCCGCTCCTGCCACACTATAGGCGATCCCGCTCCATCCATTCATGATGCCATGTCCGATAACTGCCGCAGCACAGGCTGTCATGGTCAATTTGTTAGGAATTTTGCGCGTGAAAATATCGGTGATAAAAGCGGCCAGCAGCATCACGCTGCAGAACCATACCGTCCACATCATGCGGTTCCACCTTTCTTTATTGTATCGTGATCAAAAGGGGGCTTTTTGCACAACCTCTTATTGTAGAATGCCGCTCTCGTTAGCAAAGGCGCATTATCGTTACTTCACAGTAAACATCCGCTCTGCACTGCGGCCATCTTCCGTCTTCACGACAAGACGCCATGCTCCAGATGTCGTATTGCCCGAGACGTGCCATTCCCAAAATATATTTCCATCCATATCGGCAACGGCCCATCCAACATGCTTCGCTTGGCTTTGCCCGCTTTTGTAGAATACGATCAGCTCAACACGTTCATTAGGCTCTACTCTAGCGGTCAGCTTCGCTTTCCTGCCCGGGAGCAACGGTTCCGGCGTTAAACTGACCAATACGGGAACAGACTTGTCCTTTCCTTCCTCTCCCGTCCCATCCGCCCCCGGTGGCGGACCATCGCCAACCCATACGCGCTCGGACGCTCTAGAAACGATGGTAACTCTCTTCATCAGAAACGGGACTCGCATCGGCAGATCATATGCGACTTCTATCGCGACATACGGTTCCTCTTTTTTAATGATGTCTGGCAGCTTAAGATGCGTAATGCGAATGCGCTCCTCTTGAAGCACTCCTTGAATGCCGTATCGGGTCATTAAAGGTTTAAATACCGCTTCGCCAATGCGTCCCTGCCCCCGTTCCCCAGCAGCCTCTGCTTGGCGCTCTGCCCATTCCGTTCCATCCTGCACCCAGTCCTTAATCGGCTCAGGCATTGCATCACCAAATCGTGAGCCGAATTCGCGCACCGCCATTTTCATAGTCATCGCCGGAGGCTTGGACAACCATTTCCCCGCAGTTCCGTGCTCGGTCGAGTCGGGCAGTTGATTCGCCGCTAGACTGATCGGATACATATGAGCGGCCACCTGCTTGACTGCATTGATGGCAGCCGATTCGAGAGATGTCGAGATTACGGCGGCTTGAATCATAAAGATGAAGAATAAAAATAGCAGAAGCACCATAGGCAGCAATAATGCCGCCTCTAACGTAATGCTGGCACGTCTATCTCGAATGATTTTAAAGAAATATCGCAGCATCGCTCCCCCCTCATTAGTAAGAGAAGACGGAGGTTTTTTTCGAATACAAGCGCCCATCCGCTATGTCTCCGTCCCATATGCCGGTATGTCCCAGCCACCTCATGAGGCCCGGCAGGAACCACATCGGCATGTTTAATGTCAGCTCCACCTGCCCGTAAGTACCGCGAGTGGACGGATCTACGCCGGTATTTTGATGAATAAGGGCAAGCATGCGCATGAGCATCCCTTCGCGGCTTCCGTGAGCCAGCATGAACAATCGCAGATGATCACTATAGGTCAGCGTCACGGACGGAATGAAGCGTGATATCGGAATTTCATTGCGGGTAATGAGCAGAAGCATGTCCTGGAACGCCTGCTCTATGCCATATACTACTGCTGCCGCTAGAATGAGCAGAGGATTGCCTAGTTTACTGAATTCAACAAAGCCTTCCATCGTCCGTATAGCGAGCCGCATGGTGAAGATTTCACCATAAGCCGCCGCGATATTACCGATCGGGCTGTTAAATCCGTACAAAATATACTCCACCTCTTGATTGTCAATGCTTAACGAATTCAGCAACTCTTCCCCGGGCTGGCCGGAATTCATCAATGACTGCAGCTTAGTCGGATCGTAGGAAGTAAAATATAAAAAGGCATACTCGTTGCGATACAGCCGCTCCCGCACCATCTCCAGTTCCTCGGCTAGTTGGTCATACAGGGATGTTACCGAATTCATCGACTGCTTGCTCTTATCAATCGCGTCGTCCCCGCTCACATTCCCCATTCTTTCTTCAGAAGCAGGTGTCTCATTGAACTGCGCCACTGCTTCCGCCTTGCTTCTCACCTCTTGAAATGTCTGTTGATGGGCCTGCAGGCGACTGTCCAGATTGGCAAGCATGAACAGCAAATCATTCGCTTTGCTTAACTTTTGATCTGCTTCTTTTTCCTTTTGCTTGCGCTCGTTTTCAGCCGCTCTATGCCGATTCAATTCCTGCTCACGCATATCGATGCGATTGTTGGAGGGATGGATATAGTCCTGTTCATACTCTTTCCACAGTTGCCACAGACGGAACACGGAAAGTTTCAACGCGTGTGAGGAAACGGACTGATTATTAATCTGACTGGCCATGGATTGAAACGAATCCGCAGCGCCATTTAATTGGGCCATCTTCATCTGCTGCTGCTGAACCTCCTCATTCCATTCCTGCACGAACGAGTCGGGCAGCACCAACTGATCGGCAGCTTCATTAATTTGTTGTATCGCTGCGACAATCTGCGCATCATCCGGCATACTGCCCGTATCTGAATCTGTTGCTGGGCTTACACGGTCATATCCGTCGTATGCGCGACTGGAACGAACCTCCTCAATAACCTTCTTCATATCTTCGTTATATGTACTTGCTTTATTTAAATGAGTGACTGCCTGTTGGAGCATATTCGTATGACCGGAGTCCTGCCGGGATACGATTCGTCGCAATATATAGGCGATATTACGGGAATCGTCCTCGTAATCTTCCGTCTCTCGCTCGTATTGCTTCTCTTCCCTCTCCTCCAGAGAGGCGTCCGAGCGCACTTTCGTTGCGTAATCGTCGTATTGAGCACCAATGTCGGCAGCGGAACGGGTGGACCCTAATGGATTATCCCGCATGATGGATGCCTCATCGGAGGCAATCGTGCGCTCTATAGCGGAAGAAGCTGCATGATTCCGCGTTTTCTTCTGCAAGCGAACGACCTTATCCAGCTCCTTGTTCCGGCGGTCTTCCAGCTTCTGCAGCTTGGCGAGCAGATCCGTCGTCTGAGCCGCTTTTTTCAGTGCGCCTGACATCGGCTTCAACTTACCGGAAAGCTCAAAGGCAAATTGAACAGGAGCTTTGTATTTCATATCATCCAGAATTTGCCGCTCAAATTCATCGTAGCGGCCGAGCGGCCGGGTAATTGTCGTCGTATGGCTGTCCAGCTGTAAAGACACCCAGGGAAACACACCCGTTGATTTGAGCTCATTCTGATCCTGCATCACATACTCCATAATGAGTGCAGGATCGGATTGTCCGTATGCAAACAGCTGATACCGTTCTTGCAGTACTGGCTCGTAGGCTGACATAACCGAACGGATGCCCGACTGCGCTAACACTTCGGTTCTCCATTCGGCTGCGGCGATGCGGGCGTAATCAATGAGCACGGACGTAAACAAAAATATTGCAGCCACAATGAAGATAAGAAGCACGGATACGGACCCCTGAGCATCTGCCCATCCTAAATACCGCTTCAAATTGCCTCCGCATTTACCGCCCCGCTTCATAGCTCTCCTCCTCTTGTCATTATTTCAAGCACCGTCTTACTGAACTGCTGCTTGCTTAACGACTTCAGCGGCTTGTCCTGCTGAAATCCCTTGTTTATTCCATATTTGCAACTTGGTATACATATAGCGGGACAATTCGACGGAACGAATGAATTCGACTGGCTCAACCACAGCAGCGACGGCCTGTCCTTCGGGAGATACGCGGCTGCCTGTCAAACGTTGAAAGGCTGCTTGATACAGGGGTCTGGTTAACGTCGTCGTCACGGTACGCTCTATCATCGAATTATCGTATTTCATTTCGCCTTGAAAAATGTTCGGCAGAAGCATGGCCGCGCGCTCCAATTTACGTTCGGGCAACCGTTCGGAATTATGCTGTGAAGGTAATGTCACTGCATACAATGTCGCGTCAGAGAAGCCTGCGAATAGCCGGTCTATCAGCTTGTCATCGAATAGACGCCAGTAAAGCCCGTCATGCTGACCAGCTTGAAAGGAGCCGTCCTTGCCATCTTTATAACTGTTATCCCAGAAAGCGGCTCCTCGTTCCGAGGCCAGCATTGCCGCATGAGAAGTGAGCACACTCTGAAAGATCAATACAGCAAAAAATAGCATCGCAAGCGTACAGTAAAATACAACCGGAAAGATGATGGACGCTTCCAAAGTCATCGTTCCATTATCCGCCGACATCTTCTTTATCCATTGCCGCAGCTTCTTCACAGTGCTCCCCTCCTTTATTGACATTACTCCGCTTGCTCATCGTTATGGCTTAAAAATTTTGTCCGTCTCCTTCTCCGCCTTGCCGATGAGCTTTTCCAAAAATGCAGTAATATTTTTACGGAATACGAGCGCCAATACGACGATAACCGCAATAATAACGACGATTTCCACCATTCCAAGTCCATCCTCTTCCTGCCACAACCGCTTCCCTATGAATTGCCGTTGCATCGCAATAACCTCTTTTCTCTTCAGTTTGTTTGCCTTCTTGCAATGGATTGAATCTGTTATTTCATCATTAATAAAGCAGGCGCCCCAACTACGGCCAATACAACGAGGAACATAAGCATCATCGGAAATACAAGCTTCGTTGAAGCTTCCTCGCCCCGTTTGCGGGCAACCGACTTGCGCTTCTCCCATAGCTGTCTTCCCAAATCCTCCATCGCAAGAACGAATGTCATGCCGCCACGGCGCTGATTAATAAGAAGCGTGGTGACGAACATCGACACCTCCTGTATCGCGCAGCGCTTAGCGAACTGCTCCATTGCTTGAGGGAAAGAATAGCCGTTCTGCATATCCTTCATCATGCGGTTCAGTTCAGCATACAAGGGATGTTCGGATTGGTCCCGTTTGCGTTCAATGCAGAGAGCCATTGCCTTCTGAGCCGTCTCTCCGGCCTGTACCAGCAGTGTTAACTTGCTTAGCAGCTCAGGCAGCTCCAATTGCAGTTCTTGCCGTTTGCTCTCCGCTTTGTTGATGACGTCCCGTGCACGAGCTAACGGTAAGATGATGCCGAACAACAACCCTCCCATCATGTTCGCGAAGCTTCCATCGGTAACAGCAGGCATCAGCAGGGCGGCAAGCAGGGCCGCATAAACATATAGCGCCATTTCCGCCATCACAGCCCGATACATCGTATGTGAATGGGCGGGCCCATAGATTTGCATCACGGCTTGACGCAGAGAAGCCAATGCAGGGTGCGTGTCCAAGGCAGGCTGCGCCTTCTCCAGCCACAGGAACGGCGCTGACAGCCAACGGGCCGTCTTCGATTCGATTCCCATGCTTGCGATCAGCTTGTCGTAACGGACTCTGCTTATCTGGTTCATCAGCAAGTAAAGAATCACTCCCCCTATACAAGCAAGCCCCCATATCCATCGCGGCAGCATGCTTTATTTCACCTCGCTTTCTAAAAGTTGTTCAAAAAGCCCCTTTTTGAACACGCACTTCAATAGTAACAACCAGCTTCCTGCTTATTTACACACGAATATTCATCATTTTTTGGATTAACCATGCTCCCAGCATCAGCAAAGCTAGCGCGGCCGTGGCAATCACTCTGCCTACTCCTTCATACAAAGCCGCCATGAAGTCAGGCGAAGTCAGATTCAGGAACGCCAGGAATAAGAATGGCGCCGCAATCATCGCCTTCATCTCCAGCTTCTTCTGCGCAATCAGCACCTCTATCTCTTGCATAATATCCATTTTCTCACCGATGACAGACGATGTCTGGCGGACGACCTCAATCAAATCCCCGCCCGTTCGCTTGCAAGTGACGAACACGTCGGCGAAATTAGAAATGTCATCCTGTTCCGCACGACGGCTAAAATCCATAATCGCCTGCTCGATCGGTTCACCATTCTCCATTCTCATTGAAATAATGTGCAGCTCCCGTATGACATCCACTTCCGTGCCCGGGTACAGCAGCTTCAGATCATGCCTGGCCTCGCGAAAAGCATTTTCCATGGAACGCCCTGCGGATAACGAAGAAGATATAGAATACAGCGCTTGCTTAAACTGTTGAGTCAACTGCGATCGCTTGCGCTCCAGCAGCGTAACCCGACGGATACGGGGGTAGCACGTGCCGACAACGGCTAGCACCATCATTGCCAACCAATGCTGGTAGAACAAACAGCCGATTCCCGCCATTACCGATACTCCTGCGCATAGCGCAAAGAGGCGTTCTTTGCGGCTCATTACATAAACGGTGTATTGTGGCAGACTCATCTCAGACCGGTGAGAAGTTCGCTTCATGTACTTACTCCTTTCCATCCTGATGTATAGCCAGTCCTGCCATCTGCAGCTTGTGCCTATGTCGAATAGCATGTTCCGACGCAACGAGAGTGCCTGCTATTTTCCCGTCTTGTTCCCCCTGTTCTTCAAACCGATATAATGACGCCAACACCACGTCTCCCTCTTCAAATCCAAGCACTTCAGCTATTTCCATTACTTTGCGCGTGCCGTCTCGCATTCTAGCGAGATGGACGATAATATCAAGCGCCGATGCAATCTGCTGCCTCACGACAATGATAGGAAGGTGTGCCCCACTCAAGACCATCGTCTCTAGGCGACTCAGCATATCCTTCGTCCCGTTGCTATGCCCGGTCGACAAGGAGCCATCGTGACCGGTATTCATTGCTTGCAGCATGTCAAGCGCCTCTGCGCCGCGCACTTCCCCGACTACGATACGGTTCGGTCTCATCCGCAGCGAAGCGCGAATCAATTCGCGGATCGTAATCGCTCCTTTTCCCTCAGAATTGGCATTCCTTGTCTCAAGCGAGACCAGATTGGGAACCGTACGAATCTGTAATTCCGCAGCATCTTCTATCGTGATTACTCGTTCATCGTCAGGAATATATTGCGAGAGTGCGTTCAAAAATGTCGTCTTCCCCGAGCCCGTTCCCCCGCTAATGAAAATGTTGTATTTTGCTTGAACTAGTGTCTGCAGCAGCAATGCCGCTTCTCCATTAATCGCTCCGATGTCCACGAGGTCTTCCATAGTGAGCGGCTGAGCCGGAAATTTACGAATCGTTACTGTTGGCCCCTTCAGAGCAATGGGCGGCAGAACGACATGCACTCTAGACCCGTCGGGCAACCTCGCATCCACGATGGGCGAAGACTCATTCACCACCCGGTTCACTTGAGATACGATAGCTTGTATGATATCTTCCAGCTTATCGCGGCTTTCAAAGCCAAGCGTCAACTTCTCCATACAGCCGCTCCGTTCAATGAACAGCTCGTGATGGCTGTTAATCATAATTTCCGTAATCTCGGGATCGTCCACTAGCGGCTGCAGCGCATCCAGTCCGCGGAAGGCATTGAACACTCTGCTGACTAGCTGATAGAGCGTGTCGGAAGTGAAATGTCGCGCTTCTTCACAAGCGAACAACGTCTGCTCGATGCGTTCCGTCAGTGCCTCATCAATAAGCGGTTCTCCCCATTCCAGACTGTCCCTTACCCGCTGACGCACAAGAAGATAGACGGCTTCCAACTCATCGGGTTGGCGAGTCGCGCTCAATACAGTATCGCTTCCATTCGTCATTGCGCCGTTCTCCTTAACGAATCGAGCCCTGTCAGATTCAAGTGAGTGTGCGCCCAATTCGCCAGTGTTGACTCGAATACCGTCGATTGGAACCATTGTTCCGGTCTGTGAATCTGTTTCCAGGTAGGAATATATGGAAGAAATCCACTAACGACCGCCTCACGATACGTCCAGCGGTTCATCAATGTCCCCATGTAGCGGTTTACAATCAATCTCATTTGCTTAGGTCGCCGGCGAACTGTCTCATCTTCCGCATCCATCCATTCCTGAAAAATAAGCTGGGATTTGAGCATATGCCCCATCTCGTCGTGCAGCAGCCAAATGACCTCACCATTCATGCTCCACACGGCTTCAAACGGCCGATGCTCGTGTCCACCTTCGACTATAATCAGATCGTAACGGCCGCTGGCTTGAATACAGTGAAGCAGCCGCTGCATCAGCTTGAGGTCAATTACACCCCATTCCTCCATCATGTGCAGCGGGTCGAACGTGCTTGCCCCAAGTGCTGGCAATGAAACGGTATACAGCTCCAATGGCACAGGTAGCCGCTTGTCGCTCTCTTGCTCACGTTTTAAATAGTAAAGAAGCTGAGACAAGGAAGCAGAAGCTTCATCTGCTTCTCCCCGTGGCTGCCGCAGAAGCGAGTATTCTTGAATCGGATCGATATTCAGAAGGAAAGTTCGCTGCCCTAAGCCAACTGCATGCTTGGCAAGATGAAACGCGACGGTCGTCTTCCCCGCTCCTCCCCCTGCAGAGGTAATCCCGACAATGCGGCATGGGTGTGCTAATGATTGATCGGCGGCTTGCGATAGCTCTAATTGACAACGCTCTGTAATGATGTGGAATAATCGGGAAAGCGGCTGATACGGATTCTCGACAATAAAAGGAAACGTAAATTCTAATGCTCTGTCATCTGTTGATAACGCCATAACGAGTATCCCGCTCACATCTTCCTGCGTTAATTCCTGAAGGAGCTCTGGCTCCGATACAAGCATATGAATCCCGGGCTTCAACCGTAAATAATGACGCAGCGTATCACGCTGGGTAAACACACGCAGATGAAGTGACTCACCATAATTGGAATGCTTCCAATAATCCGTAACCCCGTCCAATATGCGCTTATGTTGATGAGCGATGACGATATCCCACCTGCTCATACTTTTCTTCTCTCCTTTCCACTTCACCGCATCGAATTCCAAGCACAAAAAAAGCACCGCCACCAAGCTGACATGCAGAACATGCCATTAGCTCGATGACGGTGCTTCCGTACAATCGTTCAATGTGAAGTTATTCCTACAGTACCATATTTTAATGGTATGTGCAATATCCCGTTGTCTCGACTTGCGGACGCCTCCGACCGAAATATCTTATCCCCATCCTATGGCAGAGAGCAGTGGCCAAAGCATTGGATTCATTTACATAAGATGCATAAAGAAGGTCTCAAAAAAGGAATAATATCTCTGTCGTGAATGCAAAGGAGTGTGACTTATGCAATACGTCTGGGGATTATTAGGCATTTTGGGCCTTCTTTTGATTGGATTTCTATTTTGTGAGCATAAGCGTCGTATCCGCTGGCGGCCGATTATCGGCGCACTCTTCCTGCAGCTGATATTCGGGCTGATTGTACTCAAATGGGAAGCCGGGCGGCGAGCGCTTCGTGCCGTCTCTGACGGAGTCTCTAATGTCATCACTTATGCCAATGAAGGGGGTCGCTTTCGTATTTGGAAGCGCCATTCCGCCGGCAGGGCAAGGCTTCGTATTTGCATTCCAAGTGCTGCCGATTATCATCTTCTTTTCCTCGCTCATTGCAGTGTTATATCATCACCATATCATGCAGTGGGTGATTAAAACTGTTTATTCCAGAAACAGAGCAACCTGTCACTAACAAGCATATCGATGCTACAGGCGGCGAAGAAGATGCCAGCAACGTCATCGATGCCGCTGCCCGCGGAGCGGTGGACGGTCTGCAAATCGCATTGGCGGTAGGCGCTTCCCTGATCGCCTTCATCGGGCTTATTGCCTTCGTTAACGGGCTTTTGGGCGGGATCGGCGGATGGTTTGGCTATGCAGCCTTGTCTCTGCAAGGCATTCTCGGCTGGCTGTTCTCACCGATTTCGTTCCTAATCGGGATACCGTGGGCCGATGCTTCGATTGCCGGCAGCTTAATCGGGCAAAAAATCGTGCTCAACGAATTCGTCGCCTTTTCCCAAATTCCTACTATTAAAGATCAAATAACCGACCGGTCGCTCATGATTGTCAGCGAGCTTAGGGCTTCGCTCCGTACTTGGCGGAACGATTGCCAACTTGCTAAGCGCAGCTATCGCCGGTATGTTCTATTGAAGAAAGGTTGATCAAAAAGTCGGCTTTTAATCACGAAGTTAACCTAGAAGCAGACTCGGCATCGAATCTTGCGCTAAAACAAAATGCCCGTACTCCTCACATCAGGAATACGGGCATTTCTCGTTACGGATTGAATCCGGCTAATTGTTGCCTAGTATTTAAATTGCGACAGCTTGTCTTTCAAGCTTACGGACACGTCTTCCAACTGTTGGGACAGTTCGACCAACCGGTTGGAAATATTCAGCTGCTCCGTGCTTAACGATGCCACCTCTTCAGAGGTAGCAGATGCTTCTTCCGCAACCGCGCTCACATTGCTCATCGCTTCAACAAGCGTGGATTGCGCTTCATTCAACCGTTCAATCGAACCGGTAACGTGGCTGAGCTCTTGAATCATGCCGCCCATCTGGTTCTGAACGGTTCCAAAGATGACATCCGTCTCGTTTACAGCTTCCGCCTGCTTCTGGAACATCGGAATCGCTTCAGACAATGCTTGGACTGTCTCGGTAATTTCCAGCTGGATACGCTCGGTAATTTGACCGACGACATCGATGGACTGACGTGATTGTTCCGCGAGACTGCGGATTTCATCGGCCACGACCATAAATCCTTTGCCTGCCGTTCCTGCACGTGCGGCTTCGATCGTAGCGTTCAGAGACAAAATATTCGTCTGCTTCGTCATGTTATGAAGCACTTCCAATATTTTACGAATCGATTGCGTGCTTTCACTCAGCGTGTTGACCTTATTAGCCAAAGAGCGCATCATTTCTCCGGTCGACGTAGTCCGCTCCATCAAAGAGGTCATATTCGACGCACCCAATTCACTTGAATCCGCCACCGCTTGCGCAGAAGCATCCATTTGCTCGTTAGCTCCAACAACCGTCTTCATTTGCGAAGCCATATTATGCGTCAGATCATGTCCTCGCTCGGCTTCTACGGCCAAGGAAGTGGCTCCCTTCGCAATCTCCTCCGTCGCAACGGCGATTTCCTTCGCGGAAATGGCTGTCGTTCGTGATGCTTCGGACAAAGACGTTGCCGTTTCCAGCACGGCGCGCGCGCTCGCATCCGTACTCTGCACGAGCATCGTAATCTGCTCCATCATAATATTAAAGCCTTGCGCCAATTGACCGATTTCATCTTTGCTCTTCGACGTTGCCCGCACGGAGAGATTCCCCTCCGCCCCCTCATTCATCAAGTTGCGCAGCTTCACCAGCGGTGTTGCCACCCATTTAATGACGAGCCAGCCGATAACAGCAGCAAGCAACGCTGCAGCAGCCATCGATATGAAGGTCAAGGTCAGGATACTTTTCGCGTCCTTTACCAATTCCTCAACAGGCACTGCTCCTACGAGAACCCACTTGTTCGATTTCATCTGATCGTACACGAGCAGCATGTCACCACTGTCATCTGAACGGACCGTCGTTCCCCCGCTTAACGACTTTTTGCCTTCTTCTGCCTTAGGCTGCAGCCAATCCGGCGCGGCAGTCATCAATGCCTTCGCGTCTTGGGCAAACATATATTTCCCTTGTTGATTCAAGAGTTGAATCGTTGAACCATCACCGATATCGATATCTTCCAAGGAATCGCTAATCGCTCTCAACTTAATTTCCAAGAAAATGATATATTCCGCTTCGCCGGAATTCAAATCACGCATCGGTCTTGCAATACCGAACGTAGACTCAGGCGAATTATCGACACCCTTCGGCATCGTGCCTACCCAGATGGATTGCCCGTTGCTGTTCTTGGCCTCTTCGAACCAAGCGTTCTTCTTAATATCCTGGATGCCTTGTCGTACGCCCATAGCTGATAACGGTGTACGATCTGAGTTAATCGGAATGAGGTACACGTTCTCGATAAGCGAATTGCCTACGCTATAGGTCTGAAGCGTTTTCTGAACCACATCCGTCATCTGAATCATGTCGTAGGTTCCGACCTTCAATCCGCGCATCGTCTTCAGCGATGAGGTAAGGTTCGGATCGAACATAATTTGCATCGTCATATTGTTAAATTGGGTAAGCTGCATATCAATCTTCTGCGTAGCCTGCACCATCGTCTGGTAGCTTGAATTCGTTACGCGCTTCTCAATCGCATCTTTCGACACCATATAGGAAAACATACCTACGCCAAATACGAACACGATAATACTGACGACAAACAAAAGGAACAGCTTCGCGCCGACCGAACGAGCCGGATTTTGGACAACCTTAGACGTAAGCGTTTTCCAGCTCCATTGCTTCTTGCGTTGTTTCCCCTGATTCCCCTTCAACCGATTCATCTCCTTATCTCTGAATCATTCTCTGCTGTGTAAGTTAAAGCACCCTATCCCATGAAGCCTCTCATGAGAGGATAAGGTGCCAGGCATTGCATATGTATAACCTGCTCCCAGATCGTGAGCGCGGCTATGAGCACTCTTCTCCTAGATCGAATGCGTGCACAACATCAAGCTTCGTTACATTCACCTCGCGGTAAAATTGAAAATCGGGATGTTCCCCGACTAGCTTATCTCTGGCGGCATGACGCAGCTCCTCGACGGTCATCGGCTCCTCCGCGCCAATAACCAGCTGATCCACCCGCTCTTTGTCACTGTAATCAAAGTCGACGGTCTGACTGGTTACATCCACAACGTGAATATACCGGTTCGGGTGGTACCCCAAATGCTTGAACGCTTCATTTAATTTCTCGTAATTCATCGTTATGAACTTCACCTTTCTTTGCTGTGCTACTTTTGCAATACACTATTATAATATCGGTCAAATGGACCTATTTCACAATAGCTTATGCAACATTTTCCTCATTTTTTTGCATCTATGCTGAAAAAATGTTCATAACGAACAAACACACCTGCTATTATACAGGTGCGTTTGTCGACAAAATAGGAACTACGCCTCATGCGATGGTGGGGGGGATACAAATACAATCAGCGTATCTTCCGTCTGGCGTTGCGGTTAAAAACGCATACACCCTATCTATTTCATAGTGCCTGATTAAATAGCTGAATTAAAGGAAATCGATCACAGCATGATGCAAACATTCGAATCATTTATTTCACTTCATTATTGTTCGCTTCTGCCTCAAGCTCGTTATCAGACGCCTCGCAACGCACTTCTTCCTTCTCCGTAAACAGCTTGCGAATTTCGTCCCGCTGTTTCTTCGATACGAGCACGTAAGCCACATCGCCGGCTTGCAGCTTCGTCGTCCCTTTCGGCGCAATCATCTCTTCTCCGCGAATAACTGCGGTGATCAAGGTGTCGTCTGGCAGCTTCAATTCATGCAGAGGGCGATTCTCAACGCTTGCACCTGGCTCAATCGTCTTCTTCACCATATCCATATTCGTCTTTCCGACAGACACCAGTTCAAGCGCATGCACCGCTTCGCCCGGAGCATCCCCCGATAATCCCAACCGTTTGGCCAGAGGTGAAATCGTTGCTCCTTGAATGAGGGCGGACGTCAGGACGACAAAGAATACAACGTTGAAGAACAATTGTCCATGCTCTAGCCCGGCAATCATCGGATAGGTGGCCATGACGATAGGCACCGCTCCTTTCAGCCCCGCCCAAGCAATCAGCGTCTTCTCCTTCAGTGAGAATTTGCTAATAATCAAGCTGATGAACACGCCGATCGGCCTCGCGACAAACATCAAGATGATAGAAAGCACGATCCCTTGCCAGGCTACTTCCACCAACTGATGTGGGAACACAAGCAATCCAAGAAGAATAAACATCATAATCTGCATCATCCAGGCAAAGCCTTCATTGAAACGGACGATGGTGAACCGGTATTGCAAATCGGCGTTCCCGAGCACTAATGCCATCACGTAAACGGCTAGAAATCCACTGCCATGCAGCAAACCGACGCCGCTGTATGTAAAGATGGCGAAGCCGATGGACAATACCGGATAGAGCCCGGATGTATCAAGTGAGATGCGGTTCAAGATTTGGATGGCGATCCACCCCGCCAACAAGCCAAGACCTAGGCCTAAGCCCATTTGCCATAGGAAGGAGAGCAGCATGTTCCACAGTGACATGTCCGGTACTTGAATAAGTTCAATGAATGAGATCGTGAGAAATACCGCCATTGGATCGTTCGTTCCCGATTCTGCCTCCAAGGTAGACGTCAGCTTCTGCTTTACATTCTGAGTCCCCAGCACGGCGAAGACGGCCGCGGCGTCGGTAGAGCCGACGATGGCGCCGATCAGCAGCCCTTCCCGCCAATCAATATTCAAAATATAGACGGCGCCTACGCCAAACACAACGGCCGTAATGACAACCCCTAATGTTGCCAAGACGACGGAGGATCCAATAACCGGGCGAATGTGCCTCCAATTCGTCTGCATCCCGCCATCAAATAAAATAATGATCAGAGCCAAAATCCCGAATAGCTGCGTCAACTTGGCATTATCGTAAAAAATAAACGGATTCAAGGCCATACCGACTATAATGAAAAAAACAAGGGACGGCACATTGAATCGGTTCGAGAATTTGGCACTGATCACCCCGGCTAACAATAAGCCCCCGAAGAGAAATAACAATCCGTCAGTCGTCCACAAGACGGCATCACCCTTTCATGTGATAATTCTTAGATGAGTGTTGAGATAACGCGCAACAATGCGGCGTTGATCCTTCATGATGCTTTGCAATTCAATAAAGGAATGAGGCAGGGGGCATTGGGTTATGGAAGCCAAGTAAACTTATACCAGGAGCATATGCCTATCCATTATATCGCAACCAATTTAGACAAATCAAAAAAAGCCGAAAACGTTGAAGTGTTTACGGCTCTTTCGCTTCATGACGGGAAAAAGAAGGGTTAAGGTCAAATGTTCACAATCGTCGGCTTATTTTCCGAAAATGAGAAGGCGAAACGCCTATACACTTTTTAAACATGCGCGAAAAGTGGGTCAGATCACGGAATCCCACCGCCCGGCAGGCCTCAGCGATGGTAACGTCAGGCTTGAGGAGCTGCTCTGTGGCATGCTGGAGCCGCAAATCATTTAAATACTCGTTAAAGGTCTTCCCGGTATAGGCTTTAAATACATCACAAAAATAGGTTTTGGACAAAGAGGCGTGACGGCATATTTGATCAAGACGAATCTCTTCGCGATAATGCTTCTGCACGAAGTCAATCGAAGCCAGCACCGCATCGCGGCAACGGTTGAGACGATCCGCTTCCTTAGGTATCGTGGGAGCAGCGTCTCCCTCCTCTCGCTCCGCCTTGCGAATGCGGCTAATAATGACGAGCAGCTTCAGCAGATTGGCCTTCATGACGAGACCATAATGCGGCGTCTTCATCCGAAATTCCTTCAGCATTTCATCGAGGATGTGACGCACTTGGAGATCATCTTCGCCAATAAGCCTCACATGCATAAGCTGCTTGCCTTCTTCAGCCAAGAGCGGCTGCAAATATCGATAATCCAAGCAATCCTCCTGCAGCATCGGTTGATTAAAGCGATCATTAATATATATAGGTAGGAATTCACAGCCGATGATCTCGGTCTTTCCCTGCGGCATCCACTCGACCCGATGCACCGCAAGCGGGCGGCACGATGCATATGCTGCCCGCTTGCATTTTATATTGCCGGCCCATATAACTGTGAGTAAAGCAGCCTCTTACGACATACCAAATTTGAAAATAATCATGAGTGTGATCCCAAAGCGATCCATGTGTTTGATCGATCTTGTACATTTTGCAGGGCAAGGGCTCCGGGAACTCGAATTGAGAATGGAAAAATACAACCCCTCTAGCCACAAGTTCAGCCATATCCCGATTCACCCACATATTTTTTATAACCCGACCACTTTGTACGACAGACATCATTCATTCCTCCTATTCATGATCGATATGCGGAATATGGGCATGCCCGATAAAGTAAGCGGTTACAATATACTTATCGCGCGGTATATAACTTGCATTTGATTTGGTTCGTTACGGAAATGAGGACATATTCGAGCCGTCCTCTTATCGGGGAAAAAGTCCCGGTTGTCGGCTGTTTACTGTGACTATTCAAAAGAAAACCTATACCGGGACGCTGAATGATGGAGTATTAACGATTAGGATGACACGGGCAATGCGTTAATGAGCGATTTTGCGATAGCCATATGTCCTATCATATTCGGATGGACACGATCCCACGCTAAGGCGGCTGGGTACATATTGAGCAGCAACCGGTCAAATACCGCCTGTGTGTCGACAAAAAACGTACCGTGCTTCTCGGCCGTTCTCCTGACGATACCACCATACTCATCCATCATACGGCGCATCTCGTCTTCCTGATTTGGTTCGATATAGTATGGAGTCATGAGCGCCATCCATCTCACCTGAGGCTTCGTCCGCTTCACCAGACGATCCAATGCAGCTTCGTAGGTGTCCGCATACACGTGGGATTCCTCCACATGCGGCATGTCGAACTGGCGCCACACATCATTAATTCCTATGCAAAGGATTACCCCATCCGGGTGTTGTTGAATGACATCGGTGTTCCACCTAGCTTCCACATCCATAACCGTATTGCCGCTAAGCCCCATATTAACGACTCTGATGCCAAGCTCAGGATGCTCCGTCTGGAGCAGCGCATCGAATACAGAGACGTATCCTTTGCCAAGGGCGCCGAATAATCCTTCTCCAACCGGTCTCGCCCGCTCACAATCGGTAATTGAATCGCCAATAATGACAACTTTATCGCCTTGTTGCAATGTCAAGGAATGAACCTCCCTACATGGTTATGGAATAACTCTCCTCATTATACCAGTTAACGAGGAGCATTTGTTCAATATATAGATACGATATGAGGCCAGCATTTTCCTGCCTGTTCATCCGGAAGCCTGTAATTTAGGAAAAAGTATTCAGGATTTGAGGAGCCGGAGTCCGTTCAATATAACTAATATAGTGCTTCCTTCATGACCGACTACTCCAAGCGGAAGCGGAACGCCGAACACGAAATTCGTAATAATTAATGCCGAGATGACTACAGAAGCGAAAATGATATTTTGCTTAACAATCGACTGCGTTCTTCTTCCAAGTAAAATAGCGTGCTTAATATTATCCAGATCATCATTCATCAGCACCATGTCCGCCGTTTCCAGAGCTGCATCGCTGCCGGTTGCCCCCATGGCAATGCCAACGGAGGCGGCTGCAAGTGCGGGAGCGTCATTCACGCCGTCCCCTACCATAGCGACTTCGCCGTATTGAGCCTTCAGCTTCTTCACGATATCCAATTTATCCTCCGGCATCAGCTCGGCGAATACCAATTCGATATCGGCTTCCTTCGCAATAGCCGCAGCCGTCTGCTCCTGATCACCAGTCAGCATGGCCACTTGGATGCCGATCCGCTTCAACTGTTGCACCATTACTTTCGCTTGCGGACGGATGCGATCTTGCAGTGCGATAATGCCGGCAATCTCTTCTTCTCGCTGAACGACGATGACCGTCTTGCCTTGCTGCTGCAGGCTGCGCACCACGCCGTGCACATCATTCTCTTCATCCGCCTGCATAATAAATTTCGGTTTGCCGACGCGCCAGCGCATGCCACCCATGCGCGCCTCGATGCCCAGCCCTGTCAATGCTTGATAGTCAGTCGGACGCATCCATGCATCATCGAAGTCATCTTCGCTTCGGCACGCATCGGCCTTCTGCACGATTGCCTTAGCAATGGGATGCGTCGATAACGTTTCAAGCGCAGCCGTCGCCTGAAGCAGCTCGTGCTCACACAGACCGGCATACGGAACAACATCTGTAACCGACAGTTCTCCCTTTGTTAACGTGCCAGTCTTATCAAAGGCAATCACTTTAATACGCGAGATATGATCCAAATGCGCCCCGCCTTTAAACAGCATGCCTTTGCGGGCGCTATTCGAGATAGCCGACAATGTCGCCGGCATAATCGAAGCGACTAGAGCGCACGGCGATGCGACGACGAGAAATACCATGGCACGGTAGAACACGTCCTCCCACAATACTCCGAAGAGCAAGAACGGGACGAAAATGAGCGCGAGCGTTGCCAATATAATGACTTTGGCATAGATGCGTTCGAACTTCTCGATGAACCGCTGCGATTTCGGCATTTCGCTTTGCGCTTCCTGAACGAGGCGAATGATTTTGGAAAAGAGGGTGGAGTCGCTGCTCTGCGTCACTTCCACATATAACACCCCTTGGCCGTTCACCGTACCCGCGAACACCTCATCACCTCGATCTTTATCGACAGGGAGACTCTCCCCGGTAATGGAGGCTTGATTTACAGCCGAACTTCCTTCCGTTATCATCCCGTCAGCCGGAATACGTTCTCCTGGTCTAACTAATATCAGATCGCCAATTTGCAGCTCTTCCACTGGAACGTTCACTTCTTCACCGTTCCGCAGCACGTTCGCATGCTCGGGCTTCAGTTCCATCAGCGCGGATATATCGCGGGAGCTTCGATTCATCGTGAATGTCTCCAACGCACCGCTCAGCGCGAAGATAAAAATCAGCACGGCGCCTTCCGACCAATACCCGATGCTGGCCGCACCAACCGCAGCCGCGATCATTAGCAGGTTGACATCCAAATCCTTGTCTCGGACCAGCGTAACAATCCCGTCCTTTAACTTTAACCAGCCTCCGCTAACATAAGCTAACAGGTAGAAAGAGACAGACCATATTTCCGACACCGTTCCGGTAACTAAAGCCAGTAAAATAAAGATTAAGGTGCCTGCAGCTGCGAGAGCCTCACCATATTTTTCACACCACAATTGGATTGTTGTTCGTTTCATCATAACTGTAATATCCTCCTTCATTGATAATGACTATCGTTGTTAACCCCCTAAAAATGCGACATGCTGTTCCCGTGAAGGGAACAGCATACATTGAGAATGAGATTAATTTTCACCGCAGTCATTTTTTTTGAGTAGAGGAAACTTTTCTATACTTATTATAATCTGCAATCGAGAAAATGTGAATAAAAGATTATTTTTGCCTCAAGGAAACATTATTCGCCTGATGCAAACTCGTTAGTTGAGGAGTATAATATTTATATAGGTATAACATATACTTTATCTCGATACAGCTAGAAAGAAGGGTTATACTATGAAGCCGTATGCTAATGATGAACCAACGGCTGACGTTCAAGACGGATGGAAGCAACAACGGGATGAGCCTAGTCTTCCCGAAGCGTATAAATCAATGCCGGTACCGAAGAAGGGCAGCTTCTTCCGGAAGTTTCTCGCATTTGTCGGTCCGGGCTACCTCATCGCCGTCGGTTATATGGATCCCGGGAACTGGGCAACCGATATTGCAGGCGGCGCGCAATTTAATTACACGCTCTTATCCGTCATTTTGATATCAAATCTGATGGCCATGCTGCTGCAATCATTGTCTGCACGACTCGGAATTGCAACGGGGAGAGATCTGGCGCAAGCCTGTCACGACCACTACAGCAAGCCGGTCAATTTCGTGTTATGGATTCTGTGTGAGTTGGCAATCGCGGCCTGCGATCTGGCGGAGATTATCGGTTCGGCGATCGCGCTGCAGCTGTTGTTCGGACTTCCCCTTATTATCGGGGTCATTATTACATCATTGGATATTCTGATCGTGATGCTGCTGCAGAACAAAGGATTTCGATATGTTGAAGTTATCATCGTTGTTCTGATTGCTACGATTATGATGTGCTTCGGCACAGAGCTTATTTTGTCCAGACCCGACGTTCAAGAAGTGCTGCACGGATTCATTCCTAGTGCCGAGATTGTGAAAAATCCGGCAATGCTATACATTGCGCTCGGTATTCTCGGGGCAACCGTCATGCCCCACAATTTGTATTTACACTCATCGATCGTACAGACACGGAACTATGAAGAGTCTTACGAGGGCAAGAAATCGGCGATTCGGTTCGCAACGCTCGATTCAACGATTGCGTTGATGATGGCCATGTTCGTCAATGCCGCTATTTTGATTTTGTCGGCCGCTACATTTTATTCGAGTGGACATACCGAGATTGCGGAAATACAGGATGCGTATCAAATGCTGACGCCGCTGCTCGGTACGGGCATGGCAAGCGTGTTATTCGCTGTAGCGCTGCTCGCCTCCGGCCAGAGCTCGACCTTGACTGGAACGCTCGCTGGGCAAATCGTCATGGAAGGCTTTCTGCAAATTCGATTAAAGCCTTGGGTGCGCCGCCTCATTACGCGTCTTATCGCCATCGTGCCTACGGTCATCGTCATCGCCATTTACGGAGAGCAAGGAACGGCAGAACTGCTCATATTGAGTCAAGTTATTCTATCGCTGCAATTATCGTTTGCGGTCTTTCCGCTCATCCGGTTCACGAGCGATAAGAAAAAGATGGGGGCTTTCGTATCCCCACTCTGGATGAACAGTCTCGCTTGGATAGCCGGCATTATTATTGCAGGCTTGAATCTCTATTTGCTTGTAAGAACATTGATGTAGAGGAGGTTGTTCAAAAAGATCCTTTTTTGAACTCCTATTAAAACATAAAAGGCTGCTTCCCAATCGAACCGCGATTAGGGGGCAGCCTTTGCCTGTATCATGAACCGAGACGGAAGATGCGCTTCTTGCCCGGCTGGAGCCGCATGATGAATTCAGCCGCACGGAGCCGAACCTCTTCCTGATCGGAATCAAGCATTTCCCGCAGCACGAAAAGCGCCTTGTCACGCAAATCGTTCAACCCCGTTTCGGCCGGGAGCCATTTCGTCTGTCCCAGCATCCGCATGTGACGCGACTGACGTTCTACCTGTCCTTGCTCCATCTCAATAAGCTTCTCGACGGAATAATAATCATGCTGCACGTACTTCACTCCTCATTCTTCTTAATCCATTTTTACGTTGACGTCTCCGACCTTCGTGGATAATCTGACGAGCGGACCGCCTTCTCCGATGCCGCCTTCGAAAAAGCCATCCGATCCTTTTCGCCGTTGCAACAGAGGCACGTTGAGCGACAAGTCTCCTAACAGGGCAGACGCTTCCAACTGCATTTGACGAATGGAGGACGCAAGGCGGGCATCAATGCTGCCGGCGACGTTGTCGATGTAACATGCGCCGGTATCGGGACCTATGGCACAGCGGATGTCCCCGCTCTTCACGTCCACTCGCAGCGTGCCGCAGATGTCCTGCACGGCCACATCGCCCGAAGCCGAAGCCGCTTCCACATCAGCCGCGATACGTACCAGCTTCACGTCACCGGAGGCAGTGCTGCAGCTCCAATTCACGCCACGTCCATCCCGTACGTTCAAGTCTCCAGACAGCAGTTCCATCACGAGCTCTTCCGCTTCAACATCTTCCAACTCCATATCTCCAGATGTGGACTTGAGGTGAGCCCGTTGCGCCGCCACGTTCTCCATCGCTAAATCTCCCGATAGCGCCTCGGCCTCCAGTACACCGAAGCGGCAATTCTCCATCTCCACATCCCCTGACTTAGCGTCTATACGCAGCAGTCCGATCGAGCTGTTCTCGATGCTTGCGTCGCCGGAATTCACTTGGATATGCAGCTGTTCGTTCTGCAAATACCGCAGCTTCACATCACCCGAGTTGGAATGAAGCCGCATGCTGCCGCGGAACGATTGCGGCACACGGACATGCAGATCGGCGCCGGCCGATGAGATGAACGAAAAGAATCGCTTCGCTCCGGTTCTGCGCAGCATGACCTTAATGTTGTAGGTATCGTGGCTAATTTCCTCTATCACCTCATATTGCTCCGGGTCGGAACTATCGAATCGGTAAGCAAAGGTATCGCCGTCATACGATTCGGTAAAAACGTCCGCCATGTCGGTCATGATATTCGCCGCATGAATCGCCGCTCCCACATGCCCGTATGCTAGATCCCGCTCTGGTGAGCTGTGCCCAAAGTTCGGCAAATCGAAGTTCAAACCGCCCGCTTGAAATGGTTCTTTCCGCTCACCAGATTCGGGCTTTTCTTCACCGGAACCGCCCGATGGAGCCGCATGTGGGCGATACTGCTCGATGATCTCGTCTGCAATCGACTGAACGCTCCCAAGCGAGCGCACGATTTCCTCATCCGTTTTGCCCATTTCACGCGCCTCTTCGAAATGCGTTTCGAAATCTGACATTATTTCCTTGCGTTCGGAATCCGGGATTCCATCCAACAACCGTTCCAGCTTCACTAAAAATTCCAGTCTCTGCATGCTCATGCTTTCATGACCTCCATAATAATTTCATCCACGCCTTCCGAGAAGCGGCTCCATTCTGCCATCATCTCGCGCATGTAAGTCTCGCCCGTCTCGGTCAGCTTGTAATATTTTCGGGACGGCCCTTCCGGCGACTCTTTCAAATACGTCGAAAAATAACCTTCCTGCGTCAGTCTGCGCAACAGAGGATACATCGTGCCTTCTGCCACGAGGAACTTCTCTGAAATGCGATGAACGAGTTCGTAGCCGTAGCGGTCTTGTTCATAGGTCAGCACAAGCACACACAGTTCCAAGGCGCCTTTTTTGAATTGAACGTTCACTCGATTGCCTCCTTTCGCATCTATTTCAACTTATCTGGACAATCGTTCCATGGCTTGATGTCCTACATAGTAACACACACTACTGTACAATACAAGGTACCTTTCTAAACTAAAATCCATTTGCATAATTTCTAAGTGCATAAATACTAAGTGCCTAAATTCTAGGTTTAATTGCAAAGCGCCCCCTTCTGTCATCAAAATTAAAGCGTGACGATTTTCCTCGGTGTGGTATAATAAATCCAGTTTTTATATGGAGGATTTCCCCATGGTTCGACTATTCGATATACAAGCTTCGGCCTTGTTCACTGCCTATTCTCCTACTCATCTCTTCGTCCTGGCCCTGTTCGCCATCTCTATCTTGTGTCTATATACGTTCCGGAACAGTCTGCGGGAGAAACGAGCGGGGAACATCGTCCGCTTCAGTCTGGTGACAGTACTCGTGCTGTCCGAGCTGTCGTTGAATGTGTGGTACATCTGGCATGGGCAATACGACGTGAAGGATACGCTGCCGCTTGAACTGTGCACCATATCGTTATATCTGTCAGTTGCCATGCTCATCTGGAAAAGCCGGCGCTTGTTCCAGATCGTATACTTTGTCGGAATTGGCGGAGCCTTGCAGGCCTTGCTCACCCCAGCGCTCGATTATGACTATCCCCACTTCCGGTTCATTGAATTTTTTGCGGCGCATATCGCCATTATTTTGGCTGTGCTTTATATGCTCTGGGTGGAAGGACACCGTCCAACCCTAAAATCTGTATTCGCCGCCATGGGCTTTCTCAATCTGCTCCTTGTTGCAGTCGGTACCGTGAACGCAATGACCGGCGGCAATTACATGTTCCTCGCCCGCAAGCCTGAGACGGCCTCGCTTCTGGACGTGCTTGGACCGTACCCATGGTACTTAGTGTCGCTGGAGGTTGCCGCATGCCTGATCTTCTTGCTCATGTACCTGCCATTTGCCATCTCTGCGCGAGTTCGGCAAGCGCGGCCGCAGGAGACGGGCTATGATTAATCGCAGTGCTTCACATACCGGCGGACTGGCAACCGCAGATCTATACAATCACGAGCGGGAGTCAGCAGCAGCCTCACTATATACTGACCGGAAGACATCCATTTTTCTGACAAACACGCCCAGAGTCACATTGGCCGTTCGGTAGGGGGGAGCGGATTTTCACGGTTTTTATGGACAGGCTTCGCACCATCATTGGGGGCTGGATCCTGGAATAGACTGCATCGACCAGCTTTGCGCGCGAAAAGCGCATTTGCGGGAGGGGAGCCGCAATTGATATGATGTGGAAGATGTCGAGAAGGTGTTTCCGAATCGTTTCTTTTGCTCTGCTGAAGCATGCGTAAGCAATTGTTGTAACATCAAAAAACCGGACTCTTCATTTCACAAAGGAGTCCGGTTTTCTGGTAGAACTCATTCAACTAACGTACCCGTTCATTTACAGATGAGATCCGCCACTTGCATCAATCAATTGACCGGTTACCCAACGGCTGTCCGATGAGGCAAGAAAGGCGGCAATATCCGCCACATCTTCAGGCTCCCCCCACCTGTTGAAGGGGGAAAGACCAGCGGCATATTTCTGTCCGTTGGGATCTTGCAACGTCCCGGCATTCATCTCTGTATTAATAATGCCAGGCAGGATAGCGTTCACCGTAATATTACGGCTCCCAAGTTGCTTAGCCAAGACGTGCGTAAGTGTGTTGACCGCACCCTTCGATATGCTGTAGGCGAAAACAGCAGGGGAGGCCACTCGTGTAACAAACGATGAGATATTGATAATACGGCCTTCATCTTTCAGGCGCGGCAAAGCTTGCTGGGTAACAAAAAACGGCGCTTTGAGATTAATGTCCATAACCTCGTCAAAAGATTCTTCCGTTGCCTCTTCAACGGTTAGAATTTGCCCGATTCCAGCGTTATTCACAAGAATATCAAACCGATTATCGCCTGTACGTTTCCGAAGGGTTTCATCCAATGCCGCATATAAATCACGAATGCCGTTAAGGGCATTTAAGTCAGCGCCGATCGTAAATGCGGAACCTCCACTTTGTTGAATCTCATGAACCACTTCCTCTGCTTCATTTTGTCTTTTTCCATAGTGCACGGCGACTAATGCGCCATCCCGTGCCAGACGTAACGCAATGCCACGGCCAATCCCCCGGCTTGCACCGGTTACTAAAGCGATTTTACCTTTCAACTTGCTCATGCCCTCATCTCCTTGTTTGGAATTCGTGTTTAGTTATATCACAAGGTGATGTTTGAAATGTTGCTCTCTCATTCGGAATTCATGTTTCTCGTTGAGAGGGAGTCACCGAGAGAGTGGTCTAAAGGATATGCAAAATGCACAAAAGCCGTTCCCAGTCGCAGCACGACGATGAGAACGGCTTTGATATCAGATTGGAATATAACGAAATGAACCTTCTGCATGTGATGAGCGCTCGCCTCATGCAGAATGGGTATCTGTCTCTGGGCAAGCCGTGCCATGCCGCCCTTCCAGACGCTCCGCGGCAATAAATCCGGCGGCGGATACGAGCAGAAGCAGCCCCATGCCTAAATACAGAGCCTTTGTTCCCAGTTGATTATATATAAAAGCCCCGATAAGGCTTCCCGTCATCGTCGCCCCGATGCTCATGATGACCGACATGACTGCTTGGCCGCTTGCGCGAAAACGGTCGGGGATGAGATCCATCATATACTCCGCCAAATAAATGAAGTACAGGGCGATGCCCACTCCTTGAACCGCCTGCATGAACAAGATGAGCGGCAGGATGTCCGTTACGTAGATGACTAGCGCGCGCGCAGCCATAATGACGGCGGACAATGCCAGCATGGTGAGCGGCCGGAACTGCCGGCCGGAGCGTCCCAAATATAAGAAGACGAATACCTCTGTCGCCGCCGGCAGCATCCATCCGAGTCCGATGTCGAGCGAGCTTCCATTCATATCCCGGATCATGAAGCTAAAATATTGGTCGTTGAAGATGAGCGTCATATTATAAATGATGAGCACGACCATGAATAATACGAAGCGCCGCGTGAAGACGTAGCTCCAGAACTCTTTCATGTTCACTTTTGCCTGTGGCTTTTTCCGAGTCGACAATCCGCCCGCACTCTCTTCACTAACCTCTGCCGCAAGCGCTTCGGCTGCATTTCGTTCCGTATCGTCCCGTCTCGGATCCCGCAGCGGCAGCAGCGCGCAGCCGGTCAAACCGACCAGAACCATCACGATCCATCCCATCGATGCATGTCCTGGCAGCCGTTCCAGCAGCCATCCGATAAGAACCGCCGATACGGCAAACCCTGCCGCGCCGCAGCCGCGAATGACCGCATAGGAATCTCCCAGCCGTCTCGCCGCAAGCATCGCCATGCTGTCGGTCAGCGACGTGGCTGGAACCCACAGAAATTGAAAAACAAAAATGAGTCCCATCACCGTCCACGGTTCCGAGGTATGAAAGACGAAAAACAATACTCCAATCAACGCAAGCAGGAGGGCCAACAGGAGAGGCTTCATGGCCGCGAACTTGTCGCTCAAATAGCCAATTAAATAATTGCCGATCATGCCAACGATGGGAAGCACCGCGTTTTGCAATCCGTACATGGCGTCGCTATAACCGATATCTTTGTAATATAACGGAAAAAAAGAAGAAAAGACCGCCGCCGGCGTAAAAAGCATAAACATGTAGACATACATATGGCGGAGCTGCCTCTTGCGATAGAAACTATGATTCAAGGATTCCATGGAAGTCATCTGCCTGCCTCCGCACCGAGGCTCAGAAGAAATCCCATGCTCTTATCTTGTTCACGTATGCGCATCATGCTGTTCATAGTCCCTTTCGTGTCAGAATTAAGAATATTCCCTATTTTAGCACACGAAAAGTTTAGGCGGTTTCGTTTTCATAGTTTATTAAAATGTCGCAAATATTCGAGTTATTTTTGAAAGCGCATACCCATAGGATGAAGTAGGCATTTCTATAATAGCCCTGCAAAATTAATGGCACTATTTACAATTCCTTATTACTAGCTTAACGCTATGTTAAAAATCACGTTTTACAATGGGACATGTGCACAGTTCCGATGATTTTACTAAAGAATCCAATTTGTCGCTAGCTAACTCTTTACCCTACATTAGGAACCCATTCATGAGGAGTGTAAATGTATCTATGAAAGAAAAACGTTGGTTTACGATGCTAACTGTTATTTCCATGCTGTTCCTCGCTGTCGTCGGATGCTCTACCGGCTCCGCCTCGGAAAGCACAAGCGATGCGGCCAAAGGCCAAGGGGAAGCTGCCGCTCCGGCAGCAAAGAAAGAAGACAAGACACCCGTCAAAATCCAATACTGGCATTCTCATGCGGAAGCCCAAGAAGAGGGCTTGACGTACATGATTGAAGAATTTCATAAGAAATATCCTTACATTACGGTTGAACCTGTCTATCAAGGCGGCTATGGCGATCTGCACAAGAAGCTGCTGGCTGCAGTCGCAGCGAACGATGTTCCTGCAGTAACGAACGTTGAGGTCTCTTCCTTGCCAATGTTTGCGCATGACGGAATTTTTGAAGACCTTACTTCTTATATCGAGCGTGATCAGGTTGACATGTCCAGCTTCTCCGAAGGCATGGCGAAAGCCTATGCGTACGAAGGTCGACAATTCGGATTTCCGCTTATCGTGAGCATGAGCGTCATGGTTTACAACAAGACGATGCTCGACAAGCTCGGCGTCACGCCGCCGCAAACGTGGGACGAAGTCGAAGCGTTCAACAAGAAGGTTACTGTGAAAAAAGATGGCAAAACCGATCGTTATGCTCTTTCCGTTCCAGGATGGGACAACTGGTATTATGACCCATGGATGATCAACGGCGGCGGTTCCGTCTTGAACGCCGATATGACGCAAGCCAGCATCGATTCGCCAGAAAGCCTGCGCTACATTCAGAACTTCAATCGTTGGGTGGATGAAGGCGCCATGCATATCGGATACGGAAAAGGAGCGTCTGGCACGATGCGCCAAATGTTCCTGGAAGGTAAAATCGCCATGATCGAACACACTTCCGCCATGATTAAGACGTATGTGGAAAATGCAGACTTTGAAGTCGGTGTCTCCTTCCTCCCTGGCGACAAAACACGCATTTCCAATATCGGCGGAGCTGGTATCGTCATGATGAGCGGTGCCAAAGACAATCAAAAAGAAGCGGCGTGGAAGTTCATTCAGTTCATGACGAGCAAAGAGTACAACATTAAATGGGCGGAAAAAGTCGGCTATTTGCCAACACATAAGTCAGTCGTCGATACCGAGGAAGGCAAAGCTTATCAAGAACGCTGGCCGCAATACAAAGTGGTGCTCGAGAATTTCGATAACGTTCAGCCTCGCATCCAGCATCCGTTGTATCCGGAGTTCAGCGACTTCTATATTGAAGCGGTCGGAAAAATGGTGCTCGAACACGGGGACCCGGCTCATTTGATGAAGGAAGCGGCAGCAGAAATCAACAAAGTGTTGGAAGACAGCAATTAAGCGTGTTCAAATAATGAACTTTTCAACACCGAGAAGGTTGCATGAACCTAAAGAGGGAGGAGCGCAGTGTAGGCAGAACCTACATGAGCACCTGAAATGTTTCCGCAGGAAACATACTTCGGAAGCATAAGCTCTTCGAAGGTGAATGCAAGATTCGATGTCGATTCAGCTTCCAGATATGCTTCGTGTTCAAAAGTTCACCATTATCTGCGGTCAAGCAAGGCTGTATCCCTCCTAAATATGGACACAGGGCGTGCGGCTTTGGCTTGGCCTTTCTATTATTTAGTTGATTCCGATCTAAGGAGAGGGCGAATATCGAAATGAATGCACATTCCGAACAACCTTATGCTGTACAGATTGCCCAGCTATCTACCAAACGGCCTTGGTCCTGGTACCGCTTCTTCGAGAAGTGGAAAGACTTCAGCTTCGCGCTCCCGGCGCTGCTGTTCTTGCTTGTGTTTACTTATTACCCGCTTATCTATTCGATATACATTAGCATGACGAACTGGAACATGACACGTCCGATTAAGAAGTTTGTCGGCATGGAGAATTACACGAAGCTGTTATCAAGCGAAGAGTTCTGGAAAGTATTGACCGTCACGTTCAAATATACCGTATTCGATGTGTTCTTCACGATTGTCATCGGTCTTGGACTGGCGCTGCTGTTCAATTCCACGTCGAAAATATTCAACTTCCTGCGCGCCGTCGTCTTCATGCCGTATTACATCTCGATGGTTGTCGCCGCCATGATTTTCTTATGGATCTTCAACGCGGAATACGGCTTGGCGAATTACATTCTGCATCTGACCGGGTTCGATCCCGTTGCCTGGATGACGAATCCGAATACCGCGCTCTCTGCGCTCATCACCGTTTCACTATGGAAGGGCGTCGGCTTCGCGATGCTGCTCTTTATCGCTGGGCTCCGCAGCATTCCGATGGAATATTACGAGGCTTCCAGCATTGACGGCGCCACACGCTGGAGCCAATTCCGGCTCATTACGCTGCCGCTGCTGTCTCCTATGACGTTGTTCCTCATCATTACGAACTTTATCGGCTCGATGCAGGTATTCCAATCGATCGATATTATGACGAACGGCGGACCGCTCAACGCGACGAAGGCGATGGTCTTCTGGATTTATCAGATGGCATTCTCCGACTTCCGCACCGGTCGTGCATCGGCGCTTGTCGTCATCTTCTTCATCATTATTATTACGTTGACCGTCATTCAACTGTGGATTTCCAAAAAACGAGTTCATTACGAAGGGTAGGCTTAGCGGATGTCCAAATCCATCTCATCTTCCATCCGGTTGGCAGCAGCCATCTTGATTACGATACTGATGTTTTTTCCAACCTATTGGCTTGTCGTCACCTCACTTAAGACTCCGTACGAGCTGCGTCTGGCGATTCCCTCCTTCTGGCCGGAGTCGTTCCGCTGGCAGAACTATGTTGAGGCGTTTCAAGCTTCACCGTTCGGGCGCTATTTTCTGAATACGACGATACAGACGTTCGGCATTATGTTCTTGCAAATCAACGTCGCCATCTGGGCAGCTTTCGCATTCGCCAAGGGGAACTTCCGGGGCCGCGACAAATGGTTCCTTCTTGTGCTCGCCGCGCTTATCGTGCCGGAGCAAGTCACGTTCGTACCGGTCTATGTGATGATGTCAAAGCTCGGTTGGTTGAATACATATTTGGCGCTCATTGTCCCTCACGGGGCGTCTGCCTACGGTATCTTTTTGCTGCGGCAGTCGTTCAAATCATTGAATAACGATGTACTGGAGGCCGCGCGCGTGGACGGCGCAGGACGATTTCACCAATTGTACCGCATACTCGTTCCGATGGCGATGCCGACAATTGCGACGCTGATCGTACTGACGTTCATCAGCAGCTGGAATTCTTACTTCTGGCCGCTCATTATGACGAACTCCGACAATATGCGCGTGCTGACCGTCGCCGTGGCAATGATGCGCGACTCCGTCGCAGGCGATGAGGCATTGACCTTCCATATGCTGAGTGCCGCGAGCGTCATGGTCATCTTGCCGATTGTCATCGTATTTTCATTCGCCCAGAAGCATATTGTGGCCGCATTAGCCAATTCGGCATTTAAATAAATGAAAAATACAGGAGGCGATGGCATGTGTACATCAAATAAAGCACGATGGAAACAAAGCGCGCGCGGGCTGCTCCTGCTTGGCCTTCTGCTCTGGACAACCGCATGCGGCAACGGCTCCGGCGGAGCCAAAGAGCCTGCGTCATCTTCCACTGGGACAGCAGCCGCTCCGCTGATCAAGACGGCACAGGCAGCCGAGCGGAATGGAAAGCTGACGCAGCAAGAAGTCGAGAAGAAGATGCGCATTGATAAAAAAGAGTTCCAGCCGATACTGGAGCTGGCAACACTTGGTCCGATTATTCCCGGTCTGCATGAGCAGGTCATTCCGCAAGGGCTCGCCTATGCGCCTGACGAAGGCTGGCTCGTAATGTCGGGCTATCGGGAGAAGGGCGGAGTCAGCGTACTCGCGCTTCTGGATGCCAAGAGCGGCGCATTGGTGAAATCGTTCGAACTGTATGAAGGGAATAATAAGCCTTATACCGGGCATGCAGGCGGCGCGGCCGTCACACCGGGTTATGTGTGGATCGCCTCAGGCGGCGAAGCGCGCTATGTGTCGATCGAAGCGCTCAACAAGGCGGAGGACGGCGGAAAGGTCGTGTTCGAGGGCAGTCTGAAAACGGGCGTCCGCGCTTCGAACGTTGCATATGAAGACGGATTGCTATGGGTCGGAGAATTCGCCCACGGTACCGAATATCCGACGGATAAGTCCCATTACTTGCAGAACCGCGACGGCGAGGAATACCGCGCTTGGATGGAAGGATATGCGATCGATGCCCAGACCGGCCTGCCGCCGAAGCTAGCTGCTGGAGCGGAATCTCCAGTTCCTGAGGCGATCCTATCCATTCCGAATCGCATCCAAGGCATGAGTCTGTGGAAAGGTCATTGGATATTAAGTGATTCATTCGGGCGCAATGCCGAGAGCACCGTCCTGTTCTACTCCGATCCGCGTAAGGAAGCCCCGCACACAGAGGTGAAGATCGGAGAAGCTTCCGTGCCGGTCTGGTTCCTCGACGGTAAAGCATTGGCGGGCAAGCTGGATGGACCGCCGATGGCAGAGGAACTGGCTGTTATCGATGATTCGCTATACATTTTATATGAATCTGGTTCAGAGAAATTCGTCACCTCTGGAAGCTATGCCATGGATACAATGCATGTGCTTGATATGAACATTGTGCAAGCAAAGTGGATGCAGTAGAACCTCAACTAACAGCACCATCGTTAAACCTCATCGTCCAAAATAAAGTGAAAAGGAAACAATCATGATGGGAGTATTGGCTTCCGTCGCTGTTAAATCCAAGTTGTTGGGAAGAGATTGTGTGGGAATGACTCGGATTCAAAGGCGATCTCCAGGTCTCCCCAGCGGATGCTCTCCACCCGTAATTGCTTCGTTTTCAACCTTAACAAGGTTTCTAAACAGCTAGAAGCCGTCGTATATGACGGCTTCTTTATTTTCCCTTATAATAAAGAGGTGAGACAAATTATTGATTGTATATACGAACAGGAGTCTTGTCCTATGAACGAAGCAAAACTGAACGAATACATACGCCGAAAAGCAGAAATTCTCCCTACAGCAGATGAAGCGGCCTCCGCGCTTGTTGCGGAATTGTTGGCGGAGATGGAGCAGTTAATGAAAGACAACGAGCGATTGCGCAAATCGCTGCACGCTGCCGGTAAGGGCAAGTCACGCGCTGGCATGTCCACCAAGCTGAAGGACGCACTATACGAATAGTTTGCCCTTCATCCAACTTTTGTTCATACGATTGGATAAATACCGTGTCCCCTTCAAAACATAAAGCCATATCTGTCTACTCGATGAAAACAGAATGTGCGGAGGGACACAATGAACACGAGAATCATGTTATTGGTTCTGTTTGCGGTATTGGCCGCTGGATGCACTCCATCCGGTAAATCACCTGCAGCCAAACATTCGCAAGAAGGCTACACGATTCAACAAAGGCAAATCAAAATGGCAGCTAAGGAAACCCCGCAGCTCGCCGGCGGGCAGGAAAGCCAAGTACGCGAGCCCAAGCCCCTGTCCTTAGCGGAGCTGCGCAAGAAATACCGTTCGCATTTTCTGCTGCAAGGACCTTCCGATCGGAAGTGCATCAGTTTGACGTTCGATGACGTGCCTGACAATCATTTCACTCCCCAGGTGCTGGATGTGCTGAACCAATACGGCGTAAAAGCTACCTTTTTCGTCGTAGGCAACCGGGCAGAAAAATATCCAGAAATCGTTCAGCGTATGGTAAACGAAGGACATGTAATAGGAAATCACTCTTACGATCACGCCAACTTGCCCAAATTGTCTGACGAAAGCTTTCGTCACCAGGTGACTCGAACCGAAGATATCGTCCGCGGGATTACCGGGCAGCAGATGCGCTACATCCGCCCCCCCTATGGCAATATAAGCGAGGAACAGATCAAATGGCTTGCCAGCCAAGACATGCTCATCGTGAATTGGAATGTCGACTCGCTCGATTGGAAAGGGTTGACTCCAGAACAAATAGAAGCAAACGTTATGAGCCATCTTACATCCGGTGCTATTGTGCTGCAGCATGCTGCTGGCGGAGAAGGCGGAGATCTATCCGGCACCGTCAAGGCGCTGCCGCTCATCATTGAGCAATTGAACCAGCAGGGTATTAAAATGGTGACGCTCCCTGAATTGCTGAGCAAGCCCGCTTACCGTCAGTGAGACAACCTCTAGCGAGGCCTTTTGAAGATGAGCGGCCGCGATTAAAGGTTGGTTTTATCGCCATAAACGATATTTCGGTTTCGCTTTAACGCTCCACCGTTCTTAAACATTCCTTAGTGGGAAATAACGAATCCCTTGCTAGCGAGCAAGGGATTGCTTTGTTCAATCATCATGTAATGGCAATCATCATTCCCACAGCCCCAAGGATTGATAAATCTCCTTAGAGACTACACCGTCGACTGGAAACCCCTGCATCCGTTGATATCGCTTCAATGCGGTCGTCGTTGCCCCGCGAAATCTCCCGTGACATTCTCCTTCATAGAACCCGGCCGCTTGCAGCCGATTCTGTATGAGCAGCACATCCCCGCCCGCGTCGCCTTCGGCCAGTCTCCGCGGCTCCCGGTACAGTCCGCCCAGCACATGCCCCAGCATTGTTACTTTCGTTCCGATGGGGACTCGTTCAAATAGCTCTTCCACATCCTTGTTCCGCATGCGCACACAGCCGTGACTTCGGTTATAGCCGATAGAATCGGGACGGTTCGTCCCATGAATGCCATAAATCCCCCACGGCACATTCAGCCCAATCCATCTCGTGCCGAAGCCCGGTCCCCAATGTTTCCCTTTAAATACGACCTCATATTGTCCAACCGGCGATGGAGTAGCAGGATTTCCGAGCGCTACCCGATATTTCTTGACTGGTCTGCCGTGAACGAAGAGAGTCAGCACGTGCTTAGAAGGATCGACGACGAGATGAACCGCCTCTTGCTCCGACATAATCGGCAGCGGTTCGGCTTGAGCCTTGGACGGCAGCAGTAGCATAATCAAAAGCAGGAACAAAACGGCGGTATGAATAATCGGGCACATTCTGCTATAAGCAGATATACATTTTACTGTATCGTTGTTTAACATCTTCAATTCTTCCTATAGTGTTCATAATCTGTACTATCCAGTAATAATATGGATTAAATCCCTCTAGTTTATCCATCCCAACACTCTCCGCAGGCTGACCCGAAACTAAACTATCTGTCATCGTTGAATCATCTCAATGCGGTCAATATTATGTATTCATCGTATCGATGCATAACTCGTTACACGCATACTCCATGAATTCGACCATATAGCACTTGCACTTCCTTCACGATCACCAAGAAGCCAATCGGCATCCGATTGGCTTCTTGACGTTCTATTCTGTAACGAAATGTGAATACAGCAGCTGCAGCCAATCCGCCTAGCCGGGGCATGGCATTGGACGGCGGTTGCAGCCGAATTATCTAATTGGTACGCATTCTCATAATTACGGCAAGCATCTATCTTCGGAACGGGAGCAGTCCCTCATTCAACGATTGAGTGTTCGCATACACCTGGCGGTATACATCAAACAACTGCTCATACATTTCATTTCGGTTCGGATCCGGCTTCCAGCGTTCGGACGCCATCAGGAATGCATCCGCACAGACCTCCAGCGTTGGGAACCAACCCGCTCCATAAGCCGCCAGCATGGCCGCTCCCATCGCTGGACCTTGCTCGCTCTTCAGCTTCACCATCTCCGTGCCGAAGATGTCGGCCTGCATTTGCAGCCATGTCTCATTTCGCGCTCCACCACCGATGGAAATGATGGCGGATATTTCTTTGCCGGATGCGCGCAAGATTTCAAGCGATTCCTTCAAGGAGAACGTAATGCCTTCCAGCACGGCGCGGGCAAAATGCTGCAACGTGTGCGATCCGTCCATGCCGATGAAGCTTCCGCGAATAACTGCATCCGCATGCGGTGTCCGTTCGCCTACCAAATACGGAGTGAACAGTAGACCTCCCGAACCGGCGGGAATGTCTTCGATTCCATTCAGCAGCTCGTCGAAGGACAGGCCGTGCCCGAACGTCTCCTTGAACCATTGCAAGCTGTATCCGGCTGCAAGCGTCACGCCCATCACATAATAAGCATTCGTGAGGCCGTGATTGAAGAAGTGAACCTTGCCTTCATAATCTGCACAGCGATTCTCTTCATAGGCGAGCACAACACCGGACGTTCCGATGCTGCACATGGCTGTGCCGGGATGCAATATCCCCGCTCCAATTGCGCCGCAAGCGTTGTCCGCGCCTCCTGCGTATACCTTCGTCTGCGGGGACAAGCCGGTCTTTCCCGCCATCTCCGGCAGCAGCGTCCCGACACAGTCGGACGACTCCAAGAGCGGCGGGTACAGCGACAGCGGCAGGCCGAAGGCATCCGCAATTGCGGTGCTCCATTGCTTCTCCGTCACATCAAGGAGCAGCGTGCCGGCCGCATCGGAATAATCCGTCGCCATATGTCCCGTCAATCGGTAGCGGACATAATCCTTCGGCAGCATGAATGCCGCCGCGCGGGCGAATAGCTCCGGCTCATTCTGCTGTACCCAGAGCAGCTTCGGCAGCGTGAATCCTTCCAGCGCTTGATTCTTCGCAATCCGAAGCAGTTGCGGTCCAAGCTGCTCCGTAATGCGACGGCATTGCTCGGTCGTGCGGGTGTCATTCCATAAGATGGCATGACGCAGCGGAGCGCCGTCTTCGCCGAGCAGAACGAGGCCGTGCATCTGCCCGGAGAAGCTGATCCCGTCTATATCTGCGGCCGCGACGCCCGCTTCATTGACCAATCGCGCAATAGCGGCTACCGTTCCGTCAGTCCAATCCTCCGGCTTCTGCTCGCTGTAGCCCGCTTTCTCGTGAATGAGAGGATACGCTTCCGCAGCTTCCGCTATGACGGTTCCCTTCATATTCACGAGAATTGCCTTGACAGCGCTTGTCCCTAGGTCGATCCCAATGACGTATTTCATCTCGGTCTCTCCTTTCCAGCTATCGATCGCGAATTCCACATCCGTGATTCCCGCTTCATCGCGCCATGCCTTGGCTACTCGGCCAACAGGTACGTGTTCAAGATACTTTTTACATGCTCCTGACGTCCAGACACATTTCTGCGGATATCATGATTCAGCGCATATTCTTCCAACGACTTGAGCGTGGCCGTGCCTGAAGCGATATCCTGACCGATCCCTTCGCGGAAGCTAGAGTAACGATTGGCAATCATGTCCTCGAACACGCGGTCTTCCAGCAATTTGGCCGCTGTCTTCAAGCCTTTCGCGTACGCATCCATTCCAGCAATGTGGGCAAGGAACAGATCTTCCGCTTCGAACGAACCGCGCCGGACCTTCGCGTCAAAGTTGATGCCTCCGCGTCCCAATCCGCCGTTCATCAGCACTTCATACATCGCCAACGTCGTCGTATACAAATCGGTCGGGAATTCATCCGTATCCCAGCCGAGCAGCAGATCGCCCTGGTTCGCGTCCAGTGAGCCCAGCGCGCCGTTGATACGAGCTACGCGGAGCTCATGCTCGAAGGTGTGGCCGGCCAATGTCGCATGGTTCGCTTCGAGATTCAGCTTAAAGTGTTCTTTCAGGCCGTACTGGTGCAAGAAAGCGAGTGTGGTGGCCGCATCAAAGTCGTATTGATGCTTCGTCGGCTCCTTCGGCTTTGGTTCGATTAGGAACTGGGCATCAAAGCCAATCTCTTTTGCGTAATCGATAGCCATATGGAACAGACGCGCCATATTGTCCAACTCGAGCTTCATGTCCGTGTTTTGAAGCAGCTCATATCCTTCACGCCCGCCCCAAAATACATAATTCAAGGCGCCGAGCTCCTTCCCGACTTCCAGCCCTTTCTTCACCTGCGCAGCAGCATACGCGTAGACGTCCGCATTGCACGTCGTTGCCGCACCGTGCACGAAGCGCGGATTCGTGAACATGTTCTGCGTGTTCCACAGCAGCTTCTTCCCGGTCGATGCCATGTACTCCTTCATCATGCTGACAATCACGTCAATGTTCCGGTTCGTCTCCCGCAGCGAATCGCCTTCCGGAGCGATGTCACGATCATGGAAGCAGAAATAGTCTAGATTTGCTTTTTCCATAAATTCAAATGCGGCTTCCACTCTCGCTTTCGCTAAATCCATTCCCGACAGGCGGTTCCAGGAGCGTTCCATCAAGGCGTCTCCGAACGGATCCGTTCCCCCATAGGTCAGCGTATGCCAATAGGCCATTGCGAAGCGCAGGTGCTCTGACATCGGCTTGCCCATCACGATCTCATCTGGACGATAATGCTTGAACGCGAAAGGATTGGACGATTGGCGGCCTTCATACTCAATCTTGTTAACGGTTGCAAAGTAGCTCATCTGCAGGTGCCTCCTCTTGAATTAAAACTTTACCCTCATCCTAGCATAATTTAATAACTTTGTATATCCATTAAACTAAGTAGGAAAAATATTATAATTTCGACTTATCCCCCATCATCTCGCTGCACCCGTCACAGCCTAATTATGAAAAACTTGCTTAAATGAGCAATCCCTCCTAAACTAATAATCATTGACATTGTAAATTTAGAGCATAAATAAAGTTGTATCGATAAAGGATGAGGTATCAAGATGAAGGTCACCGGTGATCAAGCTCTCGTAAAAAAAATAAACACCTCGATCGCACTCGAAGCTATCCAGCTTCATGCCCCTATCTCGCGTGCGCAGGTTGCATCGATGACCGGTCTCAACAAGGCGACCGTCTCGAATCTGGTGAATGAATTGTTAGAGCAGCAGCTTGTGCTCGAAATCGGTCCGGGACAATCCAGCGGGGGACGAAAACCGCTCATGCTGTTGTTCAACCGCCATGCGGGCTATACCATTGGCATCGAATTAGGCATAGGAAGCTTCACGGCAATCCTATGCGACTTATCAGGACAGATTGTGCTGGAGGAAGCCAACATTCCTATCCGCAGCAATGAATCGGAGCATGTGATCGACAGCCTATGCGATACGATCACTGCGCTTCGCAGCCAAGCTCCCTCCGCGCCTTACGGCACGATAGGGATCGGCATCGGGGCGCCGGGAATGGTCGATGAAGAAGGCAACGTCCTGTTCGCGCCGAACTTGGGCTGGAGGAATGTTGCACTGAAACGGGCTATAGAGGAGCGGTTTCCCGGGGCGATCGTCACTGTCGACAATGAAGCCCGCGCAGGCGCCATCGGGGAATGGGAGTACGGCGCAGGCGAGAAAGCGCAGCATCTCGTCTATATCAGCGCAGGGGCCGGCATCGGTACCGGAACGATTATCGGAGGGGAATTGTTCAAGGGCGCATACGGCTATTCTGGCGAAATGGGGCATATGACGATTGAAGCGAACGGCCGCAAATGCAGCTGCGGCAACCGGGGTTGCTGGGAGCTGTATGCTTCGGAGAAGGCGATTGCAGAAGCTGGCAAGAACGTGAGCTATCATAGCTTGGAAGAAATCATGCAAGCTGCTGAGCAGGATGAGCCGAACGCGCTTCACACGCTGCATCAGATTGGTGAGTACTTGGGCGTCGGCATCGCCAATATTATTAACACGTTTAACCCAGAGCTAGTCATTATCGGCAACAAGCTCACCCAAGCCGAACGTTGGATCCGCAAGCCGCTTCTGCGGACGGTGCAACAGCGTACACTCCAATCGCATCAGCATGGATTGCAAATTCATTTTTCCTCACTGCAGCAGCGTTCGACCGTGCTTGGCGCGGCCAATCAGGTCATTCAATCGTTCGTCGGACGAACTAAAGTGTCCGTATAAACGCACAAAGGGCCGTCTACTGTCCGTTTGACTGAAAAGGAGGCTGCCTTCGATTGCGCTCAATCTCATGAATGAGCGCATGCTCGTATCCTAAAGTATGTTCCGGATGCCACCATAAATGAGGCATATGCGTGTGCCAGATCGGATGATAGCACGCGCCGCCCCCCTGCACCATGGTTAGAGCAGCGGTATGGCGCAACATATAGATAACGCTTGCAATTTCCTAGAGACACATGGAGGACTCGTCTAATGAGGCACTAGATGTTTCTATCTTCCGCTTCGCCCTTTGCCTCACTCTCCCATCCCGTCAGAAGATGTGGCGCACACGCATTCCACTCCTTGTCCCATCCCATCAGAAACTGATTCGTTTAGCCTTAATAACCTGGCTACTCTTCTAGAACAGTATGTTTTCCAGTGTTGGGCAAGTTCATCCTTTGTGTCTGACCTGCGTTAGTTCTGAATCAAAGGGAGAATGGCTCAAAAGACTGGACACTCGCATCATCGCTCGCAAACCTGCTGAAAAAATCACTGCATAGAACTTAAACATTCCTTCATGTCAAAAAGCCGGAATCAACATCCCGGCTTTTCCCCGGTGTATGGTTAGAACCAGCCGGAACGCAATACGATTACCAACAAAATGAAGAGAACCAAAATTACGCCTGTAGAAGTAAAGAAACCACCACATCTTCCAGCAATGTCGCTCATTTAATGTCCTCCTTCACCGTTATTAATGTGTACTTGCGTTGTTATTGTATGGCCTGCTGTGACAAAAAGATTCTTTTAAATGCCCATATCCATCAAATTTGCGCTTCTGCCCTGCCAGCCTGTAGTTTGTCCACCCACTCACATGAGTAACAACTCACATATGATAACGTGTATTCAATTATATTATCTTATGGGAAAAGGGGATGTGAAGCATGACATTTCGCGACAAAGCTCTTCGTCTTCGTGGACACAATGTGCGGGTCACCACCAGAAAAGGCACTTTTACTGGAAGACTAACCTCGGTCGGCACCGATTTTCTGGTGTTGAGTTCTATTACCGGACGCCGCAGAAGAAACCGCATAATCCGGCTGGTTGAAATTATCGCCTTGCTGTCCTTGCTGCGATAACCCCGGATATAAAGCAGAACGAAAACCGCCAGCATCCGCTGGCGGCTTTGTATATCTGCTTGCAGCATCTTGATTCTAAAGCTCCGTGTCTATAGTAGCGCATTGACAAAAAAATCCTGTATAATGGAACGGAATTCATATCTACTTAGGAGGTTTATTCAGTTGCATCCAAACATACATATATTTCACGAAGCGCCTACGCCAGAGGAATATATCGCTTTGCGAGTCGCTGCCGGTCTTAGTGCCAAAAGCTTAACCGGAGCCAAAATCGCTTTGAAAAACTCCATCTTTGCAGTCACATTGAGACATGAAGACGAGCTCGTAGGCATGGGCCGGATCATCGGAGACGGCGGTTGCTTTTATCAAGTTGTAGACATCGCGGTTGCCCCTTCTTATCAAGGCAAAGGGTTGGGGAAACTGATCATGACGGAAATCACCAATTACTTAGAGAACAATGCGCCTGATAAATCTTATGTCAGCCTGCTAGCGGATGTCCCCGCCGATCATTTATACAAGAAGTTTGGCTTCGATTATACGCACCCCAAGTCTCTAGGCATGTATAGAAGATACTAGGCAGCTGACAACTTCATGCAAACAAGAAATAGACCATCCCTTCCAAGGAACAGGTCTATTTTTCTTTTTCCATTGTATGTGAGCAGATATGTGCATGCAAAAAATCCCTTGCCTACGCAAGGGATACACTTTGAGTATGTATGGTGCGGTAGAGAGGACTC